>JBBRGN010000339.1:0-4614 GCA_038240665.1 Chitinophagales bacterium | reverse complement strand
ATTCTCGTCGATATCCTCCCTGTTTCTTTCAAAGCCGCAACCAAACCTGGCGAATATGATCGCTTACTGGATTTGGAAAAAGAGGTAACGGGCACTTCATTCCCAGCTTACGAGCGGCTCCAGGAAGACCGGGTGCGCAAAGCCTTGATTGACCAACTTACAGAACATAGAATTGGCGAAGTAGGTCAAGCCATCAAAGAGAAAAAAGGGACATTTCCGGATCTTTTGCAAAACATAGCGCAATTTGTCAATGTCCGAATGCCTTATACCTACGGACAAGAGGATACGACTGCCCATGATACTTTTTCCGAATTTTGGCAGGCCAATGGTCAAGCCGTACTTACTTATGCCTTTTTTTCCTTGATCCAGGCCGGCGTATTGGTGCTTTTTACCCGAGATTGGGCGTATCTATTTGGAGGCATTTGGCTATTGTTCATCGTCAACGCTTTAGTAGGTCGTTTGGTGAATCGAACGCTACCTTAATTTTTGATTCTTCATCACATTCATCCTTCGCAAAGCAAAATACAAACTAGCATATGTCCAACAACGCTGATAATCTAGCTTACGGATTTGGAAAACAGTTCCTGGTTTTTTTAATCGTAATGAATATAGGGGTTTTGTTTGCCCTTGGTTGGTTGTACCTGAAGGTGGATGCCAAACAAAAACAACTCGAACTACGACAAACGACCATGATTCGTGATTCCCTGATTTGGCGTGATTCGCTCAGTAAATCAATGATGAAAAAAGACACCTTGAAAAAAGACAGTCTGAAGTTGCGGGTTAAATAAGTCGCAACCACGCCTATATTTTTTTCCTTCTGACCTTGCCGATATCGACTTCTGGAAGGTCGCTGTTAATGATGCAGTTCTTTTGTGTTGCTGAAAAAGAAGCCAAGTTTAGTTATCCCTATCCAAAAATTCGGCATTCCTTCTATCTTCGCCTTTCAAAAACCTTCATATCCATCATGTCCATGCAACCGAAACCAAGCTTAGAAGAATACAACGAAATCATCGAAAATAATCCTTTGCACGCTGATGCCCACTTCAATCGGGCTATTCTGCTGACCGAGGCCCGCCAATACGAGGACGCATTGGCCGATTATGATCAGGTTGTAGTGCTCAATCCGCTGGATATGGCGGCTTACAACAACCGGGGAAATTTGTTGGTGTTTCTAGGTCGGCATGAGGAAGCTTTGGCGAGTTTTGGACAAGCCATCGAGCTAAATCCTGTCGATGCCGATGCTTATTTCAATCGGGGCTTGGTGTATAGCGAATTGGATCAGCCCCAAGAAGCATTAGAAGATTACTCGCAAGCGATTGAATTGGGTATGAAAGACGCGGCTGTTTTTCTAAATCGGGCGCTGCTGTGGCGGCATTATGGTTATGCCCAAGAGGCCTTAGCTGATTTTGATGAAGCCATTGCCTTGCGTCCTGATTATGTCGACACCTATCTTGGTCGCGCCAATTTACTGGCCGATTTGCACCGCTATCAAGAAGCCCTTGACGATTACAATCGGGCCATCCATTTGAAACCAGATTTCGCAGCTGCTTTTTTCAATCGCGGCAACTTGTTGAATGCGGTCGGTTATCCCAAGGAGGCCTTTCAGGATTATTCCAAAGTAATTGAGTTGACCCCAAAAGACGTCAATGCTTGGATCAACCGCGGCAATATGCTGGACGACTTGGATCAACCAGAAAAAGCGCTGGAGGATTACAACCAAGCCATCGTCATTGCGCCCACCAATCCTGAAGCTTATTTCAATCGAGCGATTTTGTACAAAAAACTCGGCGATAACCAAGCAGCGCTTGATGATTACAGCAAATTGATCGAAATTTATCCTACTGAAGCAGAAGCATTTAACAACCGAGGTAATTTATACAGCGAATTGGGGCAAACCGCCGAAGCTTTAGCCGATTACGGTCAGGCCATCGAATTCAATCCTGAATATGCTGAAGGCTACATCAACCGTGCCATTCTGTACAAAGAGCTGGGACAAGAAGAAGATGCTTTGATTGATTATGAAAAAGCGATTGCCATCAATCCTGATTTAACTGGGGTTATTCAATTCTAAATAATGGAAAATCTGAATTTTATACATTTAATGGTCGGGCCTTTGTTCCTGGTCATTGCTATTTTATTCAAACAATACCCGCCAAAGAACATCAACGGACTGTACGGATACCGCACCGGCAGTTCGATGAAAAGTCAAGAACGATGGGATGCTGCCAATCATTACAGCGCCGATTTGATGTTCCGCTTAGGGTTGATTTTATTGTTGGTGCAAGCCGGCAGTGTATGGTTCCTGAAAACGGAAACCAGTCTATTGGTTGCCAGTTTTTTCTTAGTAGCTGGTTTGATTGGCCTGGTGGTGATGACGGAGGTATATTTAAGAAAGAAATTTGGCCCGTAAAGAATGGGTTTGAGATAAGAGAAGGGGCAGTTGTTTTTAGGGCAAAAAGAAGTCGTTTGGAGATTTTTTTAATCAATAGATCCGCGCTTCGAAATCAGGCTCGTTGATGATGGATGCGCTGTTACCCGTGGCTCTAATCACAAAAAAACCTTTGTTTTCGGCCATGACATCAGCTCCAGCAGCAGCTTGTAGGTAGGCTACCGCCCCATAAACGCGGTAATTTTGATACTCGGTCATCAGGTCTTTTGCCTTGCCCATTTTTTTTTGAAAAGCTTTAACGTCGTTCGGGCGTAAGGTCCTTTTTACTTCAACAATGACAATCTCGGTACCATTGTGCGCGATGATGTCAAATTCAAAATTCTCGCCTTTTTTCTTACCTTTTCTACGCGAAGTTGTATCCGTTATCTCAATGTTTCGAGAACGGAGTATTCTAACCAAATCTCTTTCCACCAAACTTTCGATCAATCTCCCCCATTGGCTGGTAAAGAGTTCCTTTACTTCTTTAAATTTACGGTCGGTTTCTCGAAATTTTTCGTTGAGCAGGCGTTCGGTCTCTTTAAAACTGAGCCTGCTTTCTTCATACTTTTATCGAGCAGGCGTTCAGTTTCTTTAAAACGGAGCGCGTCTTCTTTAAACTGTTCATGAATCAGGCGTTCTCTTTCCCGAAACTCTAGATCCCTAACTTGAATGTTTTCCTTAAACAATCGAGTTTCTTCTCTTGATTCTGCTATCTGAGCTCTTGACTCCTCTATTTGAGCTCTTAATACCTCTATCTGAGCTCTTGATTCAAGGAGGTATTCCTTTGATTACCTAGCAGTTTCTTTGATCATCAGATCGGTTTCCTTAAGAATTTGAGCAGCTTCCCTTAACGTTGCTCGAATTCCACAGAAGCTTGTTTCTTCCATTAAGCATACTGTTTTGGTTTAAAACAATAAAAATACAGCTTCCGTTTCAGCTTGTCAAGCTAGATTCAAATTTCCTTTTTTCGCAAAAAAAAATTGGCATACAACCCATGTCATATGCCAACCCAGAACAGGAGGAAGCTCTAATTCAACAGAATTTATAACTCCCTTACCCAGATATTGCGGTAGCTTACAGGGTTGCCATGATCCTGCAACATAAATGGCGCTTTTCCATGTGCTACATTTTTTGGCAAGGTATCGTATTCCGTAGTTCCGAAGATTTCGGTATGGTTTTGCACCAGGATGCCATTTTGGATCACTGTGATGTAAGCAGGACTGGTTTTGATTCCATCGGCATTAAATCGAGGTGCATTGTAAATCACGTCATACATCTGCCATTCACCGGGGCCTTTACAGGCATTGACCAAAGGCATGGTTTGTTTGTAGATAGAACCCGCCTGACCATTAGAGTAGGTTCGGTTGTTGTAATTGTCCAACACTTGGAGTTCATAACGGCTCTGCATAAAAATACCGCTGTTACCGCGTCCTTGGCTTGTGCCTTCAACAACTGCCGGTGTACGGAATTCAATGTGCAATTGAAAATCTCCAAATTCTTTTACCGTACGGATTGCCCCGGCTCCTTTGACCACGGTAATCCCGCCGTCCTCCGATTTCCAAGTGATGGGTTCGTTTTTTTCTACTTTGACCCATTCCTTGGTGCTGGTTCCATCCAATAAAACGATGGCATCTGAAGGTGCTTTGCCTTGCCCGCCAGGAGTTATCACCTTGGGGATCGGATCCCAAACTTCTGAAATTTTTGGATCAAAGGTTTGAGCCGTCAGAGGCAGGGCTAATAAGGCTGATACGGAGAGTGAAAAAAATTGATTTTTGTTCATTGATGTAGATATTAATGTGTTTATGGACCCAATAGGATTTTCGGAAATCTTGAATGGCGTTGGATAGCCAACTTAATTTCCTGGCCAGGAAAAACCAAGCACTTTTGCTACCTCGCTTTTGTAGCTTCTCCCCACCGGAAGCTCTTGACCGTTGATTTCAACTTGGGTGGGTGAAAATGCTTGAATTTTTTGCAACGCCACTAAAAATGAGCGGTGAATGCGCAGAAATTTCCCTTCAGGCAATTTCTGTTCTAAGTAACTGATTTTTTGTTTGGTGACGATCCTTCGACCGCCCAGATGAATGATGACATAGTCCTTCAAGCTTTCGATGTAGAGGATCTCATCCAAAGGCACTTTAATCATTTTTTTATCCGCCCTTACCAGGATGTTGTCCGCAATTTGAAGG
>JBBRGN010000338.1:0-4616 GCA_038240665.1 Chitinophagales bacterium | reverse complement strand
ACCTGTTCAGCAAATTGCGTCCGCCCTTAGTAGATGCTGAGTCGATGTCGGCATTAGCAGGTGGAACCGTAAAAGCGGATCCCAACGCGCCAAAACCACCCAAAGCAATTGGTGCGCCACACGCTTGTGAAATCGAGTACTGCATGGGCAACCTACGCTTGATCAAAGAATTCGCTTGGACACCGGATGACTTAAAAGCATCAGAAACGATGTTCCAATATTTTGCCAATTTCATCAAAAACGGCAATCCCAATGCAGCCTCGCTTCCCGAATGGCCAGCCGCGCAGCCCAACGACAAACAGCCGCCCGTAATGGTGCTGGATGTGGAATCGAAAGCGGTGAAAGCCACCAACGATGCACGTTATGAATTTTTAGACAAAGCTTATAAAAACAACTAAGACCATGGTCGCTAAAAAAATATTGTTTGCCATCGGTTTGACGTTCAGCGGCACTACGCTGGCGCTTGCTCAAATCTCTACCGGCGAGAATATAGCGGTTACGCAAACTGAATCGGGTAAAGTGCGGGGGTACATCCACCAAGGCATTACTACCTTCAAAGGCATTCCCTATGCTGAGGCTGCTCGTTTTGAAGCGCCCCACAAACCCAAGGCTTGGACGGGCGTGCGCAGTTCCTTGACCTGGGGGCCGGTTTCTCCACTGCTCGATCCTACCGTGCAGGTACAGGACGAATCAGAATTTGTATTCCACCACGATTGGGGCTACCCCAACGAAGATTGTATGCGCATCAACGTTTGGGCGCCCAATACCAGCGACGGTAAAAAAAGACCGGTGATGTTCTGGATCCACGGCGGCGGATTTACTGCCGGATCTTCGCAGGAATTGCCTTCTTACGATGGTGAAAACCTGGCCAAAAAAGGCGACGTGGTGGTCGTATCGATCAACCACCGCTTGAACATCCTGGGCTTTTTGGATTTATCGGCTTACGGCGAAAAATACAAGTACTCCGCCAACTTAAGCGTCCTCGACATGCAGTCCGCTTTGGAATGGGTAAAAACCAACATCCAAAACTTTGGCGGTGACCCCAACAATGTCACCATTTTCGGACAATCAGGTGGCGGAGCTAAAGTCAATACCCTAATGGCCATGCCCAGCGCCAAAGGCCTTTTCCACAAAGCCATCAATCAAAGTGGCGCTTTCCGAACCAGTATGTTGGAAAAATCGGAGACCCAAGCCATTACCAAGGAGGTATTGAAAGCGCTCAACATCCGCGAGAACAAAGCGGACAGCTTACAAAAAGTCCCTTTTACGCAATTGGCAGCAGCGGGCAAAAAAGCTTTAGCAGCAGTCGCTGAGCGCATGAAAGCCGAAGGCAAACCCGTAGTAGGTTTTGGATTGAGTTGGGGACCTAGTCGCGATGGCGATTTGCTGCCCTATCAACTGTTTTCCAAAGAAGCATTTGAGTTGTCAAAAAATGTGCCTTTGCTGATCGGTACGGTGAAAAACGAGTTTATGCCTTCCTTGTTTGGCGGAATGAGCAATGCTACTGCGGATCAAGTGGATGCCTACCTCAAAAAGACCTACGCCGACAAGGCCGAGGCCTACGTCAAAGCCGTCAAGGCCGCCTACCCCAATGATACCAAACCTTCAGATTTGATGGATGTAGACACCCGTTTTCGTCCGGGGGCGGTGGCGCAGGCCAAGCAGAAATCGGCGGTTGTGGGCGGCGCACCCGTATACATGTACCTGTTCACTTGGCAATCTCCAGTGATAGGGGGCAAATACAAGTCGCTGCACTGCATGGAAATCCCTTTTGTGTTCAGCAACATTGCCCGCTGTGAGGAGATGACCGCTGGCGGCAAAGAAGCTCAGGCCTTGGCCCATAAAATGAGCCAGTCCTGGATCAACTTTGCGCGTACAGGCAATCCCAACCACAAGGACATACCGATTTGGCCAGCTTTTAATGAAAGCAATACAGCTACCTTGCATTTTGACAACCAGTGCGTGGTGAAACCGCAGTTGGACAAGGCTTTGTTTGAGTTGGCGGGAAATTGAGGCAAATTTCTAGCAAAGTGACCTATCAATAGAATTGAAATTGGGTTTTAATAGCAAAAAATGGACATCAAGCAGAAGTTTGGTGTCCGTTTTTTGTTATTAGAGTTCGCGCGATATTGAAGTACGAATCTGCCACAATAAGCTTGTTGCTAGCATCCCGTTTGAAAACAATCAATTGATTGTAAGAATAAAACCCGAATCCCACCCCTGCCCTATTGGCTTGGAGCTAAAAAACAGCTAAAAAATCTTAGCTCGAATTGCTTCAGGAATGCTGTTTCCATTCCTTCCAGGTATGCACTTCTCCACCCAAAAAAACGACATAAAAACCCCGTACATCAGGCCGGGCGAAGCGTTCGCTTTTCATATAGCCATCCAATTGCGTTTCGGCTTGTTGGATCACTTTTGCCAGCGTGCTTTCTGCTGATTTTTTCACGTATTTCAATTCCAGCACTATTTCGAAGGTCAAGGGGCGATCGGGCATTCTTTCCAAAAAAACATCAGGGTAGCCTTTACTGGCTTCGTATTCGCTATGGATGTAATAAGATTCGTAGGGAAACAATAGTCCGATCATCAGGGTTTGCAAGTGTTTTTCCCCGTAGACTAACTCATCGCGGTTGGAATGATTTTCGGAAAGAACGTATTCTACGATTTTGAAAAAAGGCTCGGGGTTGCCTTGACTGATCAGGGCTGAAATGGTTTCTGCAATCGGTCTTTTGGTTTTTGCAAATCGGGTTTTATCTAAATAAATGGCGGTAAAATATTCAAAATAGAGTTTTTTGATGACATAATTGGACACCTCAAAGCGCCAACCGATATCAGATACCGCTCTAAAACTCAGCATGCCCATGTAAAATAGCAAGCTCAAAAAATCGTCATGGGTGAACTCGGCTTCCAGATTATACAAGCGGGTCAAAGGGAAATCAATGTAGCCTTATTCCACCAGTTTTTCCAATAATTCAAATTTATCGTTTTCATCGCCACCGATCCTGAAGATGTTGCGCACTTTTCGGTAGTCAGCGATGACGTTGGTGTCCAGCATGACCTCGGGGTAATGCGCCATGATGCTGTACTCTTTCAAAAAATAAAGCACCATATCTGGGTTAAAAAGCAGGTGGCTTATTTTGTTGGTAAAGCGATAGCCGTCGTACCAAGCTGCTAAATCCGTCATCATTCCAGGTATTGTAGCGCTGGGAATATCCGATAGGTGCAAGATGGCCTCCACTTCGGCATGGGTAAAGCCCATCAGGTCATGAAAAACAGGATTGAGGCTGATGTTGTCGCTGATGTTGAATCCGCTCGTAAGGGAATCCATAGTGATGGGCGAAACGCCCGTGATGAAAATCCGGCCAATGATGCCGTCGCGGGTGGCGGTTTTGAGGCTTTCGTAGAATTTGCGTACAAAGCCATTGCGGCTTACCGAGTTATTGAACCGATCCATGTCAAAACGACAGGAGTTCATTGGCGAAGTGGTCGTATTCGTCAATGAGCAAGTAGATTTTATGGGGCAATTTTTTACTTTCGACGATTCCAAAAATAGTTTTCACAACTGCTTCTGGACTGGTTTGGTTTAAAATAATCTCTTGGTCTTTTTCCGTAAAAAAATCCCTGTAACCGCTGAGGAAGGAACGCGCGCCCAAAAGAGTATTGGTTAAAAATCCCTGACAGGTACTTTCATGCGTAACCGTATCAATCCGGCTGAACTCAAAACTCAGCACCAGGTATTGATTGGCTTCTTTGGTTGGGTTTTTTCCAATGTACAAATTGCCAAAAAGTTGTTGAAATTCATTGCGGTGTTCCAATCCGTAATAATGGTGCAAAGTGCTAATAAAGAGGCTTTTTCCAAACCTTCGGGGACGAAGAAAAACGTGGTATTTGGAATTCCACTGTTCCAATTTCTCGATGAAAGAGGTGCGATCCTGATAGAAATAAGCTCCTTCCAAGATGGTTTTAAAATCACTTTCTCCATAATGTATTTTGATCATCTTCAAGTTTCTTTACCTCAAAAGTACAACATGTTGGGGTTGCTTAAATATCGTTTTCAGTTGGATGATAAAGTCAGTACCCTGGTCTGCTGTGCTGTGCACTTCGATTGTCCCCCCGTGCCCCTTTACAACAATATCATGCGCCAAACTCAACCCCAATCCCGTTCCCTGCCCCGTCGGTTTGGTGGTGAAAAATGGTTGAAAAATCTTATCTCGAATCGCTTCCGGGATGCCATTGCCGTTGTCTTTTACGCGGATTTCAACTTTATCACCTATCACTGCTGAACTTACCGTCACCGTTGGTTCGTAACCTTCGATGTCTTGTTTCGCCTTTTCATTTACCGCATAAAATGCATTGTTGATCAAGTTGAGCAGTACGCGGCCGATGTCTTGGGGGATGATTTCGATTTTGGGCAGCGAAGCATCGAAGTGGGTTTCCATCGTGGCGTTGAAGCTGCTGTCTTTGGCGCGCAGGCCGTAGTAAGCCAAGCGCAAGTATTCATCGGCAAGGGCGTTGAGATCAGTAGGTTGTTTCGTGCCGGAGCTGGCGCGCGAGTGCTCGAGCATTCCTTTCACGATGTTGCTGGCGCGCTGGCCGTGGTGGTTGATTTTTTGGAGGTT
>JBBRGN010000337.1:0-4641 GCA_038240665.1 Chitinophagales bacterium | reverse complement strand
GGTCGCGACAAGCGAAAATCAGGGCTTTTTGGAAGTTTATCCACCGATTCTGGTGTTTGGTTTTGAGGTTTGATGGAATCGGCAATTTTTACTTTTTGGGACCAACTACTCATTAACCGATAGAGATAAAAAAGCCCAGTAACGGTGGCCAGACCTACTACTAGCAACATTCCGCCTATGCTAAATAAAAACATCAGTGCTAAAACCAAAACGGCTAGTGCAATAGGCACATAGATCAACCAAGTATGTTTTCGCAGCCAGCGCAGTAGAAATGGAGGCAAGCCTTTTGGTTCTGCATCTCTAGACAGGTCTGTAGAAGATGGAATCCCCGGCGCGACCACTTTGATCGGCGCAGGAGCGATTTCTCCAGTAGTTATTTTCACAATGATGCTCTCTGGGCGAAAAACTACCCCAGGCTCCAAACGTTTTTGGATGCGCTGAACTATGCGCCCACGAGGACGGGTGATGGCACGCATGGGGGCTGAAATGGCCGTATTGGGCAGTATACTTTGCTGGATTTCGTAAAAAGCCGTAGTACCACTGTCCAGCAGTATTCGTTTTTGAATTGGCCCCATCAGCAGCATGGCCTTAGCAGGATTGGCTAGCGCAGTTGCTTTGAAGTTTTTTTGATACCAAACTGAACCTGCTTGTAGGGCTAGTTGCGTGTAGCGTACTTGCTGATTGGCCTTCAATACTTCACCTACCTGTTCCCAGGCCGCTTTCATGTAGTCTTCTTGGTTTTTCTGTACCACACGAGTACCGAAATGTGCCGCTACCCGATAGCGTGGGTCAAGGTTTAATTCATGTAGCCAGTTGTAGTTGTTATCGACTCTTACTCCATCTTTATCTCGCAAAATCCGTTCTACCATAGCGTGCCATTGGCCATAGATTGGCGGGGTGATGATCGGATCAGCGTCATCTGTCTTGTTTATAGGCAATTTTTCGGCAGCGACGTTATTAACGGTGGCGCTATCGGTTTTTTTATAATCATCAGCTAGGTTCAAAAATGTTGCCAGTTGCTCCTGAAAAGGGTGCGGGAAACGATCGGTAGCCCAGCCTTCGATTTTGTTCACTTCCTTCAACTCAATTGCCGATAATGTTGCTTGTGGTACCCGCAAAGCGCCGCCAAGAAGCAGCACCCCCTGCAAATTAAAATCTGGTGCTTCTTCCCATTTGAGGTTGACGCCTGGCTGCGTCATGTCCATGGGTCGGCGACCTAAGCGGCGGTCAGCTTCCTTGGGTTTCAACAACCGTACGAGATATTCAAAATCACCTACCGTGCCCGTTCGAAATTGCCAGCGGTGGTAATAGGGAAACTCTTGAGCTCCCCCCGTCCAAGAGATCTTTGTTCCTGCCGCCGCGATGGCCGCAGAGGTGTCGCCGGAGCACGCTAGCCGCCCGCTTTCAAAAGAAGGAATAACAAATGCGTGATAGGTAACATTTTCTTTTAGCTTCCGAGGACACAAAAGTCGGGAATAAGCACGGTCAGGGTCATTCTTTAGTATATTTTGTAGCTTATCTAGTGCGGTATTTACCTTACCCGGATCAGTAACAACAGTCTCCCCTCCAGAGATGCTTTCGTTAACATGGACGTGTGCCCAAGCCCATATTTGGTCCTCTTTTGGGAAAACGAGCGCAGGGTTGCCTTTAAATGTAAAAAAAGGCAGAGGCCGGTTGAGTACGTTTTTTCCATCTTCAAATTCGCTTTCTTCCAACACTACGAGCGTCAACCAAGGGATAAGTCGATTGCCTTGTGGTGCAAGAGGACTGTATCGCCAAGGATAGTCCTCGTCATAAAAATCTATGTACGGTAAATAGTTAGGTTCAAAATTGGTAATCCAATTAAGCGGATCGGTTTTGAAGATGGCGCGTGTATCAATACCAACAATGTCGCCCGGACCATAAAGCTCCACTTTGCGCTCGGCAAGTTCTTGCTGCACCGTACCTACATCACTGGTAACTTTCAGTTTTACGGAGAAAACGCCGCGTGCCCCACCCGCATTTTGGATTTGCTTGGCCAGTCCGAGTCGGAGAAAAGGCAAAAAAGAATAGTTGGCGATACTCATGGCATAACGGCTTCAAATGATGGAATAACGTGAATCTGTTCAGTCAAATTTGGGTGTAACTCGAGGTGCGCATGTAGAAAATCTCGAGCTTGCGCTTCGCTAGCAAAAACTGCTGTTTGTCCCAATGCTTTGTTGTCGCTGACGCCGACAACAGCATAGCCTGGTTGTGCTATTTTAATTCTCTCCTCAAGACCATAAGGTGTCATGGTTTTTTTGACTGCGTAAGAAAGCGGTGAACGGCTTACTGCTGCTCCAGCTAGAAAATGATTGAAGAGGACACCTAATTGAGAGAACCACCTCACGGCAAAACGCTTGAAGTTATTATCAATGTAAATAACCTCGTAGCGAACCACTCGAGTAACAACCTTTGATGAACCTAATTGCTGGCCTGTAGAGGAAAGCTCAACCCCTCCATCGGCATCTTGAAAAGCTGGTCGTGATAGTTTATCAGCGTCGCTCAGGTTTTGATATTGTGCGATGGCAAATTTTTCGCGCACATTGCTGCTTTTTTGCAGCCCAGCAGAAGAAACGTCTACTGAAAACTGGTGCGCATCGGCAGCTTTTTGGTTGCCTATTTTGTCCAGACGAAGGTTTAGTGGAACTGCTCGTTGGCTGATTTGCAAAACGCCTAGGGGATGCAACACTAATTTATCAACATCCTCTTTCAATGTGCGTAAAGACACCAATAAATTGCTAGACGCTGGCAGCTTGGCTTTCCAGTTCTCCAATTTGTTAAACTCACCAATTTCGGAAGAATCAACACCGCCAACCAATTTGGGTAAGACCTTTACATCGGGGAGGGTTGGATTTTCAGCTTCCCCCCAAGTTATGTCAAAGCTGGCGGTAATATTGATTTCAAACAGCCACAGATCAATGGTCAAGGTGCCTGTACCTTGCGCGCGCCATGGGGCAGGGCCTTCCAGTTGGAACCTTAAACTGATGCTAAACAGTCCAAACCCAAATACAGTAATCCCGACCGAGAAAGAGACTTGGATCACAAAACGGAACGGCGAAAATTGAAACAACGCGTCAAAGGAAAAATGCCCGTTGATATTGAAGGCACTTACACCAAAAAACAACTCCGCTTGCGCTCCAAACTGTACGGTATTCGAGGTAACCGCAAAATATGCCTGTACCGTAATCCGCTGAAGAGGATTGCGCAGCACATCTATTTGGAGCCTCTGGGGATTGGGGAAGGGCAAAGGAGGCGGCTGAAATAAGGGATGGAATCCACCAACGCTCAAAACAAAATTGGGATTGTCGCCATAATCCATAAGCAGCCCCATGCCACCGGATAAAGTGAGGAAAAGGATACGAGAGTCGAACAATTCGGCGTAAAACCACAAGCGATTTTTATCAAATTCCAATGCGCCGATGAACCCGACATTGATCACGATGAGGGCAGCCTCTTCCTTAGGCAGTACTACCCGCAACACCCCAACGATGGCTACATTACCAGGAATTTCGATGATGACGCCCAGAGAAAGGCTGACCAACGTGGGCGTACCCCAGCCCAATTTGGCCATGGGCCCAATGAGGAATTTTCCTTCTTGGGGCGGGAAATAAGCCCGCAAATCACTGATGATGCGCGGCGCGTTGGCCACCACATTTTGAGGAAACAGGATGCTGTTGATTCCGCCAGTACGGATACCCGCTGCGATGAGATCGAGTTTCATGGAACGGTTCAACCCCAATAACCCGCCGACGCCCAATAGCGTAAACCCAAATCCAAGCTGAATGCCACTGCCAAATTCCGCGGTGATGATGATGATCAAAGAAAAACCTTTGGAACCGTCGGGCATTTTGGTGGTGATCATGCCTACAGCCTTGAGCGATAAAAACCCAGAGAAGGTCAGCTCTAAAGCGCCGGAATATTCCTCTTTATCAAAATCAAACTTGAGGTATCCGCCGCCTTTGACCACGCCCGCATCGATGGAAAGACCAACGCCATTGGGGGGCTTGAAGCCTAGGCCAAAGCCTATAAACTTTTCGCTTGGCGGAAATTTAAGTTTGGCTTCTATCCCAATGTTTTCAACAACAATGTTCAAAGGACCCAGTACCGCTTTCAGGGATAGGCCAACAGGAAGAGTGATCCCCCCTGACGCTGGCTTAAGGCTTATCGTTAAGCTATTGATTTCAATTGGACCAATCGAGAAATGGCTAGGTATTAAAATTTCAAGTCCCCCGCTGCCGACAAAATAGAGACCCCGCTGAGTAGAGACCCCCAGCGTCAAGTCAGCAACTGATTCAATTTTTTCAATGGGGATAATTTTTTGTAAAAAGCCATCCCCATTTTTTAAATCGATAAGGATTCTAAATTGCTTGAGTTGGAACTCGCTAAAAATTTCAATATCCTGATTGTTCCTAACGGCAAAACCGCCCTGAAGTCCCATGCCTTTGAAATCAACTCTACTCCCAGTGCTACTACCCAGAATCACAATAGATTCTGTAGAACCGGGCGCATAATCTGCCCGTACATTCAATCCCGCTCTCAAATTAGCTGGAACACCCGGATTGTTGAATCCCGAAAGCAAAGTGACTCCCTGGTCTGGTCTAATCAACAAGGAAAGACCTC
>JBBRGN010000336.1:0-4656 GCA_038240665.1 Chitinophagales bacterium | reverse complement strand
CCGGAAGCAATCACGCGATTGGCTGCATCGCGAGCTGCGGCGTAGTTGCCTTGCATGGAATACACTCTGGCTAGAAACGCGCTGGCAGCAATACGGGTCGCCCGACTAGCATCATCGCCAGCCTTGGTTTCGGGAAGCAGGGTTTCGGCCTTCGTGAGGTCTTCAATGATCTGCTTGTAAACTGCTGCAACAGTTGCTCGAGTGCGGCTGTCCTCGGCGGTAATACTCCGTGTGGGCAGGGTTACCAAAGGTACGGCAAGATTGACATTGGCATCGCCGTCACCCCAAGTTTTTCCAAATAAATTGACCAATCCAAAGTACAAAGCTCCGCGAATAAAGCGTGCCTGACCTTCAACGGAAGCTTGATCTTCGGCAGCTACTACATTTAAAGCCGACAAAACGTTGTTAACGCGATTGATGGCACTGTAGGTGCTCAACCAGGTAGCTGTCACTTGAGTATTGCCTGCTGTAACGGTTTTACGCCAAATTTCATCCAAAGTAGCAAAGGTTCCTCCAAATACTATTTCCCGATCGTCGCCCAATAATTCCGCCGTATATTGGTAAGCACCGCCATATACGCTGGTGCTACTCATCCCGTCGTAAGCACCGGTCAAGGTCACTTTCACATCCTGGGAAGTAGATAAAGCGTTGGCTTCATCGATGCTCTGGACCGGCGAAATGTCCAATTTTTTGTCGCAAGCCATTGCCAAAAGAATCAGCAAAAAAATTGGCGCGATATGTTTAAGTTGCTTAAGCATTTTCATTCATTTTTGTTGTTAAAAAGAATCAGAAGCCTACGTTGATGCCTCCGGTAATGGTTCTTGCTTGTGGCGCTGAGTAAAAATCATAGCCCTGAGCAACATTGGTTACGATGTCATCCGCATTTACTTCAGGATCCCAACCTGTGTATTTCGTCCAGGTAGCTAAGTTTTGGCCACTGACAAAAATGCGTAGACTATTAACTTTTATCTTGGTAGTCAACGCTTTTGGGAAATTGTAAGACAAGGTCACGTTCCGCAATCTGACAAACGTACCATTTTGAATAAAACGGCTTGAAGGTTGTGCCCCGTTGTTGAAAAACAAACGGGCTTCTGGTGTATTGGTGATTGGATTTTCTTTCGTCCAAGCATCTAGCTGATCCACTGTTTGGTTGTCTTCAAATCGTGCGTTGGCCGAAGAGAAACGACCTACCCCGTAGAAATTCAATTTATTGCCAAAAATACCGTTGATAAAGATCGAAAGGTCAAAACCCTTGTAGCTAAACGTGTTGGTTACACCGCCTGTCCATTTGGGCAAGGGATTACCTACCACTACCCTCTTGGCATCGGCATATCTGCTGGTGGTTTCACGGCTGCCTTCTTTGTCGTTTTTGTACCACAAAGCGTTGCCGTTGGCTGGATCTACTCCTGCATATTCTGCGGTGAAATAGGTTCCCAGTGGCTGTCCTTCCACTGCCCGGCTCATGTTGTTCAAACCGCCTTCGATAATCTGCCCTTGGAGGTCAGTGATTTTGTTTTTGTTCAGCGCAAAGTTCAAGCTGGTTTTCCAATGGAAAGCACCGCGAACAACATCGGTATTCAATACCAACTCAACACCTTGGTTGGTCAATTTGCCTACGTTACGAACCTGGGTAGCAAAACCAGTTGTTCCTGGTACGTTCACATTCAACAAAAGGCCTGAGGTTTGTTTGTTGTAAAAATCAATCTCGCCAGTCAAGCGGTCATTGAACAAACCAAAATCGATCCCTCCGTCAAATTGATCAGTGGTTTCCCAGCTCAGGCTGGGGTTGGCCAATTGTGAAGGTCTTTGACCAGGATTACCGCCATAGTTGGCATCACCCACGAAAAGACCCAATTGTGGGAAGTTTCCGATTTCGGCATTACCCGTACGCCCATAGCTGGCACGAACTTTCAAAAAGCTAATCATGTTGGAGTTGTTCAAAAATCCTTCTTCCGATACAATCCAACCTACTGAAGCGGCCGGGAAAAAACCATAGCGATTTTCCTTGCCAAAACGCGTAGAACCATCGGTACGTAAGCTTACTCCAAACAAGTATTTACCAGCAAACTTATAATTGGCACGGGTAAAATATGACAAAAAGCGAAAATCTGTTTGGGTAGAACTTCCGTCCGTTTTCCGAGCAGCACTGGCAATGGTACGGTAAGCATCAGAAGGGAAATCCTGCCCTTGTACAAAGTTGGTTTTTGTTTGAGATTGCTGGTACGACATACCTGCCGTTACATCAATCACATTTTTTCCCAATCCCAGGTTGTAAGTGAAATAGTTGTTGGTGTTGTAGTTTTCAACACGGGTAAATAAATCAGAAGCTTGTCCGCCTGGAGCTCCGGAGTTTCGCTGCGTTTTGCTGTTGGAGTACAACTCTTCCTGCTGATCCAACAGGTCAAGCGCAAACTCTGTCCGAAATTTCAATCCTTTCAAAAGCGAAACTTGCGCATATACACTGCTGAGGTTGCGGTGTGTTGTGGTATTGTAATACAGGTTCCCAATGTTTACAATCGGGTTGTAGTAATAAGGCAAGTTGATATCTCCCGGAGGTGTACCCAAAGGTAAATTAGTAGCCGGATCAAGCTGCGGAGAAAGCGGCGTAAGGGCGACCATTTGAATTGGGTTGTCGAACTGACGGTCGCCAGAGATCCGTTGGTTGTAGGAGCGGCTCAAACCTAAATTGGCGCCTACTTTTAACCAACTGAATGCCTGGTGATCAAGGTTGATACGCCCCGACATCCGGTTCAGTTGGTTACCAATCAAAATTCCTTTTTGATCTAAGTACTGGCCGGAAACATAAAAAGTAGTTTTTTCATTCCCACCCGAAAGATTCAAGTCATGTTGCTGAAATGGCGCATCCTGGTAGGCCAAATCCCCCCAGTTGGTATCGTACTGCCCAGGTGTTCCTGCTTTTCCTGAGCCATAAGTGTTGAAAAAACTTTCCATGTAGCTGGTATAAGAATCCGGATCGTTAGCTGCGTATCCATCAATGCGGTCTGAATTGGCCGCTGCTTGACGGTATAACTTGATGTATTGTTCGGAATTAAGGAACTTAACTTTTTTGGTGGGTTGGCTGGTTCCGTATTGAAACCCGTAATTCAACGCAGTACGTCCCGATTTTCCGCGTTTGGTGGTTACCAGCACTACCCCATTCGCGGCGCGCGCACCGTAAATTGCCGCAGCCGAAGCATCCTTTAGTATTTCAATGGACTCGATGTCTTGTGGATTAAGATCCGTTAAAGGGTTGGTTGCACCGCCAAAAGATCCTAGGTTGTTCTGCGTTGCTGGAATACCATCAATCACGACCAAAGGCTGATTGGAAGCAGAAACAGAAGATTGTCCGCGTACGCGAATCTGCACCGCTTGGCCTAATTTACCATTGCCAGCAGTGATTTGTACCCCGGCAGCTTTACCTTGGATGGCTTGGTCAAAACTAGTAACCGGCATGTTTTTGATGTCATCGGAGCGGATTTTGGCGATATTACCCGTCAATTCCCGCTTGATGGCAGTACCATAACCAGTGACCAATATCTCGTCCAAGTCAATTCCAGATTCAAGGGTGATGTTGAAATCGGCGCGTCCGGCAATCGGTACTTCTTGTGCTGCAAAGCCAGTGTAGGAGATGACCAAAGTACCGTTATCCGGCACACTCATGGTAAATGCACCATTGATGTCTGTAATGGTAAGGTTACTGGATCCTTTCACCATTACGGTAGCGCCAATCAGTGTTTCACCGTTTTTGTCGATTACTTTACCACTGATGTTTTGTTGAGCCAAAGCTATAGTTGCCCAAGTAAACACCAGCAATAAAGCCAGTAAAAGTTGTTTCATACTAATGAGTTTGATTAAATTGAAAGAATAAATTTCAAAAAATACTTGCTAACTTAAGGGGTATAGTGAGGAGCGATGTTGACGAGTTGTAGAAAAGGTTGACCATAAAAAACTTCAAAAAATTAAAATTGTTCAAAAAAATTAAAGATTATTTCCCAATTGTCTGCAATTAGCAGTCAGGGTATCTTTTTTAAGTGTAAAACTATTCTGATATTCTTAAGGTGTGCACTTTTTTTTTGGAAAAAATGCTTAGTTTTTTACGGTAAGTACAGTTTTTCCACTTGATGGTTCCATGATAGATTTTTCAAGAGGATTTAAGACGTGAATCGGCAACATACATTCCGCTTAGTTTTCCAATTTTTTGGGAAATAAAAAGGTATATGCTTAGAAATTCTGATATCGAGGGAAGCTGTACCACTCAATCTTCAAAATCGTTATTTAAATATTGCGTTTTTCTTTGCGACATTTATCAAAAAAATCCATGCGCTTATATACCCTACAACAAGCTGAAGTCTACCATCTTCTTTCTTCCCAAGGTCATTATCAAGCTTCCTGGGACAAAATCATTTTTTCTCGACCTCCACATACTGCTTACCGCTGGATGACAGAACAAATGGAACTTCGTGGAATTAACTGCTTAGGCTTTCCCCCGGTATGGGCATGGGCGCAAACGCCAAGTCGGGATGATATAAACGCTTTATTGGGTTTATGTTGGCGCGAAGAAAAAAACTGGAAATTTCTAACCCTAGAATGTCCAAAAGATTTGGTGCTGTTGTCCTCTTATAACTACTGGTGCATGCGTTTTTTTGAAGAAACTTT
>JBBRGN010000335.1:0-4690 GCA_038240665.1 Chitinophagales bacterium | reverse complement strand
GGTAGTTTTTTGCAAAAGTTTAGGAAGGTCAGGCGGCGAAACCGCCTGACCTTCCTAAACTTTTACGTAACTATTTAGCGCCCGAAGGGCGCGACATATATTTCGGTGCTGCAAGCAGCACGAAGTTCATTGAAGACCTTGAGTTGATGCTTACGACAGGTACTAATGAATCCTTGAATTCGTGCATAAATTTCAGCACCCTCGATTGTACGAAAGCATCCAGCGACTTTTTGCTTAGTTTTTACAGGACGAATATCTCTCTCAGCTTGATTATTGGTAAATGGGACGCATTCAAATTCGGCAAATGCCAAAACAGCATTGCTGTGTAAGACCAGTCGATCTAAGAGGCTAAGTGCCTTTCCCCTGGGTTTCCGTCCTCGTTTTTTCTTTTTAAGAGGATCAGGTAAATCTGTTTTGGGTAGTAAAAGCTCCTCCAATTGGATAGCTTTTTGGCACTTTTCCAGCCAATTTTGTTTTTCAATCGCGATTTGAGAGACACTTCCTTTTCCTTTATCACTGCGTTGGTACAAGTCCAAAAGGAATGCTTTAAGTTCAGTTGCCCAAAGTTTTTGTTGTTCGATTTGTGCTTGAAGTTCACGCAATAGATGAGCTACACAAAGGGCGTGCCGACATTTGGTATAGGTGAAATAAGTGGCATAACAATCATGCACGGCCCAGCCCCTGAAAGCAGCCAAGATCGAGGCTGCCTCTTGATGAGCCTTACCACCACGCTTAGCACTCACAAAAAGATAGGTGAATAGGGTATTGCAAGCGGTATGCAGCCATTTTAATTTAGTGGACACCAATATTCCGGTTTCATCAAAGTGAACCAAGGGGCTATCCACAAGGGACGCTTTAGTTTGATTTTCTGTTGACTCCAAGCTTTGATAAGCCAGTTTATTGTTGGACACGGCTGTACTTTCATTGAGCTTATAGCCAAACAGGTCTTCAAAAAGTGTACTGATTTTTTGGAAAGATAATTGACAAGAATTGTTCAATAGTACACTCAAGGCACGAACCCCAGAACCATATTGTACGCCTGCCTTAATCCCTAAGGGCACTTGGCCGCGATGAATGCAGCCACAAGAGCAAACTTGCTGGATCACTTGATATTCGGTTACTTCTAATCAGGGTTGGGGTAAATCGAAAACCTGGTGCGTTTGTACGACCAACCCGCTTTGAGGATCAAGGACAAGGCCACAACTACACCGGGGAGTCACCAGACGGATGGTATGATCTGGATTGTCAACTTTTTCCAGGTTTTTCCCTTCGTGACCCCGTTGACCGCCCTTTTCTTTTGGCTCTTTAGGTATACCCGCTTTACGCTTTGGGCCATCACTGGAGGGCGGGCGGCTTGAGTTACGGCTGTTTTGGTTCAGCCGTGCTTCCAACTCTGCAACTCTTGACTTTAGTTCGTCAATTTGCTTTTGTTGGTGTTCGATAATCAACAGCAGTTGATTGATCACAACGTGGCAGCCTTCAACTGTATTTGGTAGCTCCAACTCAATGTTTTTGATCCACTAAGTTAATTCTTTTTCTCATTTTTAGCAGCCGCCGCAGGCGGCTGCTAAATAGTTACACTTTTACTTCTAATGATTGAAATAGTAGGATGCAAAAGCGATATTATAAATGTGCTAAAATCAGATTACAAGTGGGATAAGATTAGCATAATAGGCTCATTGTCATTGGATAGCGTAATTATCTATGTAAGTAAATCTACAGATACATACAGTGAAGTCACAGAAGCAGAACTTGAAGTACAGCAAGCAAAAGTTTACATCGAAGATGAAGGTACATTTCATTATGACCTAGTATCAGCTGATGGCAAGCATTTTCAAGCACAGATACTCGGGTTGAAAATTGGAAGGAAATATAAGATTTTTGCAAGCGCAAATAACTTGCCAAGTGTCGAAACAGATTGGATCATCATACCAGAAATAACTATAATTGAAGACTTGAATGTGATAAAGACTAATGGTAGTTATCGAAGTCCCAATCAAATCTCGTTTTCTTTTGAGGATAAAATTGGCGCCAATTATTATTATTTAGATATTGTTTTAAAGAAAGCCAATCTCATAGGTAACGTAGCAAGTTCTCCTCCTTCCTTCACTGAATCAGCTTGTTACGATATTTTTGCATTTAGCGATATGTGTTTTGAGGGTAAAAAAGCGATACTACAGTATACGTCGTATAGTGAGACCATTTTTCCCAGAACTAAAGGATATCAAGTCGCCGATTTTATTATAATCCGCTTCGGAGGAGTTAGCGAACAAGTCTATAAAGAGAAATTAGCATCAAATTCTGGCTATGACCTCATCAGCAGCATCAACGAGCCTCCCTTAACCTACACCAATGTAAAAAATGGCTACGGCGTAGTATTTGCACATAATTTGAAGGATTATGTGCTGCCGGTTCCAAAGTGATGAATCTGGTTAATAATCATCCTTAAAAAGAACAAATATTGAATTATTCCTAGGGCAAAGCTTATTCGACCCGGTTGGGGGCGCAAAACACACCATCCTAGCGATTCTATAAACATTTGATCTCTTCAGGATCGATTGGGTTAGGATGCCAGCATTTTACTACTTCCCTAACATCAGCACCCAACCCGTTTTCGCCGGCACGGTCATCGCTTGTTTTAAGGAAAGGATCTTATCGCTGATCACCTCTTTACCTGTTGTAAAACCTCCCGTTACTTCTGAAAAACGTTTGGGATCTAGTTCCGCAGCTTTATCGCTGTTGTTGAGTACCACCATCACGGTTTGCCCTTCATTGTAGCGAAAATAGACATACACGTTGTTTTCAGGCGTGAAATGTTTGAGTTTACCGGTGTGGATCACTGACATGGTTTTGCGCCAGTTGGCCAGTTTTTTGATAAAGGCTTTGGCTTCTAGCTGCTGAGCGCTTAGACCTTGGTTGGTAAAGGTATTGATGGGATCACCCTTCCAGCCGCCTGGTAAATCGCTGCGAATCAAACCGTCGTTTCTTTCTTTTGGGCTTGTAGCCAATACCTCAGTACCGTAATAAATCTGCGGAATGCGGTTTATCGTGAGGGTGTAAATGATGCCCAATTTGAACAAACCAAAATCGTTTTGTACCTGGGAGAAAAAACGAGCCATGTCATGGTTGTCGGGAAAAAAAACCAAGTTGCTAGGGTTGGCGTATTGAAAATCATTGGCTAAGGTTTCATAGGAAGGATTCCAAGAAAAAGGTTCGTTGAGCGATTTGGCCAGGTTCTCTTGAAGGGGAAAATCCATCAAACTCAGCAAGCAGGACACATATCCGTTGGGGTTGTGTTTGCCTTTTTGCCAAAAAGCCACGATGGCCGGGTTGCCGTTCCATTCTTCGCCCACGATGTTGAAATTGGGATATTCGTTCATGATGTGGCACGACCAATCGCTCATGAAGTTTCGATCAGGGTAGGGGTAGGTATCCATGCGGATGCCGTCCAGATCAGCGTATTCAATCCACCAAATGGCGTTTTGAATCAAATAGGTTGCTAAGAGCGGGTTGCGTTGATTGAGATCGGGCATGGTCTCTACAAACCAACCATCTGACATGGTGCGGTAGTCGGCATCGGACACGTAGGGATCTTGCAAGGCAGTCTTCTTGTGGTTGGTAGGAAAAAACTTGTTGCCATTGTTGATCCAGTCGGCTGTAGGGAGATCCTTCATCCACCAATGTTCCGAACCGCAGTGGTTGACGATCATGTCCATGATGTGTTTAATTCCTTTACTACTGGCCAAAGCTCCCATTTTTTGGTATTGTTCATTGGTACCAAAACGGGCGTCCACTTTAAAAAAATCAGTAATTGCATAGCCATGATAAGAATAATCCTTTTGGTTGTTTTCCAATACCGGATTGTCCCAGATGGCCGTAAAACCTAGATCTTTGAGGTAATCTAAGCTATTGACTATTCCCGCAATGTCGCCGCCATGTCTACCACCAGGGCTGCTGCGATCGGCTTTTTCGTACATATTGGCCACGGAGTCGTTACTGGGATCGCCATTTACAAAACGATCGGGTGTGATGAGGTACATCAAATCGGAATTGTTGAAGCCCTGGCGTTCGGCGGAGCCTTTTCTACGTGCCAGTAATTTATACGCATAACGTGCCATGGAGATGCCGTCTTTTTGGAAGTCGATGTTAAAAGCAGTGGCAGTAACATTGTCCAAAATGGTTAGAGTGAGGAACAAATAATTGGAGTTTTGTACCCGAATAACCTGATCCACCCTTACGCCAGCATAAGTGATCACTGGTTGTAGCAAAGCGATATTGTTACCATGCACCATCAATTGTAGCTGGGGATTTTTCATTCCTACCCACCAAAAAGCAGGTTCGACCCTTTCAAGTTTTTCATCTTTTGCTGCCAGTGAAAAAGAAAGCAAAGCAATCCCACACAATAGAAGAATAGATTTTTTTATACCTTTCATTTGAGTTGAAATTTTGGAAGTATAGAGGTTTCAAGACCTCTGTTTATGAACTGATCAATTAATAGATGTAAAGGTATTCGTTATTTGGAATAAGGCTAAGTATTCAGTAATTGTTGCAATTCTTGAGCATTAATTCCCAGAAAAGCACAAATATCCACCTCAGATAAACCAGCAGCTTGCATGCGCTGAACTGTTTTTTGCAAGCGTTCAAGTTGAAGTTGTTCTGCTCTTTGTTTTTCTTGTTCCGCTATTTGTTT
>JBBRGN010000334.1:0-4797 GCA_038240665.1 Chitinophagales bacterium | reverse complement strand
CATCAAACAAGGTTAAAATTCGATTGCTCCCCAAACCGCGAATATAGGGTTTGGATACATTGGGGCCGGTGGTCACCGCGCTTATGCCAGGGATTTTGGCAATGGCGTCGATTACGTTGGTCGATAAGTTGGTTACCAGGTATTCTTTATTGATGGTTACGATGGGCAGTGGAGATTTGCGGATTTCGGTGGCTTTGGTGTTACCCGTTACAACTACTTCCGAAAGCTCCGTTTTGCTGTTGTCGAGCTCAATGGAAAGCGTGGTTTCTCCTTTTACGGAGACAAAAATGGAACGATTTTTATACCCCAAATAAGAAACTTGTACTTCATAAGAAGCTGCGGGGATTTTGGTGATGGTATAAAAACCATTCGAGTCTGACAAAACGGACACGTGTAAATCAGGAATGTAGATGTACGCATAAGGAATGGCCATTTTGGTTTCTTTATCGGTCACATTGCCCGATAAAGAATTTATTTTTTGGGCAAAAAGGAGCTGTGTGCCCAATAGGAACAATAATACAGTCGCAATGATAGGTAGTTTCATTTTGAAAACTAGTTTGATCACTTGGTTAAAACCAAGTCTAATGATTTAATGAGATCGGCAAACCATCAACCTTGGCAAGATTTGAAATCACCATACTTGCCGCTAAGGTCATTTTAAAATTAGATCAAACCAGGAGGAGCTCGAGCAGGGAGTAAGGAGATAATAGAAAGATATGGACAAACGGGACATGCGGGAACGAGTCGGCTAATTTCAATTTTAGGCTGACAGAGGCATACATCGGAAAAAGGGGGAAGATCATAAGCAACTGCATGAAAATCGCAAAGCAAACAATGGTGCTCCAGTGCCTCTGAAGGATGGATTCCATCCAAAGCGCGGTGTTTAGCGTATTCCTCCACATGATTGCCATAGCTGTGCCAAACTTGCAAATCATGCCAAGTAGAACTGATCATTGCTCCGCAAAAGAACAACAACAGCAACCAAGCTTTGACTTGTATTTTTTGTTTGACGTTTGAAGGCATACTTGCTTTTTTTGAAATACCCCGCACGGTATCTGAATAACCCGCTTTACAAAGCTAAGTAAATAAATGCAACATTGTTTCATTTGTTTGATTTTTTAATGGACTTCGGTATATTTAGGGCATGAATAAAGAAATGCTTTCCAAGTCGGGTTCCGTGGCCAAGTTGCTGCGCGCCAATCAACTCCGGCAAACCCCCATACGCCAGCGGGTGCTGGCCTTGTTTTTGGAGCATCGGGAAGCACTGTCACAGCATTTTTTGGAGCAAAAAATCAACGAGGCGGATCGCATCACGCTGTACCGAACCTTGCGTACATTTGAAGAAAAAGGGCTTCTACATCGGGCTATTGATGGCACCGATAAAATCAAGTTTGCGCTTTGCGGGGAGCTTTGTTCACCCGAACAACATCAGCATTTTCATGCCCATTTTCACTGCGATTCCTGTGGGCGTACCCTTTGTTTGGAAAACGTAGAAGCTCCTGCGGCGCCGATTCTTCCCGATCTGAGCGTTTCCAGTATGCATTTGGTGATCCGGGGCAAATGCGAACTGTGCGGCAAAAAAAAGGCATAAGCTCCTCCTCCTTAAAGTTTTGTTATTTATCCTACCTCAAGGAATAAAAAGGCTTAAATTGACTTTTCTACTCAAAAATTCGAAAGTACTATTTCGGGTTGATCCATGAACATAAACCGAGTTAATCGGAGCCAATTCAATTTGTAGATGAGCAAAAGCCAACAAAAAATCGGGTGGTTAAGCGCGGCAGCCATTGTCATTGCTAATATGATCGGTACTGGCGGATTCACTGCTCTAGGTTTTCAGGTTGAGCACATCTCCAATCGCTGGGTAATTTTGGTTTTGTGGCTAGTGGGTGGCATTATGGCCTTGTTTGGGGCATTCAGCTATGCCGAATTAGGAGCAGCGCTCAAACAATCAGGTGGCGAATACCGATTCCTTAGTCAATTGTACCATCCTTTTTTGGGTTACCTGTCCGGTTGGATTTCCCTTACCGTTGGGTTTGCAGCTGCGGTTGCCTTGTCGGCCATGGCGATGGGCGCTTACTTGAGTCCGTTATTTGGTGGCGGCAGTCAAACCATCGCCATCAGTGTAATCGTAATTCTTACGTTGGCACATTCTGCAAGTGTGAATCAAAGTTCCCGCCTTCACAATGTCCTTACCCTCATAAAACTAGTCCTTATCAGCGGTTTTATAATTGCCGCTTGGTCGCTTGCGCCTAGTTCCCCGGATTGGACATCGAGCGCGCAAGCGCCCATTACTTGGTCTCCTGGCGTATTGGTGATGGCTTTGCTTTTTGTAAATTATGCTTATTCGGGCTGGAGTGCTGCTGCTTATATCGTTGAAGAAATTGACCAGCCGCAAAAAAACCTACCTCGCGCCCTCATTGGAGGAACCGTGCTGGTTACCATTCTATATTTGCTGTTGCAAATGGCTTTTTTACGCCATGTCCCTATGGCGCAAATGTCGAGTAAGGTGGAAGTAGGTTTGATGGCAGCCACCGCTATTTTTGGAGAACATGGTAGCCGCTGGTTTAGCATAGCCATTGCATTGATGATGGCTTCGGGGCTGAGCGCCATGATTTGGGTAGGTCCCCGCATCCTCCGCGCCATGGCGACTGATTATCGGATTTGGCATTTTTTCAAAAAAGACAATGCCGCGGGGATACCTGTACGCGCGCTTTGGCTTCATGCCGCCATTAGTATGGAATTAATACTCACTGGTACATTTGAACAAGTGATGATTTACAGCGGGTTTATCCTACAATTATTTAGCACCTTAGCGGTAGGCGGCGTGATCATTTTGCGGGCAAAAAAAATGGTTCAATCACCCTATCAAAGCCCAGGTTTTCCTTTTTTTCAATTGATCTACGTGGGCATCAGCTTATGGATGTTGGGGTACTTGTTGGTAGATTGCCCCTATGAAAGTTTTTTAGGGGTGATGAATTTGTTGATCGGCACAGTAAGTTATGTGCTTAATTTATGGTTGGAAAAAAACAATAAAGCTGACCTCAAGCATTTGCCATATTAGAGTTAGTGCTAAAAAATAGCGCAGTCGGGGTTATTTCCAACTGCGCTACTAATTTGACATTCAAGGTTTATTGCTTTCTATTTGCCGTAAACTTCCCGTTGGGTTGATCTAAGATAGCAGCTTTTATTTTGCCATTTTCCTCGGTAAATTCTATCCGAAAACCTTTAAGGTCTTTCAAATCAAATTTGAGTTTATCGGTTGCGAGGAGTTCATATTCGGGCTGTCCGGGAACGCTTAAAAAGAGGGATTCTCTGCGGATCAAGCACTTGATCACCGTACCCATCAATTCGTAATCCCCTACGAATTTTTCCAGATCGTTTTTAGCGATTTTCATTCCTTCGTTAAACCGTTCAAAACGAATGGGTTTCACGCCTTCTTGTAATTCAATTTCTACAGCTTCTATCTCGCCACGCAGGTTGCTGGTCACGGAATAATTGATTTTGTTCCCATCTAAATTAGCAGTAAAAACATCATAATGAAAATGACTAATTTTAAGTTCTATGGTGTTGAATTTACCGGCTAGCGTATCGCCGCTGGGCTTTATTTCGAAGATACCATAAGCCTCGTTGTTGAATTTACCGACATAGTCAGCTAGCGGGTGACTGGGTTTGGTTCCCAGTTTGCGGTTTTCCACCTTTTTTTGTTCGGCTTCCTCCCCAGCTTTGACTGCTTTTTTTGTAGCTCCCAATTGTCGATTATTCCAATCCACGGTAGTCAGCCCCAGCAGTTGATCAGCGACATAATTGCGAACTACTCCGGGTAATCCAGTGCCGTTCATATTGGTCAGCACCACGATTCCCAGCGAGTCGCGAGGATACAGCGCCACGCTAGCCGAAAAACCATCAATATTGCCGCCATGCTCCTGGCGAAGGTGTCCGCGATAATCGGTAATGAACCAACCCAAACCATAAAGGTTATAAAATGAATAGTAGGTAGAATCCAACTCGGAAGGCACAATGCTATGGGGTTTGAACAATTCCTTGTGCATTTCGGGAGAAATAATGGTTTTGCCTTCATATTTCCCTTGACGCAACAACATGGTCGCCCATTTGGCCATCTCGTTGGGCGTGGAGTTGATTGAACCTGCTGGTCCTACGGCGTCAATGCTACGAAATTCAAGCTTTTTAACCTTGCTGAACGGTTTTTCATCCCAACCATAGGGAAGCGCATAATCCTTACTTTTTTGCATATCGCTGACGGAGAAATTGCTCTCTTTCATGCCCAGGTTGTTCATGATTTTAGCGCGTACAAATTCCTCCCAAGTTTGTCCTGATAATTTTTCGATGAGGTAGCCAGCCGTCATAAACATGAAATTGTTGTACTGCCACTGCTCGCGGAAGCTTACAGTAGGTTCAAACAAGGGAATGGATTTGTACAATTCAGCCCTGGTCTTGGTGGAGCCATACCAGGCCAGATCATGGCGTGGCAATCCAGAAACATGACTCATCATATCAATGGCTGTCAATTTTTCACCAGCATATTCGTCCTGCATTTTAAAGTCGGGGAGGTAGGTGACCAAGGGTGTGTTCAAGACTAATTTTCCATCTTGCGCTAGCAGACAAACACCAAAAGCTGTAAATGCCTTTGAACAAGAGCCAATAGCAAACTGTGTATTGGGGGTGACGGGCGTTTTTTGATCTACATCTTTAAATCCATACCCTTTGGCATAGATGACTTTGCCATTGCGCACCACTGCTAAGCCGAGTCCAGGAACCTGCCAGTCGGTTCGCGCTTTT
>JBBRGN010000333.1:0-4807 GCA_038240665.1 Chitinophagales bacterium | reverse complement strand
GGCTTCTTTTTCCCATATAGCCACCCCTTGCTGGCGTACTTCCTTTTTGCTGGCTTTGTAATCATCAAAGGATTTTTTTAAGTTTACCAGCTTTTTAAGGGTAGGTGATACGGGAACCATCGTTTGCTCACCATGAGGAATTCAACCCAATTTTATCCAGCCAATGGGCAGCAATTTACCAGGTTGAATTTTTTCTTTACCCAATTTTCCGCGGGCTAAAATCGTATCTTCCGGCATTTTAAAATAAACGCGGCAGATGCGAAAGAGGTTGTCGCCGGGTTTGATGCGGTAAAAAACTGGGGCATACAACTTGGGGTTGAATTTAGCTGGTTTGTAACGAATAATCGCTCGATTGGGGATAGGAATCTTCACTTTCTGACCAATTGAGACGGCATTGAAATTCAAACTGGGATTGTAATACCGCAGCACGTCCATATTGACGCCGTAAAATTTGGCCAATGAAAAAATGGTTTGTCCCATGACCACTTTGTGTTCAAAAAACTTCTCATTGCCGCTCACGGTCAAAAAAATGGTGTCGCGAGGGGTAAGGTAACGCAGGCTGTCGCCGGTGGCATGTAAGGAAGATACAGGCAAAAACAGGAGTAAAATATATTTCCACATGGGCGAAATCGTTCAGTTTTGTGGGGTAAAGACAAGCTCTGAATTAAGCTTGTTGATAATGACGTAAAAATATGAAAAGTATAGGTATTATTCCGGCTCGATATGCTTCTACTCGTTTTCCCGGGAAGCCATTGATCGATTTAGCCGGAAAAACGATGATTCAGCGCGTTTACGAGCGCGCTGCTGCTGCTCCTTGGTTAGATGCGGTTGTGGTAGCTACCGATGATCAACGCATTTTTGATCATGTTCAATCTTTTGGTGGTCAGGTAAAAATGACGCGCTCGGATCATCAAACCGGTACCGATCGCTGTGCAGAAGTCAGCCGTCAATTTCCCGAATACGATCTAGTGCTCAATATCCAAGGCGATGAACCTTTTTTAAGTTATGAACAAATCGAACTTGTGTTGGCGCCCTTACGTGCACACGAAGCAGATATTGCTACTTTGGCCTTGGCAGTAGGTAGTCTAGGCGATCTACTCAACCCCAATATTGTTAAAATAGCGATGGATCAAAATCAGCGGGCGCTCTACTTTAGCCGCAGTCCCATCCCTTATTTGCGCAACGCGCCGCAAGAGCAATGGCTCAACACCGCGATTTTTTACCGTCATATTGGGCTGTACGGCTTTTTGCGCGACACCCTTTTGGATGTCACGCAAATGCCGATGGGGCGACTAGAACAACTCGAAATGCTAGAACAACTCCGCTGGCTGGAAAACGGAAAATCCATTGCCGTACGTCTTACCGACCGTCCGATCGTGGGCATTGATACGCCGGAAGATCTGGAAAAAGCGCTCAAGTTCATCCAGGACTCCACCGAAGGTTAAAATTTCCAATCTACCCGCAGTGCAAAATTGCGCGGGGGCTGTAGCAAACCTGGGCGCAAAGAATAAATTTTATTCCCCAAATTGTTGATCAAAAAGGAAATTCTTACCTGACTGTTGGGGCGATAAGCAACACGTACATCGTACACGGTGTAGCCCTTGTTGTTGGCTTGCCGCCATTTTTGAAGTCCCGGAACAAAAAATTCCAAGGTGCGGTCAATGGCTTCGATGTTGCTGGCATGATTGGTGGAAGCGCCGATCGAAAAACGGTGGATGGCGGTTTCTACATCCATTTTATAACTGTTTTTGGAGCGGTATTTCAAGATGTTGTTGGACGAGGAAGAACCTACTGCGTTGATCTGGCCGGGATTGGGTTTTTCGCCTGCCTGTAGTGGCGCGGTATCAAAATCCAAAAATTTAGGATCCAACCACAAATAGCCGCCTAAAAAAGTGGTAGGGCAACCAAAGATTTTTGCTTGTCCGGTAGCGCTCAATTCTGCTCCACTGATTTGCACACCGCTGATATTGATGGAGCGAAAACCAGTAGTCAAGTTGGCAAAATTGAATTCCATCATGTCTTTGTAATGCATGCGGAAAGCAGAAAGGTCAATGAATCCGGAGAGTTCGCCCAATTTAAATCCTTGTTTGATGCCGATTTCGCTAGACCACCCCGTCTCTGAGGTCAAAGCAGGATTGGGAGACACTGGAAAACCGCCGACTACCGTATAAATGTATTTCTCGGCAATGGTTGGGAAGCGGTATCCTTGTCCCCAAGTAGCGCGGATGTGCGTAAATTCCGCAAGGCGATAATTGGCTCCAAAGCGGAACACCGGTTTGGCCTGTCTTTCCTTGGAAGGTGTGACCACTCCGCCTGGGTATTTGAATCCAGGGTTGTTGATCAAGTTGCTTTCATAACGAAAACCACCACTAAGGATTAATTTATCGCCTACTTTTTTTTCCAAATCCAAGTACAGTGCGCGGTTGCGAGAAACAAATGTTGTATCGCCATACAAAGGCGCTGTTACCCTCGCGCCAATCAATACGCCACCAGCGGTAAGTACCACCCCGGTTTTTTTGAATTCCCGCTGAAATTGGTACTCCAGATAATATTGTCCAGAATTGTTGCTGCGGTTGTTGCTCACCTCGTTGTCAATATTGAGAAAGCGACTTAAAATTTTGTGCCGATTGCCTTTTTTGTCAAAGTAAGAAACATAGGGATCGATGGTAAAACGGGTCAACTTCGTTTCCGAATAAGTAGACAAGGTACCATTATAAGCCTCGGCATCAGATTTCCAATAGAAAAAGCTGTTGTTTTTGCCCTGATTGATGTTGGTACCGATGCCGATAATCATGCGATCGTTGATGTGGTAGCGCAATTTTAAATTATAGCGTCCAAAATGGTTGTAAGCATTTTGATTGTGGGTGTTTTCATTGAGGTAATAAGCGCTGGTAGTAAGATCAAGTTTGTTGATCTTTTGGCGATGTACTACGGAAGCGCCTACGGTAACTGGAGGGCTGCTCCACCATTTAAACCTAGCATCACGCGGATTGCCAACTACCGAAACAAAAGAAGAAATTCGCGTTTCTGGATCCCCCGTGGCATAAGCGGTTCGGAAATTGATCACTCCGTTGAGTGCCGCCGAACCATAGAGGGCTGAAGAAGCCCCCTTGACCACCTCTACCTGACCAACGTTCTCTACCGGGATATCATTCCAGTAAGGAAATCCAGCATCTGCAGCTAAGATTGGGATGTCATCCATCAACAACATAACCCGACTCCCTGCGCCATAGGAAAATCCTGAACCACCGCGGATATTGGCTTGACCATCAATGACCGTTACTCCAGGCACTTTTTGCAAAGCTTCATCCAGTTTGAATTTATTGCTGCTCTCGATGAGATTGGGTTTAAGCACTTCAAGGCTAACCGTTTCTTCGCCAAGATTTTTTTCAAACCTCCCGCTGGTAACGGTGGTTGTTCCCAAGACTGCCGACTCCGGATAAAGCTCGATATCCAGCTGGGTGGTCTCTGTGCCCGAAATATTGACCAATTTCGATTTTGTCTTAAAACCGACATAAGAAAAAAAAGCCTCATAAACTCCAGCAGCTAAATCTAGGTTAAAATTACCTTGTATATCGGTAACTGCACCGGTTGAACCCAGACTAATGTTAGCTCCAATGAGAGGTTCTCGGGTGTCGTGATGGATGATTTTGCCAGTTAAATGGGCGGTTTGTCCACTTAGTGTGGCAAAAATCATTAAAAATAAAGCAGAGTAGATCAATCGAAGCATAAGCATTGTTTTTTCTAATGATGTTCAATTCTAATGAATTTTCTTTCTAATTTTTCTAAATTGCACCAAGAAAATGTAAGCCATGAAAAAAACAATCACCCTATTCCTGTTTGGGATACTTATTTCAATCCGTATTTTTGGCCAAAGTATTCCTACCTGTAAGCCGATTGCCAACCTACCAGATACGGCGGTAGGCGTTTTTCCATTGCCTTATGATCAGAAATTAGCCCCAAAAGGCGGGATTTCCGATACAGCTTGTTTGAATACTTATTTTGAATTTCCTTTTACCATTGCTGTACCTTCTACTTTCACTGTTGCGGGTATAGGTGCTTTACCGATTACCAGTATTGCGCTGAATCCTAAAACCGCGGTTGGTAACTTGCCGGCGGGATTGCAATATGTATGCAATCCTCCTAATTGCATTTTTCTACGGGCTACCAAAGGTTGCATCGTCGTGTATGGCACGCCCACTGATGCCAGTACCATCGGTCGTAACGATCTAAAAATAACAGGTTTGGTCAATACGGTGATACCGATTGAAATAACTTTTCCAAGTGCTCAAATCTCTACGCCAGGCAACTACTACCTTTTTATTCGCCCCAAGGGATCGCCAGCTTGTAAACCACTATCTACCGACGATCTGCTGGCTGCCACCAAGCTAAAAGTAACCAACTGGCCTAACCCTTTTTCCAATAGTACCCAAATCGAAATCGACTCGGAGCTAAGGGGACGTTTTGATTTGCGCGTTTTTGATTTGCTCGGAAAAATGATCAGCCGCCAACCCTTAGATCTAGTCAAAGGCATTAACCGGGTAACCTACGAAGCAGAAAACCTATCGCCGGGTATCTATGTGTATAGCATCACGGATGGTTTTCACACTGTTTCTCGTAAAATGGTGGTAGAAAGAAATTAAAAATTTGATTTCCAATAAGGGAATAAACTAGAGCTGCGCATTGAAAAATGCGCAGCTCTAGTTTATATTACACAATTCCCTGTCTAAAATCTTTTTGCAACACCAATCGTAAATTGGTCAAAACCACCTCGCCCATGCTGTGGCATTGCAAAAAAATATCGTTG
>JBBRGN010000332.1:0-4809 GCA_038240665.1 Chitinophagales bacterium | reverse complement strand
AACAGGGAGGATATCGACGAGAATAAAGAAAATGATCAAAAACCATTTCGTCCATTGTACCGTTTTGCCCCCAACTTCCTTGGTCTCTAGCCGTTCTAGCGCAATTTCCCGCGCGAGGTAATTGTAACTGAACTGGCGGTTGAAATTGGCCAATTTATCCTGTCGCTCTTTTTGCAATTTACCGATTTCACCGGCGTTGACATCAATTTTTTCAAAATTTTTGGACCTCAACAATGCGATTTCATCATTGAGGTAGCGGATTTCTTCCTTGATTTCGTTGGCGCGCGGTCCATATTGTTTGATGCCAGAAGTAGTTCCACAATTGAGGGTGGTGTCTTTGCCACTCATTTCAAAAAGCAGGAGTTTTTCTTTACACTGTCGTTCGGTGAGTTTGATTTCTACTTCGCTTTTCAAACCATTATCCCTACCTCTTACCGTATCGATATTGCCCTCGTATTGTGCATAAATGGCTTTTTCCCCCTCTTCTTTCATTTGAAAAAGCTCCTGTTCTAAACTGTCGTCAAACACCAAAAGCACAATGGGATGAGATACCAAAATCCCAATCCCAATCGAAAACAACAAACGGCTAAAAAATAGAAAAGAGAAGATGTCTTTTCGGGGGCTATCGGATTTGCGGAAAGTAGCTACGATGAAGCGGTCAAAAATGAAGACAATCAATGCCCAAATAATCCCCGCGCCGATAAAAATGAACGTTTTGTCGGTTAAGGTAGAGATGGCATACATCATCGAAAAAAGCCCCAATATGGCTGGAACCAACACCAGCCCTCCGTAGCCAGAATGCTTGATGTGTTCGGAGCGGCCACAGCGATCTAAAACTTCGCGATCGGAACCGGCACACCAAACAAAGAAATCATAGAGCTGTTTTTTCATGCGTGCAAAGTAAATAAAAGGAGTTGACGAAACGCTGGAATGAACGAAGAAAAAGGAAAGCTCTTTCTTCTAATTGTTTAAGGTCTCAAAATAAGTCGAGTTCAAAACTGATTAAAAAGTTTTCGGCAAAAACGGCTTATCAACAGATGAAGGTCAAGAAAACGCCGTAAACAGATGGATAAAAAATGATTAATCATTCCTTAACTTGCCGAGCAAATAAAAAAATTATACAGATGATCCAGCAACGCCGACTAGGACAAACCGGTTTTAATATTTCCGAACTTGCTCTTGGAACTTGGCAAGTAGGAGGGGTTTGGGGCAGCCCATTTGACGATAAAAATGCCGATACCATTCTCAACAACGCCATTGACAACGGCATTAACTTCATCGATACCGCCGATGTATACAGCAATGGATTGAGCGAACAGGCCATCGGTCGGGTATTGAAAACCCGCAGCGAACGCATCTACGTCGCTACCAAATGCGGTCGTCAATTGCAACCCCATGTCTCTAGCGGCTACAACGAAGCCAATCTTCGCGGTTTTGTAGAAGACAGCTTACGCCGTTTAGGCCTCGAAACCCTAGATCTGGTACAACTTCATTGTCCGCCTACCGAAGTCTATTATCGACCTGAAATTTTTGAATTGTTTGAGCGCTTGAAAGAAGAAGGAAAGATCCTCCACCTAGGCGTCAGTGTGGAAAAAGTTGAAGAAGCCCTCAAGGCCATTGAATTTCCCAATGTATGTAGCGTTCAGATCATCTTCAATATGTTCAGACAGCGGCCTGCCGAGCTTTTTTTCAAAGAAGCTGCTCGACGTGATGTGGGCATTATTGTACGTGTACCCTTGGCCAGTGGTTTGCTGACCGGAACTTACTCCGAAAATACCCAGTTTGGCGCACAAGATCACCGCACTTTTAACCGCGAGGGCGCTGCTTTTGACAAAGGAGAAACCTTTTCCGGTATCGACTTTGCCACGGGACTTAAAGCAGTGGAAGCCCTTAAAAAGCTGTTTCCGAATACCCCCAATCTAGCGCCGATTGCCCTGCGTTGGATTTTGCAACACCCCGAAGTGAGCTGCGTCATTCCGGGCGCTTCCCGACCAGAGCAAATGAGCAAAAATCTGCTGGCTTTGGAACAAGCTCCGCTTGCGCCCGCCGACTGGGAAGGAGTACAAAAAGTTTATGGGGAATGGATCAAGCCACTGGTACACCAACTTTGGTAGATTAGGGTGTGGACAACCAAAAGTGGATACAAATTCAACATTGAATACCTGAGTTAACTGATCTTGGTTAACTTCGAATTACTTTTTTCAACAAATCCTATAAAAGACATCAACTTATGAATAAACTCAGCATTACCGCGCTTTTTCTTCTAATTGCTTCTGTGGTATTTGGCCAAAAATGGAAAGAAGAGAAAAAAGAATCTTATGTATTGGTGAAAAATACCGGTGGTCAAACCCTAGGGTACTCGCCCAATTCTGGCGTTAAAATCCTTAGTGTTGCCGGTTTTGCCTTCAAAGATTTGAATAAAAATGGAGCCTTAGACCCCTTCGAAGACTGGCGCTTGCCGGTTGATGTACGGGCTAAAAACTTGGCCACCAAATTATCGATTCAGCAAATTGCTGGTTTGATGTTGTTCAGTCCGCACCAAGCACTGCCGGCTCGCGCTGACGGTTATTTTGCCGGCACCTACAATGGTAAGCCTTTTGCCGAGAGCGGCGCTTCTGCCGATATGCTGACCGATCAGCAAATTAAGTTTTTGACCAAGGACGATGTGCGTCATGTACTGGTTACCACGGTGAAATCTCCAGAAATTGCCGCTAAATGGAACAATAAAATACAAGCTTTGGTAGAAGGTATGGGACTAGGTATCCCTGCCAACAACAGTTCGGATCCTCGACATGGCGTCTCCGCCAGTGCGGAATACGATGCCGCAGCAGGCGGCGAAATATCCATGTGGCCAGGCTCCTTGGGGATGGCCGCAACCTTTGATCCTTCCTTAGTAGAAAAATTTGGTCATATTGCCGCTACAGAATACCGAGCCTTAGGAATCGCAACTGCTTTATCGCCTCAAGTAGACATTGCTACTGACCCACGTTGGAGCCGCTTCAACGGCACTTTTGGCGAGAACCCTTTGCTTGCAGCCGCTATGGCGCAAGCGTACTGCGATGGTTTTCAAACCTCAACCGGTACATCAGAGATTAGCAATGGCTGGGGGTACGGCAGCGTCAATGCCATGGTGAAACATTGGCCTGGTGGTGGTTCTGGCGAAGGTGGTCGCGATGCCCATTACGGTATTGGAAAGTTTGCTGTTTACCCAGGCAATCAATTCCAGACCCACCTGATTCCCTTTACTCAAGGCGCTTTCAAGCTTAAAGGTAAAACCATGAGCGCTTCGGCGGTCATGCCTTACTACACCATCTCTTGGAACCAAGACATTAAAAACAAAGAAAACGTCGGTAACAGCTACAACAGCTATCTCATTACCGATCTCTTGCGCGTCAAGTACAAATTCGATGGCGTAGCCTGTACCGACTGGGGCATCACAGGCGATGAAACTTCATTAAACACCTTTGTAGGCGGTAAATCATGGGGCGTAGATAAACTTACCGTTGCCCAGCGCCACTACAAAGCCTTGATGGCCGGTATCGACCAGTTTGGTGGCAACAACGAATCGGGCCCCATTGTAGAAGCTTATACAATGGGTGTTAAGGAAAAAGGAGAAAAAGTAATGCGCGCCAGGATGGAGCAATCTGCCGTCCGTTTGTTGCGCAACATTTTCCGGGTTGGCCTATTTGAGAACCCTTACGTAGATCCAGAGACAACCAAAAAAACGGTGGGCAATCCCGAATTCATGACCGCTGGCTATCAAGCGCAATTGAAATCATTGGTGCTTCTGAAAAACCAAAAACAAACGCTCCCTCTAAAAACTGGTCTTAAGGTGTATGTTCCTAAAAAATATACCCCCGCTGGTCGCAACTTCTTGGGTGCAGAGACCAAAGAGTCTTTTGACTATCCAGTCAGTGTAAAGATCATTGAAAAATACTTTACCCTGACCGAAAACCCCGAAGAGGCGGATGTCGCTTTGGTGTTCATCGCGAATCCCAACTCGGGCATCGGTTATGATGTCGCTGATGCCAAAAGCGGCGGCAATGGTTATGTGCCGATCTCCTTGCAATACTCCCGCTACGAAGCTTTCTTAGCCCGGGACTCCAGCATTGCCGGCGGCGATCCCTTGGAGAAAACCAAAAACCGCAGCTACAAAAACAAAGCTGTTACTGCCATCAACCAAACCGAACTAGGTATGGTAAACGATACGCGTCAAAAAATGGGGGACAAACCCGTCATTGTGTCCATCACGATGAACAATCCCATGGTGTTCAGCGAATTTGAACGCAGCGTAGATGCCATCTTGGTAAATTTCCGGGTTCAAGATCAAGCCATTTTGGATATGCTGGTCGGAAAAGCAGAACCCTCCGGTATGCTGCCCATGCAAATGCCTTTGGACATGCAAACGGTTGAAAAACAAGCCGAAGATGTACCACAAGACATGAAATGCCACAAAGATGCGGCAGGTAATGTCTACGATTTTGGTTTTGGAATGGACTGGAAAGGGGTGATCAAAGATCAGCGGGTACAATCATTTAAGCCTAAGGCTGAAGTGAAGTAACGGAATGGAGGATTAGGATATGAAAAAATCCCGAATGCTGTAAATACCCAGAATTCGGGATTTTTTATATATTCTGAACTATATATCGCCTTAACCGCGATTCCCCACCCCCTAAATGCGGAAATAATATTTTTGGACAGAGGCACCAAATATGTCGATGATCTTTCGTTTGGTATCGTTTAGATTGAGAATAACCGTTTGGTTATCATTGAGATAGAGTGTATGAACTCCGGCCATCAATGCAAAGA
>JBBRGN010000331.1:0-4823 GCA_038240665.1 Chitinophagales bacterium | reverse complement strand
GCTACAGTTGCCCTAAATGCCGCAAAAAATGCCGGTATTCTCGCTGCCCAAATCATTGGAAGCGCCGATCCACTTGTATTGCAACGTCTATTGGATTACAAAAAACAATTAGAAAACGAAGTATTGGAAAAAAATAAAAGCGTACAGCGAAAGGGTTGATTTTATGGAACGATTCATTCCTGAAGGATGTAAAAAGAAATCACCCTGATTATTGACTTATTCCTAATTCCCAAAACCGATTAAAAGTGATGAAAAAAATTACCTTTTTTATTTTAGTACTGATTGCAACTCTGAGTTGTAAACGCGAGGAAAAGGCAGAGCTGATTATCAACCCCTTAACACAAAACCCCAGCAAAGCCTTTGAACCCGCCGTCATCAACGATGTGATCTTGCGACAACTCTACCGCAATGATCGATTTGAATGGAGCATGACCGATCCCTTGACTGTTTGGAGCGCCGCAGTACAAAGCGATTCCATTTTGTCCATAGGCTTTCAACCCAGTAACGAGAAAGAGGTGGCCAATCGCCTTCATCAAATTGACGTTCAGCAAAAGCAATGGCGAGCAGTAAGGGACAAAATCGTAGCGCTGGTGGTTGCGGAAACCAATCTTCAGTATCCTGGAAAAAAAATTACCGCAGCAGATTTGCTCCCCTTTGGATACGAAACGGTACTGCCCGTGGTAGACATCAAAGTTTCCAGTTTGGCCTTGATTGAAAAATTGCGTGCCATGCCGGAAGTTCGCTATGTTGAACCCATGGGGTATGATTTGATGATAGCTGGATTACGTAGTGATTCTGGGTGCTCCAATGCTTCTAATTTTGGCATCACAGCCAATGACTATAGCATTGTTGATCAAGATGCCAAAATAGCTTGGAACCTGCCTTTTGCTAAAATTCCTCAAGCTTGGCTGCGGAGTACGGGTGCTGGTATCACCATTGCCCTATTGGATACGGGCACTTCTCCTGATCAAAGAAAATTGGGAACCCAGTTTGCTTCCGGCCAATCAACGGGGCGTAGCATTACCCGTTTGGGAACTTACGCGCCTGGTCTGTTCAATTCCACCCCTGATGGACCCAATGACCGCTGCGGACATGGAACGCAAATGTCAGGCATCATCGCCGCGCCGCGCACCACCGGCGGGACGCCCATCGGAGTTGCCTACAATGCCAATTTGGTCACCATACGGGTTACCAGCGACGTTATCATTGATGGATCAGGAGAAAAAAAAGGAGTAGCGGATGGCTTGGTCTTGGTGGGTAACAACCCTGCAATAAAGATTGTCAGCATGTCGATTGGCAACATCATCTCCAGCGGCCAGGTCGCCGATGCAGTCCGTTACGCTTACGGAAAAGGAAAAATGCTTTTTGCCGCTGCGGGCACTTCATTGACTTGGACTTCCTGGGTGGGCGTCATTTTTCCCGCCAACATGAGCGAATGCATTGCAGTTACCGGTGTACAAGATGCGTTGCCTTTGAACAAATGCAGCACTTGCCATGAAGGGAACGATGTAGAATTTGTAGCCGTGATGGAACGCAGTGATGCCGAGAGACGCAAAGCCTTGACCTTGGCCATGAATGGTGATCAGCCTTCAACCGTTGGCGGATCATCGGCTTCGACAGCAATTACGGCGGGGATTGCGGCCCTCGTTTGGGCAACCAATCCATCGCTCAGCCGCGAACAGGTATATACCCGTTTGCAAACCGCAGCGTCTTTTTATCCAAATCGCAATAAAAATCACGGCTGGGGCATCATTGATGCCGATCTGGCAGTGGGATCCAATAAGTAATTCAAAAGCCTGGTCAGGTTTTCCTGACCGGGCTTTTTTGTGACCTATAGTTTAGCCTCCAAGGCGTTCCAAGCCCCGCCATTGAAAACTTCCGCAAAACCACTGGTGCTCAACATTGCTTTAGCAACCCCACTTCTTGCCCCCGATGCGCAACAAGTGATGATCGTTTTGGTTTTGTCTAGTTTCGATAGCTGACGAGCCAAGTCGCTCACTGGGATATTTGTAGATCCCTTGATGTGTCCGCCGGCATACTCGCCAGGGGAACGCACATCCAAAATTACAGCACCATTTTTTACCAATTCCGCGTAATCGGGTGCTGGAGCAAAGCCGAACATGGCTCTAATTTTAGCCATCATTTTTCCAAAAAATTAATTCATAGCCGCCAAACTAGCGGTTTTATTGCTAAATACTAAATTGCCATTGTAAACTACATCCCAAGTTACGGGCATGATTTTTTTCAGCATGCTGCTTACGCCGCAATACTTTTCTTGAGAATCGGTCACTGCTTGTAGCGCAGCCACTTGACTTTCAGCTGGGCCTCTAAATTCATAAATTAGATGGATAGCAATGTACTCAATTGGATGCTGTTTGGTGATTTCGCCATCCACTTTGATGTCAAAACTGTCAATCGGTTTTTTAGCTGCGCGGAGCAATTTGACCACATCCATTCCGGTACAACCCGACAAGGCAGTCAAAACAAAGGGCTTAGGAATGGGGCCATTGTCTTCGCCACCTACTTTTTCGGGGGCATCCATAACTACAGTGTGCCCATCAACCAATGCATTAAATTGCATTTTACCCATCCAAATGGATTCAATATGATGTGCCATGTTACGCTGTTTTTTTGTTTGAATGAATCCCTAAAACCGAATAGATAGGACAGAAATTGATCAAGCTGGTCAGTAATAAAATAGCAGCGACCATTCCCAATACCAATGCCAAGGTACCGTTAATTTGTCCGGTAAAGTATAAGACGGCAACCACCACTCCAAACAAAACGCGGATGATTCTGTCGATTGAACCCATATTCTTTTTCATAGCAACTGTTTTTTCATTGTTTCGTTACAAAGTTAGGAGCTGAAACAAGCGCAGTCAGTTACAAATGTTACAAAGCGTGGAGGACTTTTATCTGGTTGCGGTAAAGTAAGACCCTTTTTTCCAGTTCTAGTTTTTTGAGTAAGCGAGAAATGACCACCCGCGAAGTAGCCAGTTCTTGCGCTATTTGTTGGTGGGAAAGGTTGATCAGGCTAGAACCGAGCGCCTTGGTTTTTTCCTTGAGGTAGTAGATCAGGCGATCGTCCAAATTTTGAAAAGCAATTTGATCCACGGTTTTTAGCAATTCATGAAACCGAAAGCGGATGCTGCGCATGATAAATTTTTTCCAGGTAGGATATTTTTGCAGCCATTCATCCATCACCGGAACGGGGATTGCCAATAAGGTCACGTCATCTTCAGCAATGGCTTCGATCTCGCTCGGAAAAAACTCCATACAGCAGGTGAGGGTCATGGCGCAACTTTCACCAGGGTTGATGTAATAAAGCAACAGTTCTTTACCTTGATCATCTTGTCGACTTACCTTAATAGAACCACTTAACACCAGTGGCATTACCCGCACCGTTTGGCCATACTCAATGATGGCGCCTCCCGCGGGTACGCTCATGAATTCGCTGTTTTTTTCCAATTCAATAAGAAGGGCGGTTTCAAAAATAGAATGAAGCGCGGTGGTATGATTCATGGTATTTTTTTTGCAAGAAAATGAACTGCAAAAATACGCAAAGGTCTTAGCTAATCCAATGCTTTATGCTTGTTTGATGTGTAGCTAAGCACTTTAGGGGGAAAGAATCCATTTAAATGAGGAGTATACTTTTGAACAACCCATTTTGTTCTCAAAAATTTAAAAAATTTGCATTTTATTTGCATTTTATTCTTTTATCGCCAAATAAAATTTTGTAATTTTGACTTTGACCTGTATTCAATACCTACATCAATAAAAATAACATCAACAATGAAATGTTGTAAAACCTTCTTTTTTATGTTCCTCCTGGGCCTGTCTTTCAGCGCATCCGCTCAAAATGGCAACGACCCTTCTTTACAAGTCAAGACCGTCAATGGCATGCTGGAAGGCGTAGCCAGTTCGGGTATCCGAATATTTAAAGGCGTTCCCTTTGCAGCGCCGCCAGTAGGAGATTTGCGTTGGCGCGAACCCATGCCCGTTAAAAACTGGACGGGCCTACGCAATGCCAATACTTTTGGTCCGCGCGCCATGCAGCGGCCTTTGTTTGGCGACATGAACTTCCGCTCCAACGGCGTTAGCGAAGACTGCTTGTACCTCAATGTATGGACGCCCGCCAAAACCGACAAAGACAAACTTCCCGTTTTGGTCTATTTCTACGGTGGCGGTTTGATGGCCGGCGATGGTTCCGAGCCGCGTTATGAAGGCGAAGCCATGGCGCGCCGTGGGATTGTAACCATCACGGTCAACTACCGTTTGGGTATATTTGGGTTTTTTACCCATCCTGAAATCACCAAAGAGTCGCCGCACCATGCTTCCGGCAACTATGGCTTCTTGGATCAAACTGCCGCCTTGCAATGGGTCAAAGCCAATATTGCTGCCTTTGGTGGCGATCCAGCCCGGGTGACCATCGCTGGCGAATCGGCAGGTTCCAGTTCAGTATGCGGACAAATGGCCTCACCCTTATCCAAAGGTTTGTTTGCCGCCGCGATTGCTTCCAGCGGTTCTATGTTGGGCATGGTGCCGCCCATTACTTTGGCCGAGGGAGAAACCAAAGGAGTTGATTTCGCCAGTGCCATTGGGGTTACTACGCTCAAAGAACTCCGGGCATTACCCGCAGAACAGGTACTCAATTTTGACATTAAAGGAGTGATGCCGCGATTTACGACGGTCATCGACGGCTATTTTTTGCCTAAAAATCCACGGGAGATTTTCAAAAAAGGCGAACAAGCGCATGTCCCCTTTTTGGCGGGCTGGAATTCTGAAGAACAAGGAGCGGGCGGTCTGCTCGGTAAAGACGAACC
>JBBRGN010000330.1:0-4876 GCA_038240665.1 Chitinophagales bacterium | reverse complement strand
CTTCCACCGCCTAGATCGGGAAGACGCAGATTATTACCTCAAAAAACGCGCAACACAAGGTTTTACCATTATTCAAGCGGTAGCTTTAGCTGAATTTGACGGCTTGGAAGTCCCCAATCCTTACGGAGACAAACCCTTGCTCGACAATGACCCTACTAAACCCAACGAAGCCTATTTTAAACACGTAGATTACATCATCGACAAAGCTGCCGAACTTGGTTTGAACATTGCTTTTTTGCCCACCTGGGGCGATAAATTGTTCAAAGCAGGCTGGGGGAAAGGTCCCGAAGTTTTTAACCCGGAAAATGCCAAAGCCTACGGAAAGTGGTTAGGTATCCGCTACAAAAACCGCAACAACCTCATCTGGGTGTTGGGTGGTGACCGCAACCCGCGCGCCGGGAGCAAAGATGTAGCTGTTTGGCGCGCCATGGCGGCGGGAATTGTAGAAGGCGTTGGCGGACAAGATAAAGCCATGATGACCTTTCATCCCCAATCCAACAGCGGCGGTGCCAGCGAATGGTTTCACGCCGATGAATGGTTTGATTTCAACATGTTTCAAAACGGCCATTGTCGGGATGCAGCCGTCTACAACAAAATCAAAGGTGCTTATGATCGCACTTTGATCAAACCCGTATTGGATGGCGAGCCCATCTACGAAGACCATCCCGTTTGTTTCAATGTTACCGATTTGGGCACTTCCAACGCTTATGATGTGCGCAAGGCAGCTTATCTGGATCTTTTTGCCGGCGCATTTGGGCATACTTATGGTTGTAATGGCATCTGGCAGATGTATTCGCCAAATCGGGAAGCAGTAAACGGGCCGAACTTTTATTGGCAACAAGCCTTAGAACTTCCAGGGGCTAAACAAATGAAAATGGTAAGAAGCTTGATGGAATCTCGCTCCATTTTGGATCGAGTACCCGACCAATCCTTGATCGTTGAGAACAATTTATCCGCGAATGAACGCATACAGGCTACTCGAGGCAAGGATTATGCGTTGGTGTATGTGGCTACTGGTAAGGCTTTTACAGTGATGATGGGAAAAATATCGGGAGCGCAAGTCAATGCTTATTGGTATGATCCAAGGAATGGCAATGTACAAGCCATCGGGAAGTTCGAAAACAAAGGGAATCAACCATTTACTCCGCCATCGGCGGGTTATGGGCACGATTGGGTATTGGTTTTGGATGATGCCGGGAAAGTTTTTCAGAAGCTGTGAAGGATGTGCTGTATCGGGTTTGATTGGGAATTTAGTTTGGTCGTTGTTACTAAACCACATACCTGATCAATCTCGATTAGCAGCTCTTTTTTTGACAATTATTCATTAGGTCAGGCCAATTAATTCAAAAAAAACTACAACAACCCAAATATTCAAAAATATACTTCTAGCAGGAGTAGGCAATAGGAGAGAGAAAAACAAAATAAGTCTGTTAAATTTGGGAAACAAAACAAAACTATGGACTTAAAAACGACCATCCAGCAAGAATTCTTAGAAGCCCAAACGGTGCTGAATAACTTCATCAACAATCCCCAAAATTTTGTCAACATTGCCCAAGCTGCCGAACTGATGGCCGAAAGCCTACGCAATGGCGGTAAAATACTAAGTTGTGGCAACGGCGGCTCCCACTGCGATGCCATGCACTTTGCAGAAGAACTCACCGGAAAGTACCGCAACAGCCGCCGATCTTTGGCGGCAATCGCCATATCCGATCCTACGTATATGTCCTGCGTAGGCAACGATTATGGCTATGATCAGGTGTTCAGCCGGTTTGTCGAAGGCGTGGGCAGGGAAGGTGATGTGTTGCTGGCCATCAGCACCAGCGGACAATCCGAAAGCATCATTCGAGCAGTCGATGCGGCACATCATCAAGGCATGAAAGTGGTAGTCCTTACGGGCAAAGATGGTGGTAAGCTGAAAGGCAAAGCCGAGGTAGAGATCTGTGTACCACATTTTGGTTATGCCGATCGCATCCAGGAAATTCACATCAAAGTCATTCATAATTTGATTTTAGGGATCGAGGCTTTGTTGATCGGATAGGGGATATAATGATGCTTTTTGCTGAAGCGATGAAGAGAAGCGCTTCTCCAAATGGAGCTTACATTTGACTCATTCCCATGAAACTTGAAAACCATCAAAAAACCGTATACTTGTATTCTAATTTAGGAGTTTAGCGATGCAAAAAGAATTCAACATTACAGGGACTTGTTTTCTGGAGCTGCATTATCTGGCATCTTCTCCAATGAAAACGGCATCCTCAAGATCCATAACCGCGTTTATCAAGAAGTATTGCTCAATTACATGGCTTCGCGGATGCACTTAAAGCAACTTTCGCGCAATGCTGACTTTGGCATTGGGTTTTTCAATCGCGATAAAACCCTAAACATGGAGGCGGTGCTGCTCAAGTTTCAAGCTTTTATGCGCGAGCAATTCAGGGACAAAGACCGTGATTTTTTGGAAAGAAATGGCCGTTTGATTTTCCTCTCCTTCATCAAACCCATCATCAACGGTTCGGGCTTTGATTTTAAAGAACCGCAAATTTCGGAAGAACGACGCTTGGATGTGGGGATCACTTATCTACAACAAAAATACGTCGCCGAACTCAAAATCTGGCGCGACCCCGAAGCCCACGCCGAGGGCCTGGATCAGTTGGCCAATTACCTGGATCGACAAGCGCTGAATGAAGGCTACCTGCTCATTTTTGACCATTCCAAAAAGAAAACCTGGAAAAGCGGTTGGGAAATGGCGCTTGGAAAAAGGGTGTTTGTAGCTTGGGTGTAGATTTTTTCATCATAAAAAACATCAATCACAATGAAACCAACAGTCCTTCTTTTTTTTCTTCTTGCCTTTTGCTTTTGCCAACAGACCATTGCGCAAGGCAATGGTAAAGTCATCAAAACCCTCATCGTTGACGGTCAAAACAACCATGAGCAATGGCCAAAAGTTACTTACATGATGAAACAATACCTGGAGGAATCAGGTAAGTTTTCGGTAGAAGTCAAACGTTCTTACTATACTTGGAATGGCGAAAAATGGATCACACAATATCCCATCACCGGGGCAGGGAACACCGTAGCATTGGCAAAACCTCGAGCGGATTCGAGTTTTCATCCTGATTTTTCCAAGTATGATCTCGTTATCTGCAATTTTGGTTGGAATGCAGCGTCTTGGCCTGCCGAAACCCAAGCCGATTTAGAAGCATTCATCAAAAAAGGGGGCGGTTTGGTAGTGGTACATGCTGCTGACAATTCTTTCCCCCAATGGCCTGCCTATAATCAAATGATTGGCCTAGGCGGTTGGGGTGATCGGACGGAGAAAGATGGGCCATATGTTTATTATGATCAATCCAATAAACTAATACGGGATACCACAAAAGGAAAAGCGGGATCCCATGGGGCTCAATCGGAATTTTTGATCACCGTACGAGACAGCAAACACCCCATTACCAAGGGAATGCCCTTGACTTGGATGCATACCAAAGACGAGATGTATGATCGACTACGGGGCCCTGCGGAGAATATGACCGTCCTTGCTACCGCTTTTTCCGCCAAAAGCAACAATGGAACCGACCGCAATGAACCGATGTTGATGACCCTCAAATATGGCAAAGGTAGAATTTTTCATACCCCCCTTGGCCACATCGATTACTCAGTTGAATGCGTGGGTTTTATCACTTGTCTGCTCCGGGGCGCGCAATGGGCGGCTACGGGAAAGGTTAATATCCCTATTCCAGCAGATTTTCCAACCGCAGCAGCGGTTAGTTCAAGAAAATTTATGGAAAAAAAGTAAAACCCTTAGTACAAAAAAATTGTTAATCGCGTAGCGTAAAAAAAAATGCCTTGCAGTAACCATTTTTCTCGATGGTTCCGCAGGGCTTTTTTTTATAAAAAATGCGTGATGGAACATCTTCCATCAGCTCTTTTTCTCCTTTCCATCTTGCATTAATCGGGTTTAATCTACTTTTTTTTGTTACAAATGCTTGAAAGGCCATTTTTGCGACAACAAACAATAAGCATGAAGATAACTTACATTCCGACTCTTGTAATTACCCTCCTTTTTTGTAGTGTAGTTACCGCTTTTGCCCAATTTCCGGGTACCATTGCTACTACCCCAGCTAACCAGGCACCCAAAGGGAGTGCCAAAATTAGCGGCGCACTGATTGATTCCAGTACCAATAAAATAGTGGAATACGCCAGCATCGCCCTTTACAAAATATCCAGCCCTCAGCCTATTGATGGCACAGTTTCGGATGAAAAAGGGAAATTTAGTTTTAGCAAAATCGAAGCGGGCGAATTCAAATTGCTTATCTCCTTTCTAGGTTATCAGTCCAAAACCATTGCCAAATTGACCTTGAGTAAAGGCCAAGAACTGGAGCTAGGCGCCATCAAACTCAACCCGATAGCCAAAAATCTGGACGAAGTAACCGTTACCGGGAAAGTAGACCTCATCGAAGAAAAAGTAGACCGCTTGGTTTATAATGCTGAAAAAGACATCACGGCAAAAGGTGGCGACGCTACCGATGTGTTGCGCAAAGTTCCTATGCTTTCGGTTGATTTGGATGGCAATGTCAGTTTGCGAGGTAGTCAGAACATCAAAGTTTTGATCAACAACAAACCGAGTACCATCATGTCCAACAGCGTTGCTGATGCCATGAAGCAAATTCCTGCTGATCAAATTAAATCCGTGGAAGTGATCACTAGCCCTTCTGCCAAATACGATGCAGAAGGTTCAGCAGGTATCATCAACATCATTACCAAAAAGAACAGCTTGCAGGGAGTCAACCTCAACGTTGATGGCGGTGTAGGCAACCGGGGTTCCATCCTTTCCCTCAATGGCAACTACCGCAAAGGCAAGGTCGGTTTTACCCTCGGCGGTTTT
>JBBRGN010000329.1:0-4899 GCA_038240665.1 Chitinophagales bacterium | reverse complement strand
AAAAATGTCGTAGTGATAACCAGTGGATTAGAAATGTTTTGAATGAAATCAAAAATGACAAACCATTATTGACTCGTTTCTCAGGGAAAACCAGACAATGTTTTGTCGACACTAAGGTAAAGAATGAATTTAATTTTCCGAATAAATCACTAAGGCAAATTATCAATTGAACTTTAAATACACCTGAATGCATATTCAAACATCAACGCTTGCTCATTTTCCTATCAATTTCAGGTAAGAATTGACTTTGTCATTGGGCACCAAGATAGCAAGGTTGAAGTGTTTGATTTTCCAACCCTGGGGCGTCAAAACGAGGACCCCAGAACCCCGACAAGGCCCCATCCAAGTGTCGAGTAGTTCATCCCACCAGGCCAACTGCCCGTTTGGTGCTACCATAATGGAGCGGTTTTTGGACTTAAAATCCCAAGCGCTTTTTTTCGTGAAGGCGTTGTGTACTTTTACCCGCATGGTATCGCGCGACCAGCGCTCGCTTGCATCGGTACCCAAAAAAATGGCATCGGGAGTCATGGCGTCAAAATATCCGTCTTCATTGGCGATGGCAGCAGAGCGGTGCCAAGTATCAATTACGGTTCCGATCTCGGCGTTGTAATCAGGCGCTTTTTGCCGACAAAAATCTTTGTGGCGGGTATCGGCAATTTGGAAAATCTTCCACCCACTTTCGGTTTTGATCAATTGAAATGCGTCGACCCCACAATGCACAAATTGATCGCCAAAAAATAGGCTGTATTCTGACCAAACCGAAGCCAAATTCTCATCGATCCGCACATCGAAATTCCACAATTTTTCGTCAAGCGGTTGGGGGCGTTTGGTTCCTACTGCGGTTAAAAAGGCTTTCAAATCACCAGTTGTGATTGTTATTTTGTTTTCTTTGTCCAAGGCAATCGTTTTTAATTGCACCTCTTGATGAAGTGCCGCCTTTACCATAGCCGCATCGGCGGCGTACATGCCAGCAAAGAGCCGTTGAACTACGGCAATAACTGCCGTTTCTTCGCCGTTTTGAGCAGTGATTGAAGAAGCGAAGCAAATAAGGAAGCTGAATAGAAGAAATAATCGCATCAGGTTTGATTTTTTTATTGGATAAATACTTTCCCTTTGTGGGGACAAAAATATAATTCTGAAATTGAGCACCTAAGGAATGAGTCAACAATTCCTAAACTCAAGTGCAAAACCAACAATGTTATGTCTACTTTTCGATTCATCGGTAGTTTATTATTTATTTTGATTGCTACCCATCTTGCTGCTCAAGCACCAAAGTCAACCATTACGCCTCCAGCTCCCGACTATGCCAATGCTGATTTTTGGGCCGCGCTTCCCGACAAACAGGACTTAAGTGACGCCATCCCTAAAGCCTTGGCAAATCTACCAACGAATTCCAGTCAAGCCGACGTTTTTTTTGTACATCCTACCACTTATACCAGTAAGAAAAAAGAGGACATGCCCTGGAACGCGGATCTGGCGGATCAAAAATTGAATCAACGCACGGATGAAAGTACAATAAAATTTCAGGCGAGTATATTCAATAGCGTAGGACAACTATATGCGCCCCGGTATCGCCAAGCACACCTCATGGCCTATTTTACCAAAGATCAAAAAGTAGCTCAAGAGGCCTTTGAGGTCGCATATGCGGATGTAAAAGCAGCTTTTGAATATTACCTGGCACATTACAACAACGGCCGCCCCATCATCATTGCTGCGCATAGCCAAGGAACGACCCATTGTAAGCGTTTGCTCAAAGAGTTTTTTGATGGAAAACCCTTGCAAAAACAATTGGTAGCAGCTTACTTGGTGGGCATTCAAGTTGAAAAGAACTTGTTGATCAATATACCAGCTTGTGAAACACCTACTTCCACCGACTGTATCTGTTCGTGGCGTACCTATATAAAAGGTTATTTTCCGCCATCATTCCACAAAGAAGACGATTTTGTTGTCACCAACCCCTTGACCTGGACAACCGATACGCTAACGGCACCCCGCGAACTCAACAAAGGTGCCGTACTGTTGAAGTTTGATAAAGTTCTCCCGGCAGTATGTGACGCGAAGATCGAACAAGGCTTGTTGTGGGTGACCAAACCCAAATTTCCCGGTAGTTTTTTGTACAATAACCCCAATTACCACATTGCAGATTATAATTTATTTTACCTTAATGTCCGAGAAAATGCCAATTTGCGATTGGCAACTTTCTTGGCCAACGGGAACAAATAGGACATGGATATTTATAGTAAAAAATCGACTTGGAAGGTTTATTTGGCCATCGCTGGGATCGTTATTGTTATACTTTCCTTGCTTTATACCAACTATCTTACACAACGTCTGGCCGCAAGCGAGCGCAACTACGCGGCTATCTGGGGAGACGCAACGCTTCTTTTGACCAATGTAGACATCAATGAAGATTTATCGTTGCCTACAAAAATCATCAGAGGTAACGCTACGATTCCGGTTATTTTGGTCAATCTGCAAGGAGGAATTGATTATGCCATCAACTTTGGCGAACAGCTGGATAATGATAAAAAGTACCTTGCTGATCAGGTAAAGAAGATGGACAAAAATGGTTTTGTACCCATCGATATCCCTGGTTTTGGTAAGTTGTACTACCAAGAATCCAGCACCCTACGTTTGTTGCGTTACTTCCCATTTGTACAATTGGTATTGATCAGCGCCTTTATCGCTTTTGGTTATTTGGGTTTTAGTTCAGCCCGCCGCTCCGAACAAAATCGCGTTTGGGTAGGCATGGCCAAGGAAACTGCCCACCAGTTGGGAACGCCCATTTCCGGTATGGTGGCCTGGATTGAGCACCTCAAAGAGATACGTCAAGACGATGAAGGGGTACACGAAATCTTGAACGAACTGCGCAACGACGTAGGACGCCTTGAATTAATTGCCGATCGTTTTTCAAAAATTGGTTCCATCCCCAGTTTGGAACCCCTCAATATTTATCCTGAATTGGAAAACTGCCGGGTGTACATGCAACGCCGCGCGCCACGCAAAGTCCATTTCCATTTCCCCGATCCGCACACCCATCCTTTATTGGTACGCTTGAATGCCCCGCTTTTTGAATGGGTAATTGAGAATTTATTGCGCAATGCTCTAGACTCGATGGAAGCACACGGATCAATCACCGTTGAAGTTTTCAATGAAGACAAAACCATCGCCATCGAAGTAACGGATACGGGAAAAGGCATTCCTGCCTCGAAATTTAAAACCGTTTTTCAACCGGGATTTACGACCAAAAAACGCGGTTGGGGCTTGGGACTTTCCCTATCCAAACGCATCATCGAAGATTATCACAACGGCCGGATTTTTGTAAAGCGTTCGGAAGAAAACAAAGGCACCACTTTTTGCATCCGTTTGTTGAAAGCTACCGAGGAATAACCCCTGTTTCGTATACCTTAACCATAACTTTACACAGTTTTTTTGGTATTTTGGTTAGCAAGTGCCACATTTGCTTGTTGCGAAAATTGCTAGGAAATGTCTATTTTGCTGCTCAGCCAGCGAAAGTCATTCCCTGGCAATGTTCTCTATTGAAAAAAAACACGTATTACCTAGACAACTAATCTGCTTGCCATGAATTTTATTGATTTTTCTGTGCTCAGTACTTCCGGAAGCTTGCTCCTGATCTTTTGTATCATCTGTGTACTTGGATTTGAGTTCATCAATGGTTTTCACGACACCGCCAACGCGGTAGCTACCGTCATCTACACCAATTCCTTGAAACCCAACATCGCCGTCATCTGGTCGGGAGTTTTCAACTTTTTGGGGGTTATCACTGGCGGTATCGGCGTAGCGATGGGAATCATCAAACTGCTGCCCATCAATGATATGATGGCCATCCCTTTTGCGGAAAGCGTTAGCATTATATTATCCGTTTTATTTTCGGCCATTATTTGGAACTTAGGTACCTGGTATTTTGGGATTCCTTGTTCTAGTTCACATACCATGATCGGTGCTCTAATTGGGGTAGGCTTGGTGTTTTTTTCTTTACATGGTGGCGATGGTGTGAACTGGGGTAAAGCTCAAGAAATTGGATTATCGTTGTTGTTTTCGCCATTGTTTGGTGCCATTGCCGCAATGCTCTTGATGTACTTCCTGATGGGCGTCATCAAAAATAAAGTCATTTTTGACGAACCCGCTCGCGGAGAAGCGCCACCACTCTGGATTCGCGCTATATTGATTACCACTTGTACCTTGGTGAGTTTTTTCCATGGTTCCAATGATGGACAAAAAGGAGTTGGCTTGTTTAAAATTGTCTTGTTGATCTTCCTTCCGGTACAGTTTGCCTTGAACACCACTTTTGACCCCGGCATTTTGCGCGGTAAAATGGATCGCATTGAACAGCTGACCAACAGCACGGTAACCCGCGTAGGCGAAAACGAAGATGCCGAAGAAGTCATCGAATCCATCGGTGTATTACGCACTTTGATTGCTGCACCAGCCATCAATCGCCCTGCTGTGCGTACGCAGTTGCAAAGAATGGTAAAACACGCGGAAAAAACAACCAGCGATAAACCATTTTTTGAAAAACAACAAAAAGCCGAGATGAAAGCCATCGTTACTGGCTTGAAAGATTATACCGATTTTGCTCCGCGCTGGGTCATTCTTTTGATTTCTATCGCCTTAGGTTTAGGAACCATGATTGGTTGGAAACGCATCGTGGTGACCATCGGCGAAAAAATTGGTAAAACCCACTTAACCTACGCTCAAGGGGCTACTGCCGAGTTGGTTGCGGCCAGCACCATCGCATTGAGTACTTTTTTCAAAGCGCCAGTAAGTACCACCCAGGTACTTTCCTCTGCCGTGGCGGGTACCATGATGGCCAAAGACGGCACGCAAAACCTCCAACGCTCCACTTTGATGAACATCATTATTGCTTGGGTGTTGACG
>JBBRGN010000328.1:0-4920 GCA_038240665.1 Chitinophagales bacterium | reverse complement strand
CATCCATTAAATTTTCAAGTCATCAATGGGACTTTTGATCTTGTTCCACGCTTTAGATGTGATCTGGCTATAAATTTCAGCCGTCTTGCTACTTTCATAATCCAATAGCTCCTGAACATAGCGCAACCCCCAGGGCTCACGCATTAAAATGGTTCATTAAAACATGGTTTTACTGTTTTTGCTAAAAAGATGAAGCCAACAGAATCACAAATTTTGCAAGATCTAATCAGTGGATTTGATTCGATCAAAGATCCGATAATAGAACGTAAGAAATTATATCTACTCAATGAGCTATTGTTTTTGATCTTGTGCGCAACGATCAGCGGCTATAGTTCTTGGGAGACCATAGTAGATTTTGGGGAAGCAAAATTGGAATGGCTACGTAAGTATTTGCGGTATGAAAATGGCAAAACACCCTGAATAGTTACTCAGCACGAAAATAATTCATGATTTTGTATTTTTCAAACAACTAATTTGCAATTTTTTTTGAACTTGAAAAAAAGTTGACCGGTCGAGGTCTAATGGGATTTGCATCTTTTCTTAATCGACCTATACTCGCCAACTTTCAATCTTTCAAAAAAGCCACCCGTGAATCCTTGTACTTGGGTAGCATGTTGATAAAATTGAGCATACTCTTGACGGGGCCGTCCTCGGCCGCCATATTGATGAGGAATTGAGGAATGCTGCCCCCCGGATCGGAGTGATTTTGGTATTCTATGGCCACCATACCGTCTTCCAAGGGAGTGAAAATCCATTTGGCTTGGAGGATGCGCACCCGGACAATCCCTTTTTTTTCCGGCAGCATATCAGGAACTGCTTCTACATGAGAAACCACTTGTTTGCTTACCGGATCTTGCTGTGTAACCCGATGAGAAACCATATCGCGATCCGAAAAAGGATTCGGAAAACGGGTGCGGAGGTAGAAAAATACATCGGTCTCGCTAATTTTCTTGACAATGTACGCTTCTGCCGCACGGTAACTCCATTCCGGTAATTTCGGTAAATCTAAGGAAAGAGCAACCACTGCATGCAAATCGGCTTTGGTTTTGGTAACCAAGCGGAGTTCGGTGATGCCGGTGGGCGGGTCTTTGCGGGTATAGACTTTGATCCCCGATTTTTCGTATTTGAATTCCCAGTCGGGCTGTGCTTGGAGGTTGAAAAGCAGTAGAAGAAAACTGAGGCTCAGCAAGTATTTTCTCATTATGGATGATTTTTTTCGAAAACAAGCGAAAAATCATATAACGATTAGGATGGGTAAATCCCGCTGTTTTTAACTTAAAAAAAGAAAAAAACAGTATTTAAACCCTTTGAAATCCAGCTAAGGAAATTTCTTTAATGATAAATATTTGATAATTAAGGGTAAATAAATAGAGTTAATTACATTCCGTTTAACAGCATCGCTCCAATTTGTGGGTCGTTCATGACTTTTTTCAAATCCAAATTGGGTATTTGTACCAAATCTTGTAAAAAACTCAGCCGCAAATCATTCGGCATGAAATCCATTTTTAGGAAAGCTTGTAAGTTTTGCACTTCAATCGATTGGAGCGGCCGATTTAGGAGTTGCAAAAAATGAACCAGGCGGGTGCACAAAGTGGCCAATACATCAACCCTAAAAACCGGTTGATCCACAATTTTTTTAATGCCTTGATGTACTTCTTGTTGGAAATCCTTCGCCAAAAGTAAGGCGGAAGGCGGCATCAACGCACTTAAATTTTGCTGAACAAAACCAACAAAAGCGCTCACGGTTGCCTCATCCAAACAGGAAGAACCCAACATCTGCACCAAGGGCAGTTGATCTTGTAAACGGGGGATGGTAGCGATGCTGTCAAAAAACTGCACCAAGGAGCGCGGTGTAGTACGGTTGCCGTGCGCCAATTCGGGATGGGTCAGGACAAAATCAATTCCCCGTGAATCAACCCCTTTTTTTGCTGCCCAAAGCGCCCATACTTTTGCCTCAAAAATCATGGTGATGTGCATCATCCGTGTAAGCAGGGCATCATCCATAGGGGTGACAGCGTAATTGCCGCCATCAGGGTTGGCGGTAATCACGATCTGCCAAAGCGGCGGTAGCTGCCAGCTCAGCAATCGAAAGTCTTGTAAAAGCTGCATGAGTCCACGCAAGATGCGATCATCAGCACGGTTGATGTCGTCAATCAACAAGATTCCTGGTCCAGTTTGGGAGGGCGTCCAATCTGGAGCGCGAAAAACGGTACGATTGCCTTCTATAGCGGGCATGCCAATAAGATCGCCCATCTCCTCAAATTGCGCGGGCGCGATGGATACAAATTGCTGGCCATTTTCTTGGGCAATGGATTCTACCAGTGCCGTTTTTCCAATCCCATGGGTTCCCCAGATGCAAATCGGAGATTTGGGTTGGCCCTTCGACTCCGCCAATGCATTGGCCTGAAGTACATGTTCTACAAAATTGCGCACCGCAACAGCATTCGCTTCGATGCCATAAAAAATATAAGGCGCTTGATTCGTCATAGTTATTTTTCCTTTGCTACTTCAATGCTGACCTTCCTTCCGGGCAAATGCGACAGGGCCAACGCTTCATTATTGGGAACTACCCACAGTACCGGCATGCGAGCTTTTACCTTTGGCGCTGAAGCCACCCCGTCGGTCAGATAGATCAAGGCATCAGGCCGACGCTCATTAGCCAGTACAATCGGCGGCGTAAGATCGGTTAGTCCACCCGAAGCAATCGCCGAGCCTTGTTGTCCGCGATAAGGATAGATGGCTCCAATTTTATCCGAGCACTCTACTACGGTTAGTTGAGCACCTTGTCGCCAAAGATGGTGAATTTCGTTAAAAAAAAGCTGACTTAATGCCGGAGAAATACTCCCCGACGTATCCACCGCCACCAAAAGTTCCCAGCGGCGTTTTACCCGAACTCCAGGAACGGTTCCATACCTTTTGGAAGGGCGGCGAATGGTGTTTTTGATAATAGTGCTGTTGCTGGAAGCGGCAAACTGCCGCAGGATGTTTTGCCAAGGCGTTTGGGGCATCCGCTCCGTGTCCTGCACGGCTCGTAAAACGCCAGGAGATAGGGTAGAAGGGGCTGACTTACTCTGACAACGTTGCCAAGCTTGGCGGATCAAGTTTTTGATAAAATGCTTGATAACTAAATGCTCGGCAGGCGCTAGCGTTTCTATTTCTACCCAAAACGCATAGCTTTCTTGAGCAGGATGACCATTTTTTGCCCAAATATTAATGGCGTCTAAAAGAGTAGATCGTTGATGATCCAAGCTGTTCGTTGCCAGGTTCTGCCAAAGAAGTAATTGCTGATAGTAGTAAGCCACGTCTTTTTCGGGTTCAAAAAAAGGTTTGTCTTCAGAAACAGCGGCGTTAAACTGATGGAGGGTAAGGGCGTTTTGGGGGAGCTGATCAGCGCTAAGGAATTGATTGACGGCAAGTTCAGCAGCCAAATGGAAAAGAGCTCTTTGCGCATAGCTGTTTTGAAGTAAAGGATGTCCAAAAAGCAGATGAAGCACTTCTTTTTTTATCAAGCCTAGTTGTTGGGCGTTACTTGCGGTTTTAAGTCCTTCGGGGTTGACCAAGAGTTGAATCAGGTGTGGCGAGAACAGCTGCAATCCTGCCCTTTGAACCAGGTCGGTTGTGCTTTTAGGCAAACCCAGCAAAAAATAGCCATAAAAAGGTTCTTCTAAAACCAGTCGGCTATTAATTTTGGCTAAATATGCAGCATCTAATTGCATAAAATTTGGAAAATTTAACGAAAGATAATTATTTGTTTTGTTTAATACAGCCTGAATAATATCTTGCTTCCCTTGGCACGGCTACAAATAAGTCATTTGCCAGCTCACGTTAAAAAACACCACCCAAGATGCAGGCTATATTAGGCGTTTTATTTCATTCCATTGGCGGATTCGCCTCAGGAAGTTTTTACATCCCTTTCAAACGTGTTAAAAATTGGGCTTGGGAAAGCTACTGGATTGTAGGTGGATTGGCCTCCTGGTTATTTGTTCCTTATTTTGCGGCCTGGTTGACGATCCCCAATTTTATGCACATCATCACCCATACGGATGGAACCACTCTTTTTTACACCTATATGTTGGGCGTGCTTTGGGGGATAGGTGGCCTTACTTTTGGATTAACGATGCGGTATTTGGGGATGTCATTGGGCATGTCGATTGTACTCGGTTTTTGCTCGGCTTTTGGGGCATTGATACCGCCCATCTACCGGGATTTGTTTATGCCAGATACGGGAAAAACCTTTACCGCGATGCTACAAAACACCGGTGGACAGTTGGTATTGCTTGGGGTGGCAGTTTGTCTAGCGGGAATATTCATTTGCGGTCGGGCAGGTATGAGGAAAGAAAAAGACTTATCCGAGGAGCAAAAAAAGGCTTCCATCGCTGAATTTAGCTTATGGAAAGGATTAGCCGTTGCAGTAACCTCCGGGATTCTGAGCGCCTGTTTTAATTTTGGAATTGAAGCGGGTAAATCCATGGCCGGCGTAGCCATCGAGCAGGGTTGTAATCCGCTTTTCCAAAACAACGTGATTTTTGTGGTTATTTTGTGGGGCGGACTGACCACCAATTTTATTTGGTGTATGATCCTCAATTCGCGCAATCGCACCTTTAGCGATTATACCAACGCCAAAGCACCATTGGCCAGCAATTACCTATTTTCCATTATAGCTGGAACAACCTGGTTCTTGCAGTTCTTTTTTTACGGGATGGGGGAGAGCAAATTGGGCAATGGCGCAAGTTCTTGGATTCTCCACATGGCGACCATCATCATCACCTCTAATATTTGGGGATTGTATTTCAAAGAATGGAATGGCGTTTCCGCAAAAACTTTTCAAACGATCTTGCTGGGAATCGGAGTGGTGATCCTGTCGGTATTCATCGTTGGTTATGGAAATGCATTGTAAAAAAACAAGGGGCTTGGATCTTT
>JBBRGN010000327.1:0-4960 GCA_038240665.1 Chitinophagales bacterium | reverse complement strand
TGGAAAAGCCAGCTATTTTCATCTGGACCCACGATGCGTTCCGCGTAGGTGAAGACGGTCCTACTCACCAGCCAGTAGAACAAGAGGCGCAATTGCGTTTGTTGGAGCAATTGAAAAACCACTCTGGCCGCAGCAGTCTCTTGGCGCTTCGCCCCTGTGATGGCGCGGAGACGACCATTTCTTGGAAACTCGCCATTGAAAACACCCATGGGCCATCCGGCTTGATCTTTTCCCGACAAAACATCGTGGATGCTCCAGCAGCGAGCGGCAACCGTTTTGAAGAAGCCAAGCAGGCTGCTATGGGCGCTTACATCGTAGAAGACGTAGCAGGACAACCCGATGTAATCCTTGTTGCCAACGGGTCAGAAGTAGCTACTTTGGTAGCGGGCGCGGTGAAATTGCGCAGCGAAAAAGGCTTGAAAGTACGCATCGTTTCGGCACCTTCGGAGGGCTTGTTCCGCGCACAAACTGCGGAATACCAAGAAAAGGTGTTGCCAGTAAACATACCTACCTTTGGTTTGACGGCCGGTTTGCCAGTCAATCTGCGTGGTTTGGTGGGGGTACATGGCAAGGTTTGGGGCTTGGATCACTTTGGTTATTCGGCGCCTTTCAAAGTATTAGATGAGAAATTTGGCTTCAATGCAGAACACGTCTACCAGCAAGTGCTGGAGTTGTTGGGGTTGTAATTGAAGGGATAAAAAATAAAGGCGCGCTTGGGGTTTGGACTTCGGGCGCGCTATTTTTTTATTACCTAATTGCCCTATACCTCAAAACCATTATCTTTTTAAAACACCAATCATGCTATCTTAAACTATGTCTCTATCGATTTTGAAAAAACTCCTGGATGCTCCTGACTTTCCACAAATGCTGGAACAAGCCAATTTGCAGTTTTGGAAGAAAATAAGCGGCCGAATAAATTTAGAGCATGGGTGACGCTAAATATCAAGGCGGAGTTTATAAATGGCGAAATAATCATTCATTCTCCAGTAAAACGGGGACATTTACGCTGTAGTGGTAATCTTTTCAAATTATTGGATACCTATGTTGCGATAAATAATCTAGGTGAAACATCCTACGATAAAGGGATGATCGCCCTGACTCGCAACGATTACGAACCAGACATTTGTTTTTGGAGGAATGAAAAAGCTGCTCATTTTACCGATGAGACCATGCTGCACCCCGCACCCGATTTTGTAGTAGAAGTGCTATCAAAAAAGACCGCTAAAATCGATCGTACCATCAAAATTCTACGATTACGCCGTGCATGGTATTTCAGAATACTGGCTAGTTGACCCCTTGGCACAAACGATTGAACAGTACTGGTTGCAAAATATCCCCTCCAATCAGTATGTTTTGGTTGCAAAATGGAGTGTTGGCGATCAAATCAATGCCCGCGCAGTAGAAGGTTTTTCAATACCTGTTGCAGCAATTTTTGATAAAATGGCTTATAGCGGGGCTTTGAGGAAGGTGTTTAATCATTAAGGCAAAAGTAAACTTCCCGTTTTCACTTTGTCATTAAATCAGTTTTTTTGGGGAGACCCTAGATTATTCCTTTGATTTGGGCAGGCTATTTTTATCAATTATTTACTTAATCTCTTCCATATTCATTTTTGAAATTTTGGCGATCCTTTCCAAGGGCAGGCCATCATGGAGCATTTCAAGCATAAGTTCGATCTTTGCTTCAACTTTGCCTTCAACTTTTCCTTTTTTCTCCGCCGCGATGATTTTCCCTCTATGATCCTGTTCTCGCATGACAGAATAATCATACGCTTCTAATTCTTCTTTGCCCCAAGAGTGCTTGTTGGCATCGTGGTAAGCTTCTTTCAAGCCTTCGTCATCGAGATTATCGGGAACTACCTGCAAATTTTCAGATTCTTTGATGAAGAATATCCATTTATCGGTAATGTTATTCAGGCCAGCAAGTTGTATTTCGAACTTTGGTAATTCGATGAAATAGAAGTCCATGTCTTTGATGATCCGCTCGCCATCTTCCACATCACAAATGGCATGATGCGACAAATACTTATTACCGATTGTAAAGTAGAAATTGAAAATACCAATGAAAATAACCGGGCGAAGTTGGGTAAACAGTTCACCACTTTCGATTTGCTGGGAATAGTCTTTGCTGGCATAGTAAAGTAGGCGTTTGTCCAATCCGTCGGGCTCAGCTACCTGCATTTCAACGATGAAGGTATTGCCTTTTTCGTCGTGTGCTTTGACATCAATGATGGATGCTTTCAGATTTTTAATGATGGGCAATTGGTAGGGATTGAGTACCTCCACATCGGCGATACGGCTACTGCCTTCCAACTTCATCACCGCGTTGAGGAAGGAAATAAGGGTGATTTTCTTGTTTTTATTACCGAAAATCTTCCGAAAAGCGATGTCGTTTTTTATATCAACAAACTGCATGGCTGCATATGAAATTGAAGTACAAAGATACCAAAGTTGCCTTAGTTGTGCAATAGTAAGCGTGATAAGAGTTGGTGCGGAATGCTTGGCTCAAAAATGATTTTTCCCTTTACTTTTCGTTTGTTTTCTCGCCTGTAGCGATGCTACTCACTCCCAAACAAGCTTCGATTAGGGAAAAAGTTTCTATTTTTAGTTCAATTGCTATCTTCTTGCTAACGCTGGTGTTTAAGCAATAGGATTACCACCTACTCAACACCGTAATTCCCGTCTTCGGGTTCTTATCATTGCGGGGGTCGATCGCTGTATTCGCTTTCACCTCAACACTTAAGGGCGTACCAGATTGACCAATACACAGATCAATGTTGTTGTCATTGTCGTTGACATCGGCGATTTTAAAAGGGGTAACGATCACCGTATCCGTCCCAAAAGCCATTTTTACCTTAAAGCGGTACAAGTCGCGATCGCCAAGTTCTAGGCCATTCAACGCCCGAACGCCGCCTGCCCATACGGTTCTTACCACCACGCTTGTTTTCTCACGCGGACAATCGCAACCGCGTTTTGTAGTCTGATAAGGATAGTCAGCATCAAACGTGAAAAACTCGGCATAGCTCAAAAAAGGACCATCTGCTAAAGGCGTAACTTTGATCTTTTGTCCACGTAAATTTTGCCCATCTCTACTCTTTAGATCCCCAACTATAGTTAGGGTATCCGGCTGATTATTGGGGGCATTGCCAAGTTCTCCGATCAACAAAATGGTACGCAACTCAAAGGCTTCGACTGCGGGTTTGAAGGTAACAAATGCAGGTTGCAGCTTTTTACCTTGCTGCGTAGTGATCTGAAAATCCGTCGCGTCGAGGGTGGCAGGATCTATTTCATGCGAAAAAACGAGGGGCAACCCATCTTTCCCTGGCGCTTGACTCCATATCCGGCGAGCATTGGCGGGTAGGGCATTATCGAGGCCAAAAAAGGCGGAGCGTAAGGTGGCTGTGCGGGTTTTATTGATCGCAGGGTCAATAGAAGACAAAGTGTAATCAGGAAGGGTATTACAATTGGATAGTATGAGTAATGTTAGAATTGTAGCAATTGAAAATGAAGGCTTCATGATGGTAATTTTGACTGGGGTCAAAGTTAATCACATTCTTCCAATGAGTTGATGCATACCTAAAACGTTATTTCCAGACAAAAAAAGCGCCATTGCAAGGTAATTATCCCCGTAATGGCGCTTTTTTACGTTCTAAAAACTTAATTCCGAATGATCATTCTCATGCCGCCGCCCGGCTGACCGCCATTCATCTCTTGCATTTCCTTCATTTTGTCGCGCACAATCTTGCGGTACTCTTCGCGACTTACGCGTTTGCCTTTTTCAGGTACTTTGATGGCGTCGCTTTCCAGTTTGCCCATTTTGATTTCGCTAGCTGTCATGACCATAGAGCCGTTGTTGACATCGACTTCTAGGATAAGGCCAGGAAGACCACCGTAGCTCATCGGCCCAGCTTGAACCGGAATAGCTGGCGTAAACCAAGCAGTGATGTTACGGGCACGCCCCATGGTGCTGTCCACCGTAGTGGCAGAAATACAAGGAAAACTGCCGATTATCTTTTGTTGACCCGTTACTTTCCATGCATAAGTCATAGGCACATCATCCACCAAGAAAGACTTACCAAAGAAATCAGACTCTTCCAGTACGCGATTTTTTTCCAAATCGCGATAAACAGTAGGTACCATCCGGCGCATCATCATCCGCATTCCACCGCCAGGGCCTTCGGCGTTTGCTGAGGGATCTGGAGTAGCAGCGATCTCTTTGAACAAGGTTGCTTTAGGCGTGATGGTTAATTTGGCGCTGGATTCCTGTTTTTCAGGTACCATTCTTTTTATTTGCTCATCGGTGATTTCGCGGCGCAGGTTAAGCGTTTGGGTATAAATGATGATGCCCTCATTGTTTTGGGCATAAGCCATCAAGGGACTGATCAAAACGAAGAACAAAAACAATTTTTTCATCGGTGATTATTTAGTTGAAAATGCTTAGTAGCATAATGAATACTTTCTCAGACAAAGCTAATTGACATTCTGGTAGATCCGGGTTAATGTACCTTGATTTTAGGTTAATTATGGTTAATAAAGCGCGCAATGCTGGTAGGAAGCGCTTAATTTTGCAAAGATGAAAAAATCTGATCCACATCGTTTGTATCCATTTTTGATGGTCGGTAGCTTATTGCTGCTGGTTTTGTTTCAAGTCTATTGGCTAACCAAGGTCTATTTGGAACAGAAAGAACACCTTCAGCGGGAGACCGAGAACATCTTTGGCAATACCATTCGCGATATGCAGGATTCAATGATGCGGCGCAATATTGTGGTATCTCCTGATTCAATCAAACATGGAAAAAAAGAGCGTTTTATACGTTTCAATTCTAATTTAGCTACTTCCAACACGACGACGGTAATGATTCGGATGGATAGTACTTTGAAGCCCTTTCAAAACGACTCGCTACGCCGATCAAGATTGCAAATTATTTACCGCGATCACCACCCAGAAGGCGAAAGGCGAGGA
>JBBRGN010000326.1:0-4963 GCA_038240665.1 Chitinophagales bacterium | reverse complement strand
ACCCATCCGTTTTTTTGAAAGCCGCATGACCGGTGATCTGATGCAGCGGGTTACCGATCATGAAAGGGTCCAGAAGTTTTTAAGTTCAGCTACTTTCATTTCTCTTTTTTCAGCCTTGAACTTTATAGCTTTTGGCATCATCTTATTTTCCTGGAATAGCAAGGTTTTTTGGGTTTTTGTATTTGGAATTATTGCCAATTTTATTTGGATCCTCCTCTTTATGCGCAAAAGAAGAGACCTGGACTTTCGTCAATTTGAACAATCGGCGGAAAACCAGTCCAATCTCTTGGAGATGATGAACGGCATGCAAGAGATCAAACTTTACAATGCCGAGAAACAAAAACGCTGGGCCTGGGAGCGCGGACAAGCCAAACTTTTTCGCACCAATATGAATGAATTGCGGATCGAGCAGTTGCAAAATTCTGGTATTTTTGCAATCAATGAATTAAAGAACCTCATCATTGTTTTCCTAGTGGCTAGCGCGGTATTGCATTCCAAGATGACCCTAGGGATGTTGGTGGCTATCCAATACATCATCGGGCAGCTCAACAACCAAATTGGTCGCTTGATGCAATTTATGCTTACTTGGCAGGAGGCAAAAATTAGTATGGAACGCATCAACGAGATCCACCTAAAAACGGATGAAGAAAACCCCCAGGAAAAAATTACCATATTGCCGGAAACGGGCGATATTTCGCTTAACGATGTCTCCTTTCAATATACACCCATAACCCCCAATATTCTAAAATCGATAACCCTGCGTATTCCAAAGGGAAAAACTACCGCAATTGTAGGGCGTAGCGGCAGCGGTAAGACTACGCTATTAAAGCTTTTGCTCAATTTTTATGCTCCTACGGAAGGATCCATCAGGGTAGGGGATATTTTGATGACCAATTTAAGCAACCGATTGTGGCGCAACAAATGCGGCGTAGTCATGCAGGATGGTTATATTTTCAATGATTCTATTGCCCGAAACATTGCATTAGGGGAAGAAATTGTAGATAAAGAAAAGCTATTGCGGGCGGTAAAGGTGGCGAATATCCAGTCTTTTATAGAATCCTTGCCGATGGGGTATAATTCCCGCATTGGCCAAGAAGGATTGGGACTTAGCCAAGGGCAAAAACAGCGACTGCTCATCGCCAGAGCGGTGTATAAAAATCCTGACTACATCTTTTTTGACGAAGCCACTACGGCTTTGGACGCCTTCAATGAGATGGTCATCATGGAAAACCTCAGCGAATATTTTCGCAAAAAAACCATTATCATCGTAGCGCACCGTTTGAGTACGGTAATGAATGCCGATAACATCATTGTTTTGGAAGATGGGGAAATTGTTGAACAGGGCACGCATGACGAATTGACTTATGCCCGCGGTGCCTATTTTCAATTGGTACGCAATCAATTAGAATTGGGTTCATAGACTTGAAAACAATGGCCAAGCAGAGACAAGAAGATATTGAAGATATTGAAATCCGTAGTGAAGAGGTACAGGAGATTCTGGGTACCCCGCCGCCATGGTTGGTTCGTTATGGTACCTTGATGGTTTTTGTGTTGTTTGTCACCTTAGGCTGGATGAGTTTTTGGATCAAATGGCCTGAAGTTGTTGATGACGATATTCAAATCTCTTTCAAAGAACCGCCATATCGTTTGATCGCCCAACAGGGGAACTACATTCAAAAGGTTTTAGTGAAAAATAATCGAATAGTTAAGGAAAATGAAGTGCTGATCATTTTTCGAAACAATGCTGATTACAACGAAGTACTTTCCTTGGAAGATAAAATTCTTTCCCTCAAAAAATTTGATGACAGCACATTATTGACTTTTGAACCGAGTAGGGATTTACCGATTGGCGATCTCCAAGAGGATCTTTTTAAGTTTTTAGACAGTAAAAACTTGTACATCCAGTCAATGCTTGGCAGGTACGAATCATCAGAGCCCAATAACCTGCGCAAACAGATCGCCAATACAGAGCGCATCATTTCGCTACAGCAGCAAGTGACTACTACGCTTTCCAAACAGATCGAAGATGCCCAGGTAGACCTCAGAAATGCCGAACACCGCGTGAAAGTAGATCAAATCTCTCAAGATGATGCAAATAAATCCCGCAACCGACTGGAAGATTTGAAAAAAGACTTGTTGGATCAGGAGGCTGTCATCAAGGCGCGGCAATCGGAGATTACCACCATGCGCGCCCGCATAGGCGAGGCCGAAAGCGGCGCCGTACGCAATGTCAAAGAGGCAGCAAATGAATGCAAAGATAGTTTTTTTCGGCTGCGTGCTCGTTTGGAAACGTGGAAAAAGAATTACTTGCTGGTGTCCCCTGGAGCAGGAACAGTACAGATCGTAGGAAACAACGTTTCGGAAGGGCTGTTTGTGAAGGAAGGGGACGAGCTTATTGCGGTTATTCCCGCCTCCGGACAAAAAATGGTAGGCAGGATGAACATTCCTTTTATCGGTTCAGGTAAGGTAAAAGCCCATCAAAAAGTCATCATTAAATTAGAAAATTTACCTTTTCAGGAGTATGGAACAATCCAGGGAGAAGTACTCTGGAAATCAAGGGTAACCCATAGCGAAAATCAAAAATTGGTGGTTCCAGTGGAAATTGATTTTCCTCTTGGTGTGGTTACTTCAACTGGAAAGTCGCCAGACAACAATGAGGAGCTAGTAGGTAGGGCAAGAATCATTACGGAAGAAAAAAGATTCATTGAAAGGGTTTTTCAAAAAGTACGCGCCATCAATTAAAGCATACGGTCTAGCTTAAAAAAAGTAAGCGACTCGGGAATGTCTCTCGAGCCGCTTGCTTTTTTTAATGCCATATTTATAGGTGAATCACTTCGCCATAAGCTGCCGCTGCTGCTTCCATGATGGCTTCGCTCATGGTAGGGTGTGGGTGGATGGTTTTAATGATTTCATGTCCCGTAGTTTCCATTTTGCGAACAGCGATGATCTCCGCAATCATTTCCGTTACGTTTTGACCGATCATGTGTGCTCCAAGGAGTTCGCCGTATTTAGCGTCAAAAATTAATTTAACAAACCCGCTTTTATCCCCAGCAGCACTGGCTTTGCCTGATGCAGAGAAAGGAAATTTACCAACTTTAATTTCGTAACCAGCATCTTTGGCTCCTTGTTCCGTCAATCCTACCGAAGCTACTTCAGGTACACAATAAGTACAAGAAGGAATATTGCCGTAATCAATTGGGTGAGGATGTAGACCAGCAATGTTTTCCACACAAACAATTCCCTCCGCGCTTGCTACGTGGGCTAGCGCAGGTCCCGGTGTAACATCGCCAATAGCGTAAATTCCAGGCACGTTGGTGCGGTACATGTCATCTACTTGAATGATGCCGCGCTCAACGGCAACACCAGCAGTTTCCAAACCAATGTTTTCCGTATTAGGAGCTACACCGGCAGCAGACAACACGATATCGCATTTGATTTCTTTAACTTCGCCAGTTTTGCGGTCTTTGACTACCACTGTACAGCCTTTGCCTTGGGTATCTACGCTTTCTACAGCGGTATTTCCTAGTACGGTGATGCCCTTTTTGGAATAAATTTTACCCAGTTCTTTTGAAACTTCCGGGTCTTCACGAGGAAGCAAACCTTGTTCAAAAAATTCCACGACCGTAACCTCAGTACCAATTGAGCTATAAAAATAAGCAAACTCAACCCCAATGGCTCCGGCGCCAATAACAACCATAGATTTTGGCTGTTTGTCTAAACTCATGCCTTTGCGGTATTCAATCACTTTTTCACCATCAATAGGGACATTAGGAAGCGCTTTTGCCCGGCCGCCAGTAGCTACAATGGTATGTTTTGCCTCGTAGGTTGTTTTTTTGCCTTGGACATCCGTTACTTCTACTTTGCGATCAGCAGTGAGCATGGCGTTGCCCATGATGACAGTGATTTTGTTTTTACGCATCAAAAAATTGACCCCCTTACTCATCCCATCAGCTACGTCTCGGCTGCGTTTAACCATTGCTGAGAAATCTGCTTTGGCCGAACTTACCTTGATGCCATAATCTTCGGAATGGTTGATGTATTCGAATACCTGGGCGCTTTTGAGCAATGCTTTGGTGGGAATACATCCCCAGTTTAAGCAGATACCACCTAGGGATTCGCGCTCAATAACAGCTACGGTTAAACCCAATTGTGAAGCGCGAATGGCCGCTACGTAGCCTCCGGGACCGCTCCCTATTACAATGACATCGTAATTCATGTTGTAGGTTGTTGATTTAAAGAGTGTCTGAGGATTTCTCAATTACGCTTGCAAATTAGAAATACCTAAACACTCCCAATAATTAAACGCCGCAAATATAGACAGAGATCACTGATAAAACAAAAAACTCCGTGAACCTGAGTTCAACGGAGTCAAATCTAACTTACTGATACTAAAAAATATTTTTGCGATAGCGTCAGTCCTCCAGACGGGAAGACAATGCTAACGGTCGTTGTTGTAATGAAATCTTAAATTTGTTTTCGAATATTTGAAAGCGAGAAGCATTCTGCTGGTAGGCAAGATGAACGGCAGAACACAGATTTGGTTTTAGATGTACAAAGAACCATCAAGTTTCGCTTTCTTGTTTTGGAAAAAGTTATACCTCAAAAGTACCTAATGAAAACTCAGTAGTCAAATTTTTAAGGTGCAAATTTGTCAGATCAGTATTTGATGAAACGTGTCATTTATTTGATTAATTACTAGTAAATCAAATAAATGTGAATTTTATTTTTCGTAATATTTGTCATAAAGAATAACGAATCCCTTGATAGTCAGGCAAGTAATTATTTTTATTCAAAGCCAAAAAAAGGATGTCATTCAGGATGGTCACTTAATACGACAACCAGTAAAGAATGGTTAGAACTAGGGATTCTATCGATTTGAACGTAAAATCCTTGGGCCAGTTCAAAACTTTCGGATAAATGAATGTCACTTTTTTGCGACTGGATCATCGATGCCCACATGGAA
>JBBRGN010000325.1:0-4985 GCA_038240665.1 Chitinophagales bacterium | reverse complement strand
AAATAGACTTGGTACGATGGTAGCGATTGAACTTAAAATAAAGTTTTTTTCTTAATGATTATGATTCCATTTTCCGACAATTGATCCTGATGGGATACTTTAAATGGATTGACATGAAACATTTTTCAAAAGCTACGTTATGTTCTAATAACACGTTCCCTTATGAGCTTATTTACTCGTTTTACCTTGTTGGTCGCTTGCTTTAATTGCAGCGTTTTTGACCTTTTTGCTCAGCAAAACCTGAGTTTACTGGGCAAAAAAGCTTATCCCGAGTTAACAGCTTCTTGCTGGGGATACACCGCTCCTGATGGAACGGAATACGCCATCGTCGGTACGCGCAAAGGAGCAGCCATCGTTTCGCTCAAAGATCCTACCACACTTACTGAGGTAGCTTACTTGACCCTTACCACCAGTATTTGGCGAGAAATGCGGGTCTGGAAAAACAATGCCTACATCGTTTGTGATGCCTGTTCCGACGGGGTAGTTATCGCCGATCTTTCTCAATTGCCCAGCAAAGTAACCTTTAAAAATTTCAAACCCACCGTTCCTGGTTTGGGTGATCTCCGTTCGGTGCATACCATCAACATCGACGAGAAGGGAACCATGTACCTCAATGGCAGCAACCTCAATGGGGGCAGTCCCATTTTTTTTGACCTCAATGCCAATCCTGACGCTCCGGTGTATACTGGCAAAATCAGCGGGGTCTACGTACACGATAGCTATGCTCGTGGCGACACGCTCTACACCGCTGACCAAAACAATCCTAGTTTTTCCATTTACGATATCCGCAGTAAAACAAACCCTCTGCTTTTGGGCAACCAGCGTACGCCTACGCGCATTGCCCACAACGTTTGGTTATCCGACAACAGCAAACGCCTCTACGTTACCGAAGAGACGTCCAATGCACCAATCAGTAGTTATGACATCTCCGATCCCAGCAACATCAATGAACTTTTTCGTTTCAATCGTGCTGCTACCTTGGGCACCGGAGTCATCTCTCACAATGTCCTGACCTTAAAAGACTGGCTTGTAGTCGCCAATTATACCGATGGAGTTTCTTTAATTGATGTGCATCGCCCCGAAGTGATGGTAGAAACAGGGAATTACAAAACTTCTAGATTTACCAGCGGTTTTAGCGGTGTGTGGGGCGCTTTTCCTTATTTTCCCAGCGGCATCATCATCGCTTCTGATATTGAAGAAGGCTTGATCGTGCTGAAGCCTAATTATGTCCGCGCTAGTTACCTTTTTGGCAACATTAGCGATGCCGTAAGCAAGCAAAAACTGGCGAATGTGGAAGTCCGTATCACTGGAAAAATAGGGATTGCCGCCGTAACCAGTGCCTCAGGCGGTTTTTCTACTGGAGCGCCTCTGCAAGGCCAAGTGGAAGTACAATTGTCGCTCAAAGGCTATGAGCCAAAAACCGTAATGGTCAACTTAGCGCCTGCGGTAGTTACTACCCTAACCGAAATCCTTGTACCGCTAAAAACAGCGGTTGATGATGTGCTCGAAGCCGCTGGTTTTAAGGCTTACCCCAATCCGGTTACCGATCAGCTGCAACTGCAATGGTCAAGTAATGGTCCCATCCAAATTACTTTGATGGATGCCCAAGGGCGCACAGTGTACCAAGCTGGTTTGTCTGCTCCAACTGCAATTAACATGGCTGGCCTCACGCCCGGATTGTACCTTGGAAGGGTTTGGATGCAAGAAAGCGGCAAAGTCGGGGTTTTCCGCGTCATCAAGCAATAAGAGTCCTTTCAGGATTTTTTGTCGTGTTAATTACAGGTTATGTTTTTATAAAAATCCCAAAAATCAAGCTTTTTTTGATCGCTATCTGCTAGTTTAGCGACCAAATTACTGCGTAAATGCGATCTGATTACTACTATATACTGTTTTTTTTAAGTCTTGTTTTTCTAGTAAAAACGCTGGATGCTCAATCTGATACGCTTAAGTCAACGCGCTTACAAACGATCTATGTTACCGAGCAGAAACCTTCTTTTGCTACCACTAGCCGCAACATCACCGCGCTGACCAATTCCGACATGAAGGAGTATGGTGCCCAAACCCTTTCCGATGCGTTGGCTTCACTTCCTGGCGTAAGTCAACTCACCACTGGCGCTATTTCCAGACCGGTTATTCGTGGTTTATCGGGCAATCGCATTCAGGTCAACGTAGCAGGCTTACGCCTGGAAGATCAGCAATGGGAAGACGAACACGGCCTTGGGCTTTCTGATGTGGGCGTGGAAAGAGTAGAATTGATCAAAGGGCCGGCGGCTTTACTCTTTGGTTCGGATGCTTTAGGGGGCGTAATCAACATCATCGAGGAAGACTTAAGACAACCCCATACGCTGCAACAAAACCTCAACCTTAAACTATTTAACAATACCTATGGCAGTGGGCTGGATTACGGCATCAAAAAAAGCGGGTCAAAAAACACTTTTATCTTTCGTTCGGGTTATGAAAGTCATGCCGATTACTCGGATGGCAACAGCAAACGTATTCCCAACACCCTTTTTTCATTGTTTAATGTAAAAACAGCTTACATCATCCGTCGCAACCGCTGGACTTCGGATAACCGTTTTTTGAGTTCCTACAACCGTTTTGGATTTATAGCTGACACTTCCGAATTAAACAAAAATATCGAATCTTCTCGTTTAAACCGTCAATTCGATGGAGCGAATCAAAGTGTCCTTTTTGGCGTTTTGAGCAGTAAAAACACCTTTGTTCTCAACAGTAAAACGACGCTTACTGCCACCCTAGGCTACCAAGTCAACCGCAGACAAGAGCAAGAGCGCAGCAATCGCATTGACCTCAATTTGTGGCTTTACACCCTCAATCTGAACGTGCAAGTACAACGACAATTGCCCCGCCAATGGACTTGGACCAATGGTTTTGCGGGTATGCTGCAAAACAATGTCAATTTTGGCTCGCGGATCATTGTTCCCGATGCCAATCTGCTGGAAGGTTCTTTGTTTAGTTATTGGAAAAAAAGACAAGATTGGGGCAAAAATCTGGGTAATTTTGAAATTGGTCTGCGGTTGAATCAGCGACAAATCACCACCTTTCAAACCCGTAAATTCAATTTATCAAATAGCGAAATCCCTCCATTTAGCCGTCCTTATCGATCCTTTAATGGAGCGATTGGCCAAAGTTTGAGTTGGCCTCATTTTACCATCAAGGCCAATGTTGAAACTGGTTTTAGAGCAGGTAATCTTGCCGAGTTGGCTGCCAATGGTTTGCATGAAGGAACCCCCAATTGGTACGTCGGGAACCCCAACATGAAAGTCGAACAATCACTTAATTCGGAAATATCTGCCATTTGGCAATACAAAAGTTTTCAATTGCGCGGCTCGGCGTTTTTGAATCATTTTTTCAATTACATCTATCTAAGTCCTACCAACGAGCAATATTTTGGATTTCCCGTGTATCGATTTATTCAAAACAACGCCACCTTGAAAGGTTATGAAGTGGGGGCAGCTTTAGAAAAAAGCGGCATTTACTCCCTTTCTGCCGAATATTCCTTTCTGGATGCTCGTCGCGACAATGGCGCTTGGTTGCCGTTTTCGCCCGCCAACCGTTTGTTGCTCCACGGCAAATATTTTTTACCGCTGGGCGATGCGGTGCATCATACGGCCTTTGTTTCGCTTGGCGCACAGGTAGTTGGCAAACAAGACAACCTAGCCGACTTTGAGAAGACGACTCCCGCTTACTGGTTATTGCAAGCCGGCGCAGGCATGACTTTTCGAAAAATTCGCATCCTACTCAGCGGTCGTAACCTGCTCAACACCGTATACAATGACCATCTTTCTCGATTAAAATTGTACGGTGTACGGGATATGGGACGAAACCTCATCTTGAATTTTGGCTGGCAGTTTTAAGATCAACAATTCACTTTCAAATACTTCCAACAATGAAAAACATTTTCCTATTCCTATTGCTTGCAACGATCGTCACCATCCAAGGCTGTAAAAAAGATGGTGACCCTGAAACGCCCCCAATTGTCGTTTTTAAAACCGGAGCAGGTTATACCTCTACCGATGCCATAGTAGGCAAAAACGCAGCGCTTAAAATGGGGATTCAGGTAACTAAAACCGAAGACAACCTCAAATCTTTTAACGTATCGGTTGCTTATGATGGTTCTAGCGCCACTGTAAGTAAGAAGACCGATGAAATTCCGAGTACCAGTACGCAATATGATGCCGATGTCTCCATCACTACCCGTAACCAAGCAGGTACTGAAAAATGGATCTTTACGGTTACTGACATTGATGGCAACATCGTCCAAAAAACCATTACCCTGACCGTAAACTAGTTGTTTTTTTAAAAAGAAACGCAGGGCTGCCTCATTCCTAAAACGAGGCAGCCCTATACTTTTCATCACCCTAGTGGATTATTTTTGCCCTACATACCTTTCAAAAAATTCATAAATCCGCAACATCCTGTCGATCCGTTGACGAACGTTACCGCTGCGGGAGAGCTCGTGCGTAGCCCCGGGCATCCGCACATACTCAACCTGCCTCCCGAGCATTTTGAGTGATTTGTACAACATTTCGGATTGGATTACCCCCGTCCGCAAGTCATTTTCCCCATGTTTGATCAAAAGCGGGGTACGGATGTTTTCTACAAACGTATAAGGAGAATTGGCATCAAGCACCTTTTCCTTGGCATCATTCCAAGGGAGATTGAAGTAATTGGGCACCAAGCGCCAAGCATTAGCTTCCCCCATAAAGGTGGTCAAGTCATAAACGCCGCGTTGTGCAAAAGCTGCTTTAAACCGGTGGTCATGTGCCACAATCCAAGCGGTAAGGTAACCCGCGTACGAACCACCCGTGATCACCTGACGAGCCGTATCTGCCCAAGCTAATTTGGCGGCGTCACTGAGCGCGGCCAGCACATCTGCTTGCGGCCCAGTTCCCCAGTCTTTTATATTGGCGCGTTGAAACTCCAAGCCATAACCGCCCGAACCGCGTGGGTTGGCATACACCACC
>JBBRGN010000324.1:0-5031 GCA_038240665.1 Chitinophagales bacterium | reverse complement strand
GATTCATTATTGGCCTACACAAGAGCCCTTTTCATGGTTTCTCGGTTGAATTTGCCGAGCACCGTCTTTACAATCAAGGGGAAAGTACCAAAAACATCGATTGGAAAGTGTATGCTCGAACCGATCGGATGTACACCAAACGGTTTGAAGAAGAAACCAACCTCCGCTGTCAAATCATCATCGATGTCTCTTCATCCATGTATTTCCCTGAAGATAGCGGTAAAAAACCCTACCACAACAAATTACAGTTTTCAGCGCTAGCCGCGGCAGCGCTGATGAATTTATTGCAAAAACAACGCGATGCCTTCGGGCTGAGTTTGTTTGATGATACCCTTAATGTACATACGCCCTGCAAATCCAGTACCACGCATTACCGTTTATTGTTGACTTATCTGGATCACCTGATCAACAATCCAGAACACAATAAACCAACTGCCGCCGCACAGGCGCTTCATCAAGTAGCAGAAAGCATTCACAAAAGATCTTTGGTGGTCATATTCAGCGATATGATGGAACAGGGCGACCACATGGATGCCATTTTTTCCGCGCTTCAGCATTTGAAACACAACAAACACGAAGTAGTCCTGTTTCATGTCACCGATCGCGCCAAAGAGGTCGATTTCAATTTTGAAAACCGCCCCTATTTGTTTGTCGATATGGAAACAGGTGAAAAAATTCGCCTTCAATCCAATCAAATCAAAAAACACTATGTGGAGCAAATGGCTAAGTTCATGGAAGAACTGAAATTCAAATGCTTACAATACCAAATTGATTTTGTAGAGGCCGATATCAACCAAGGATTTCGCAATATTTTGCAAACTTACTTGGTAAAGCGGATGCGCATGAATGTCTAAAATACCGATATCATGATTAAGTTAAGCGATTACAGTACACTACCGCCAAAGGGTTTGGATAAAAAAGAGGCAAAAGAAGAATCTGCAAAAATGGCCGAACGACTGGGCAAATTGCAAGAGATGCTATTCGCCCAAAAGAAATATAGCCTATTGGTTGTTTTTCAGGGAATGGACGGCAGTGGTAAAGATGGGGCGGTGGACAATGTATTCCAGGATTGTCACTGTGGAGGCTTACAAATAGTGAGTTATAAAAAACCTACGGAAGATGAATTTGGCCATGACTTTTTGTGGCGGATCCATAAAAACACCCCTGCTAAAGGGATCATTGGCATTTTTAACCGCTCCCATTACGAAGACATCATCATTCAAAGGGTTCACAAATGGATCGATGAAGATCGTGTTAAGCTACGCATGGATGCCATTAATGCTTTTGAAAATTTACTCCTTGAAGACAACAATACCCAAATTCTAAAATTCTATTTTCACATCTCCAAAGACGAGCAGGAAGTAGAACTGAAGCAGCGCATTAATGATCCAGAAAAACAGTGGAAACACAATCCCAATGACTGGAAAGAACGGGAATCTTGGGACGATTATATGCGTTGTTATGAAGATGCCATCAATAAGAGCGCCATACCCTGGCACATTGTGCCTGTTGACGATCGCTGGTATCGGGATTACTTTATTCTTAAAACCTTGGTAGAGGCTCTTGAAAAGCTTGATTTAGCCTATCCCAAAATTGCCGAGTAAATGTCCTTAGAGAAACTTAGAATTGATAAATGGTTGTGGAGCGTACGGATTTTTAAATCCCGTACCCTAGCAACCGATGCGTGTAAGGCTGGTAAAGTAAGAATCAATGAAATGCCCGTCAAGCCTTCTTACCAATTGCAACCAAACGAAGTGGTTGAAGTCAAAAAGAATGGTTTTAATTTCCAATTTAAGGCAGTAACGTTGATTAAAAATCGCGTCGGCGCTCCCGACGCTCAAAAATGCTACGTTAACCAGACTTCAGAGGAAGAACTAAATAAATACAACGATTGGTTCGTAGGTAAAGGACGCATCGAAATGCGGGAAAGAGGAGCAGGACGGCCTACTAAAAAGGAACGCCGTCAAATTGATGAATTCAAAGACTTTGTTTTTGAATTTGACGACGCGGAATAGACTATTTTTATTTCTTTCCCTTATTTTCCGAAGTTCTCAATCCATTATTTATTTTTGAAAAAAAAACTGGTTTTCAGTTAAATAGAGATCACAAACCAACTGCGATGAATAAAATAGAAGCCATTCGGAAATTTTGGGAATATTTTGACCGGGCTGATTTCCGTGCTGCCGGCACCCTAATGCACGAGCATGCTGTCATTTGGGAACCCAATACCCGCGAAGTCTACCGCAATCGCGATCAATTTATTCGATTTAATGAAAACTATCCGGGGCGCTGTAACACCGATATTGAATTGCTTTTTGAAACGAAGGAAGGGGTAATTACTTCCGTAGTCAAGGTCTTTTCATCCAATACCTCCGAAAGTCATTACGCTATTTCTTTTTTTACTTTTGCTGGAGATCGAATTATTGAGATCATTGAGTATTGGAGCCAAAACAATGAACCGCCCGTCTGGAGAACAAATTTGAATTTATCAGAGCGTTATTGACTTTGTTTTTTTCGCAGCTTAAAATTGATTGTCAATCATTTAACCATTTGAAAATCAAATGAAAAGCCGGTTCTATTTACCAAAATACTTTTTGTTCGTTGTTTTGTTTTCCCTTTTCTTTGGGGCTTGCCATTCAAAAAAGAATGCTTCATTACCTGCTAAAAAAAGAAATAAAATTGAAAGCAAAATAATCGATTTAGAAAACAAATGGCTGGGAGCTTACAAAATCGGCGACACCACTATTTTAAACAACTTACTTATTGAGGATTTTATACTTGTTTACGAAACAGGTAAAATTTTGAATAGGCATGAGCTTTTTAATGAACTTCAAAAACCAGAATACAATACAAACAGTTATCAACAATCAACTGAATCCGTAATTTTTAATGTTTTTAATCAAAATGCGGCTATCCTTTCTGGAATTTTAAATAGGGAGTATATAGAACGGAATGGCCAAACAGCTATAAAATTAAGATTTACAGAGACTTATGTAAAATTAGACAACACTTGGCGCTTAGCTATTTGCCATTTCTCGAGGATGGAAGAGTAAGTTTTTTTTAGAAATCATAATGTATTTTCCTGAAAGCATTTGTTTATAAGGCTTGTGAATAGTGTTTTTGTAATTTATTTTAAAAAAAAATTTACTTTTATTTAAAAAAGACTAATTTTGTCCCAATTAATGTGATTTAAAGCCTGGTTTTTACTGAAACCGTATAGAATTCAATTCAATTTTGTAGTAAAAATATAATGTAGCGGTACTGCATTGTAATTCTTTTGCTCTAAATTAAAATGAATTCTAGCCTGGTTCATTAGATTAATTGGCATTTTCACCACACTTCTAAACCATTAAAAGAAAAGAGAAATGGCAAAAGACAATTTATCAATTTTGGACATCAAGTCCTTGATTGAGCGTTACAGCGCAGATTTGCGTTTATTAGATTTTCAAGCTGATCAAGTTAAATCAGCTATTGCTAATCTAGAAAGTAGAGTTGGCAAAACCACTGAAAAACCAACGCCCGTAGAAAAAGCTCCTATAGTTGTAGCTCCTAAAAAAGAAAAAAAAGTTGCGCCCGTAGCCGTAGCTGGAGATGCACCAAAACGCAAAGCTGGCCGCCCTCCCAAAGTAGTAGCTCCGGCTATAGTTGAAATTATTGAAGATGATCCTTCATTGGAAGGTGAAACCATCATTGAACACGTATCTCCGCCAAAAGGAAAGAAAGGTAAAGCTGCAAAAGCGGAGAAGAAAAGCAAGGTAACGGCTGAAGTTCAGGTAGAACAAAAGAAAAGAGGACCAAAGAAAAAGGAAGCTGTTGAAAAAGCAGACAAGCCTCAATTGAAGCGGGGTCGCGTACCTTCGCTTAGCGAATGGGACAACGTACTCATCAGCACTTTGGATGAAGAACACAAGTTGATGAAAAGCGGCGATTTAATTGAGTCATTCAAAGATTACCGCAGCAAAAATAATATTGCCGAAGGTGATACCCGTATGCTCGAGCGCTTGAATCAATCTTTGGTGAAATTGAATAAAATGGGCCTATTGGCTAAAGAAGATACCGATGGCCGCGGCTATTTGTACGGCTTGACCGAATGGATGAACAAAGGTGCATTTCCAAAAAAATTCAAATAAGCCATTTAAGGTTTGAATGAAAATGGGGCAGTAATCAATTTACTGCTCCATTTTTTTGTTTAACAACTTATTACAATATTTTAATGAGTGGTTCGCTTGAAATTCGCGACTTCATCCAACCAATAGCTACCAATTCTAAGCCTTCCAGTCGCGCGGCACTTAAAAACACCTCTACCTGGTCTTCTTTTACCGCAACCAGCAATCCCCCTGAAGTTTGTGGATCGCATAAAATGTCTTTTTGTTCCTCGCTTAAAGTCCCAATTTGATGCCCATAGCTGTCCCAATTCCTTACGGTTCCGCCAGGAACGCATTTTTCATTCAAATAATAGTGAATGGCTTCTGCATCTAGCAAGGGGACTTTAGAAAAATCGATGACCGCCCGGGTGTTGGATGCCAAACACATTTCTGATAAATGCCCGAGCAAGCCAAAACCAGTAACATCTGTCATGGCTTCTACGCAATTCAGTGTACCAAAAACAATTCCAGGTTTATTCAATTGAACCATCGATTTTTTGGCCAAATCAGCATCTTCAGTTCGCAAAATACCCTTTTTTTGAGCCGTTGTCAGAATGCCAACGCCAAGAGCTTTGGTTAAAAAAAGACGACTTCCAGAGCTCGCTCCGCCATTTTTTTTCAAATTTTTAATCGCTACTCTACCCGTTACCGCCAGGCCAAAAATCGGTTCCGGGCTGTCAATACTGTGCCCCCCGGCCAGCGGAATGCCCGCATCTGCACAAGCTTTACGACTGCCTTCTATCACTTGATTGGCGACCTCAGCCGGCAATAAGTTGATCGGCCAGCCTAGGATAGCAATAGCCATTAGGGGTTGGCCGCCCATGGCATAAACATCGCTAATGGCGTTAACCGAAGCGATTCTACCAAAATCACTAGCATCGTCAAC
>JBBRGN010000323.1:0-5034 GCA_038240665.1 Chitinophagales bacterium | reverse complement strand
CTATTGAAATCAGCTTTAATCAATAACGTTATTAATGTAAAAACCCAAGCGAGAAGTGGAGGAATTGGCAAAGCAACCATCTCGGTTGATGGCAACCAGGAAATCATTGAAGATGCGAACCCTAAAAGGTTAGAAAATTTTTCTGTCAACCTGTTAGCATACGCAAAATATTTTATTCCCGGGGAAAAAAATATGCTTACTCTTGAAATTTACAGCGCTGATGGCTGGTCGCATAGCCGATCTGACACCCTGTATTATACTCCTGCTGGTCCAAGCGGTAAAGGAAAACCCGACAAACCAAAATCAAATACCACCGTTTCATCGCTTAACGACGATACGGATAAAGATTTGGTCAATACTTTATATGCCTTGATCGTAGGTACTTCGGATTATAAAGGCGAGACTTTGGATCTAAAATTTCCCGATCTTGATGCAGCAGCATTTGCGGACATGGTTCAAAAATCTGGAGAAGAGCTTTTTGGCTCCGACCGGGTACAGGTCAAAATGTTGTCCACTGCAAAAAAGAGTACGCCTCCAACTAAAAAAGCCATTCGGGATGCACTAGTGAACATTGCCGCAAAAGCCGAACCAAAAGATATCTTATTGGTCTATTTTTCTGGACACGGCGTCACTTGGCCTGAAAAAGATCCCAGCAGCCAATTTTACTACCTCAGTAGCGACAACAGCAGTTTCGATTTCACCAACGTGGCCAATCGTCAAAATGCCATATCCCAAGATTCTCTTCAAGCCTGGATCAGAACGGTCAAAGCACGTAAAAGAATCCTTATCTTAGATGCTTGCAACTCTGGTGATGTCATTGAAAAAATGGATGCTGGGGCAAAAGGCAACTTGTCAACTGATCAACGCAGGGCACTGCAAAGAATGCAAGATCGAACTGGGTTTTTTGTTCTGGCGGGTAGTTCTGCCGATAAATTGAGTTATGAGGACCCCCGTTTTGGACATGGTCTGCTTACCTATAGCTTGCTGCGCAACATGCCACTGGTTGCTGCTGCAGATAAAAGCAATTATGTGGACATCAATAAACTGTTTCAGGTGGTAAGCGAGGATGTACCTAAGTTAGCAGCAGCTATTCAAAAAAACCAAGAACCCAAAGTTATTGGTCGGGAAGATTTTTCCATTGGCATCATCAAAGATGTTTCCAAATACAAACTACCTGATGCCAAAAAAATTATTACCCGCTCTACCTTTTTCAACGACAAACTTCGAGATCCCTTAAAACTAAGCGACGTGGTCAACGGACAGTTGGAAACAAAACTATCCGACTTCACTAGCGCCTTTATTTTTTACGACACCGACAAAGCCAACTCCCTGTATTACAGCTTAAATGGCAAATACGAAGTCAACGGAACCAATGTAAAAGCAACGGTATATTTCTACAAAGGCGACCAAGAGACGGAATTAAAAACTTTCACGGCTTCGGGGGATACAACGCAAGTGAAAAAGCTAGCAGAAGACCTGATCAATCAATTGTATAATTTTTTGGCTACGCTGAAATAATAAATAACATCCTAAGGTAATTAACCTGATTATGAAAAAAATCATTGGCCTATTCCTATTGCTGTGTACCATTATTTCCCTACCCGCGCAGAACCGAAGTTTTGGGTCTTTGCCCATGCTAAAAAGGACTGGCCCCATTGTTTTTTCTGCGGCCAAAAAAGTAGATAGCGCACAGTACAGTCGGGTTGTGGCCATCTACAACCGCTTAGTACAAGCCCGTGGCGATTTTCGCTACCCTGTACCTATTTTTAATTTGAGTAAAGAAGAAAAATCCTGTGCTTACATGGATTATGAACAATTGGAAATAAAACTCGAAGAAAAGGCATTGGGGGTTTGCAATACTTTTGGAACAAATTCCGAAGCAGCAATTGCTTTTTTATTGGGTCATGAACTGACACATTATTATGAAAAACACGGCTGGCGCAAAGGGTTTGCCGATGATTATAAGGATCTTAAAATTGGCATTCAATTGGACAAAATCGCCGATGATGCCGCCAATGAAACCGAAGCAGATTATTTAGGTGGTTTCTTAGCTTATTCAGCGGGTTTTGGATTGTTTGACAAAGGTGCCGATGTTATTCAAAGTTTATACAAAGCTTATGGGTTGAAGACTGATATCCCCGGCTATCCTAGTCTTAGTGATCGACAAGCCCTCAGCACGCGCTCGGCTGAGAAAATGAACCGCTTGGTTCAAGTTTTTGACATGGCCAATTTACTGACGGCCATCGGAAAATATCCAGAAGCTTATGATTATTATCGATACATCGCGGTGGAGTACCAAAGTCGGGAAGTGTACAATAATTTGGGTGTAACCGCCATGATGGATGCTTTGCAACGATTTACCGAAAACGAATTAAAATTCCGTTTCCCGATAGAACTTGACCTGGAGAGTTCAGCAAGCAAAGGAAAAGACAATGCCCAGGTTCGCACTGCGCTACTTAAAGAAGCTATTCTACAGTTTGATGCTGCCATAAGTCTTGACCCTTCCTATGCTCCGTCCTACCTCAATAAAGCGATTGCCTATGCTCTATTAGGAGATACTGAGCGTGCCCGATTTTATGCTAATGTGGAAGCGCGACAACCGGCTACTGCAAAACCTTACCCGAAAATACTTTTAGACATTGACGTTCTGCTAGGCATCTTGGAAGCCAATGGCGGAAATGCCAAAAAAGCCAAGACTCTATTTCAATCATCAGCAAACGCGGGTAGCGAAATTGCCAAAATCAACCTGAAGATCTTACTCAAACAACCTGTAAATGCAGCAAATGCTAATACCAGCAGCTTTGCTAAATCGGAAAAGATTGATGGTTTGGAAATCAGCGATATTGTAGCCAATCCAAAATTCATTGAAAAGTACACGGTTGAAATCAGCAATGAATTAAAATTTTTACAAAACCCTAAGATTGGTAAATTTTCTAACCTATACATCAATCAAAATACCAGTAACAGACAACTAAATTTCATCCTGTTCACTGCGCCAGGTTATGGTGAAAAAACGGCGCAAAATATTGGTATTGGCGCTGATCGTGCCACTATAGTTAAAGCCTATGGTGATCCTCAGCGAACCCTTGAAACAACGCGTGGTCAAATCTTGGTGTATGGAAAATTACTATTCATTTTAGGGGCTGACGGAAAACTACAACGTTGGGCAAATTATCAATAGCCAAAACAACATCTTTGAATTCCTTCAATAATCATGGCTTTTCTTTATGCAAAAAGATGAAAGTGTAAAAGGCCATAAAAATCTTTGCTACTATGAAAAAATACCTCATTTTACTCACATTCATTTGTGGCCTTTCTGGCGCTGTATGGGCACAGGGAGAAGATCCAACCATTTTAATTTCTACTCAAGGGAAATTCAGTTACAAAACGGCAAAAGGGATCATTCAATCTGGTTTAAAAGCTGGCGCGGTGTTCAAAAATTCTGGTTCGGTAATGGTGCCTAAAAAAAGCAGCATTACTTTGCTTTCCCAAGGACGTTTTTTACAAGTAGAAGGAGAAAAAAAGAGCACCATCACCGCATTGTTTCCTGATAATGGCGGTCTTTCAAGCCTAAATTTTGAAAGTGACTTTGGAGAATATATTAGATCTGCCATCAGTATGGTTGCAAACCCAGAAAATCCAAAGGATGCTTGGGGAGGAATCACCAGCAAGAAAGGCGGGGGTGACGGCTGGGGCGATATCACCAGCAAGAAAGGCAGCGGTTCAGGCTGGGGTGATATCACGAGTAAAAAGGGAAGTGGTTCAGGCTGGGGTGACATTACCAGCAAGAAAGGTAGCGGTTCTGGTTGGGGTGGCAGAGGCAATACCATCACGGCCATCGATCCATTGGGTAAAGTTCGTGCATCTAGTGTCCTTTTTCGATGGTCTAAGCCCGCAGGAGTTCAAAGTTTTGAACTAGAAATTAAGAATAGCGCGGACAAGTCGCTGTTCAAAGCTACTACAAAAGATACTTTCTTATTGGTTGTTTTAGATCCTACACAGTTTTTGGAAGGTCAGCAATACCACTGGCTGGTTACCGGCACTGGCACTTCTACCATTGTTTCCAACCCATTGACCTTTGAAATGGGAACGGAACAAGCCAAAGCGGATGCCCTCCAAAAAGCTCAAGGCGCTGACTTGTACAAGCAAAGTTCCAAGGTGGTGCAAAACTTGATGGAAGCAGTTGCCCTAGAACAAGCCGAATGGTATGGCGAAGCTGATCAAGCTTACCGCAATGCCAAAAAACTGGAACCAGGAAATACTTTACTCAAACTTATGCATGCCGCTTTTTGGGTGCGCATTGGTCTAAATCCGGTTGCAACGAAAGCTTTTAAATAACATGATTTGTGAATTAGGATTAGTGATGCCCTAATTTCATTTATAGGCGATCAAAGGCAGCTCATGCCTTTGATCGCCTTCTTTTTTTCCTGTTTCAAGTCTATTTTGAAAAAAAATCAAAAGCGATTTCTGCTGCTTTGGCCATTACTTCATTGACCAAAGTTTCGTTTTTCCAGCCTTTTGACAAAATCGTAAACGAATATTTCCTTCCATCGGGTAAAATCAACAACGCCGAATCATGGTGGTGCTGGGTAATCCAACCGGTTTTGTGGGCAACCTGTACATCAGCCGGTAACCGCGTTGGAATCACATCATTAAACTCTTGATCGCTAAGGATTTTGATCATTTCAGCGCAGGATGCCGAACTGGCAGCGTCTCCTTTTCCTATTTTTTCCATCAACAACATCAAATCAAAAGCGGTGGTACTGTTGTTGAGCCCAGCTTCATAGGCTTTAGAATCCTCCACTCCCCTGCTGATTAAAATATCTTTGAGCCCTAAATCACGCATGGATTGGGTTGTCTCTTTGGCGCCTACTAACTCGATGAGTAAGTTGGTATACTCAACCGCAATAGGATTTGTGCAAAAGGGGATGCAAAAAAATAGAGTAAGCAATGTAAATTTGAGTCGACCAAGACATACAAATCCATGCTTACTCTTTATATCAGCGAAGCCGATATAATGACGGCAAAATACGA
>JBBRGN010000322.1:0-5048 GCA_038240665.1 Chitinophagales bacterium | reverse complement strand
TAAAAACAATGCCTTCTTCCCGGCAGCGCCGCGCAAAACGAACGTTTTCCGACAAAAAACCGTAACCCGGGTGAATGGCCTCGACTTGGTTGATTTTTGCTACCCGCAAAATCTCTTCAATATCCAGATATGGCCGCAATGGATCAGCCTCTTCCCCGATCTGGTAGGATTCATCGGCTTTATAACGGTGCAAGGAATAACGATCCTCGTAAGTATAAATACCTACAGTGCGCAGTTTAAGTTCTGCCGCAGCCCGCATTACGCGAATCGCAATTTCACCGCGATTGGCTACTAAAATTTTAGAAAAGGGTTTAACATTCAACATGTTACAAATGAATTTTTTCCCTAAAATGATTAAGGTGACGGAATAGGAAGTGGGAAATCTGGATCTTTGGCAGGTACATTAGAGTCCGAAAGATAAAAAAATACCTTTCAAGTTGGTGTGTTTTCAAAAAATTATCCCTATATTAAGTTTGTTTACGCCTCCTCCCACCTTGACCATCGAATTAGCTGGTCAATTCTCCGTTTTTTTCCTCGATCCACCCTTTATCAAAAAAAGGCAAAGCTCCCATTGACGACCTATGGGGAGTTTTCTTGTTTTTGGCTTGAAGGTGTTACCGCGCTTTTTAACCTGGGCAAGCTGTAAATACGTGTTTGGATATTTGGTTTGCTGCTAAGTGAGATTTCCATTTTATGTCAAAAAGTACATATTATTGCCATAAACGGTAGTAAACATGTAGGATTTGGCATGATTTTTGGCATTTTCGCATTGGATTATATAGCTCAGACACCTAACAAACACAAGTTTTAACCCATATTAATCTCATGAACGCTATGCGAAAAGCTCTACTGGTATTCGCTTTAGTCTCCTTATTCTATGGTAGTACGCTAATGGCTCAACGGAATTGCAGCAGTTCCGAACACTTGATTTACCAGCTTAAGTCCTTTCCTGATTTTAGAAAAAACCGTCAAGTTATTGAAGAACAAGCCTTACGAAAGCCTTCTTCCAGGCCTAGTTTACGCGGACAAAATCCGGTGATGGTCCCCGTGGTGATCAATTTGGTGTATTCCATGGAAGCGGAAAACATCAGCGATCAACAAATCAGGTCACAAATCGATGTGCTCAACGAAGATTTCAAACGCCTAAACCGCAATGCCGACGATCGTTGGCCGCAAGCGGCTTCGGTAAACGTTGAATTCCGACTGGCAGTCCGCGATCCCAATGGGTTATCTACGAATGGCATCCGCCGACAAATTACCGGTAATACCAGTTTTTTGGATGATGATCAAGTAAAATCTTCCGCTAAAGGGGGACTTGATCCCTGGCCTACTACTGATTATCTCAACATTTGGGTTTGCAATCTTGAGTTCCCGCTAGCTGGTTATGCGCAATACCCGGGCGGACCAACTGAAACCGACGGGGTCGTTATTGATTACGCCTCATTTGGTAGGATTGAAAAAGCCAAACCGCCTTTTGACCTTGGGCGTACTGGCACCCACGAAGTTGGGCACTGGCTTAATTTGGATCACCTTTGGGGTGATGGCGACTGTCTGATCAACGATCATGTGGACGATACGCCGCCCTGCGACCGTCCGCATTTTATGTGTCAACCGGATGCCCGCTCTTGCGGCACACTGAGTATGGTTCAGAATTTCATGGAATATTCCGATGATGCGTGTATGAACCTTTTTACCCAAGGACAGGCCGATCGGATGTTGGCCTTGTTTGCGCCCGGTGGCGCGCGCGAACGGTTATTGGACACCCGCGGTTATAGTCTGCCGCTTTTTTTTAGCAATGCTTGTTCGGATGGCATTCAAAATGGCTTGGAAAAAGGGATCGATTGTGGAAGTCCTGATTGTCCGCCTTGTAAGACAAAAGGGTGTTTACCGCCAACGGTGCTGCAATATGCCCAACTGGGTTCTATCGTGACGTTGAGCTGGGTGCCTTGTGATCAAGCAACGGAGTATGTTGCGGAAATCAGGCAGGTTTCTCCTAGTTTAGGTAATTGGTTGACGCGCAGCACCAAGGATCCGCAAGTAACCATTACAGGGTTTCGTATCGGGAGGAGTTATGAGTGGCGGGTAAAAAGCAAATGTCCCGATGGTGAAAGTCTGTACGCCTCGGCTACGTTTACCACCCGCACCAATGAAAGTTTTAATCGCCTTTCCGGGCTGGCTAGCTTTTTATCCCCCAACCCCGCCGAAGGTAATGTGTCGATTCATTTGGATCGCGGTTTGACGGTTGAGGCAGAAGGAGAGGGCAAACCAGCGCAGGTTGAATTGATCCTGGTGGATCCCAATGGACGAATCGTGTTGCGCCGTCAATTGGACAGCGCCATCTCGGTACATCAGGTGGAGTTGAATGAGTTGCCAAGCGGGATTTATACCGTGCAATTGTCGGATAAAACGGGCTGGATGAGCAATCCGGAACGATTGGTGGTGATAAGGGAGTAAGGGGCGTTTTGGTTTTTTAATAAACCAAAGTTTTACTGCAAAAGAAGTTGGGGGTGATTTGTTTTATAATGCACAATATCAGAAAGTGATTTTACAAGCAATACCATATTGCCCTTGTATTGTTTTTTTAGTTAACTCCAGTGGCGAAGTCGACAATATGCGGGCTGAATAGGACTTAGGCTTCGGTACTACGTACCTTTAACGCTACAATCTGATCATTTTCTACCGACGTTTTGGCGGCTAGGCCGCTGGGGAAGCCATTAATCAGGATAAAACTGAAATAAAATTTTTATTTATTGTCCTTCTCTCCTACTCCAACAAATATTCAATGTCCCCGATCGAAAAATCGGCTTTCTGGACGTTGTCAATGATCTCTTCCGCCAACTTGGATTTGCGCTCCTGGAGCTTGAGGATTTTTTCCTCAATGCTGTCCTTGGTGATGAACTTGATCGCGATCACACTTTTATCCTGACCAATGCGGTGCGCCCGCGCAATCGCCTGCTGCTCCGTGGTAGGATTCCACCAGGGATCGAGGATGAACACGTAATCTGCGGAGGTAAGGTTGAGGCCGGTACCGCCCGACTTGATGGAAATCAAAAACGATTGTACCTCCGGGTTGTGCTCGAATTTTTGGATCTGTTTGAAACGTTCTTGCTGGGTAAGGTCGCCGGTAAGCCAGGCGTAAGGCTGCTGGCGCTGTTCAAAAGCAGTGCGAAACAGCTCCAGGTATTGGACAAAGGAACTGAAAAACAAGGCCTTGTGGTTGCTTCGCCGAATGGTGTCCCACAATTCTAAAATATCGTTGAACTTCCCACTTTCTTTTTGGTAGTCTTTGGATACCAACACCGGATGGTTCACCATCTGGCGCAACTTGGTCAGGGACTTGAGCAAGAGGATGCGGTATTGCGGATTGCTGGCGTCAAAATTGTCCAGCAAGTAGTTGCGTACCTCCGATTTTTCCTTTTCGTAGAGCTTTTTTTGTTCGGGCGTCATTTCCGAAAAAAAGATCTGCGTGGTCAAAGGTGGCAAATCTTTGGCCACTTCTTCCTTGGTGCGGCGCAACATGTAGGGTTTCACCAGGTTCCGCAGTTGGATCTTTTTTTCGTCGTTTTGGTGTTTTTCAATCGGCGTGATGAACTCCCTTTTGAAAAACGAAAAATTACCCAACAAGTCGGGGTTGATGAACTGCATCTGCGACCATAGATCCGACAAGGAATTCTCGATGGGCGTACCACTCAAGGACACCTTGTGCCGACCATTCAATTCATTGATCGCTTTGAAAATCTTGCTTTCGCGGTTTTTGATTTGTTGGCTTTCATCCAGTACGATGTATTCATATTCCAATGTCTCCAACAAATCCACGTCGCGCAAAGCCGTCTGGTAGGTGGTCAAAATGACGTCAAACCGCCGCAAAATACGGATATCGCGGTGCCGCCGCGCGCCCACGTGCCGGTAAACCGATAAAAAAGGCGCAAATTTTTGGATTTCGCTTTCCCAGTTGAATACCAAGGAAGCGGGCAAAATGATCAGCGCGTTGAGGGGTTGCAAAAAATCTTCGTCGGGTGCAGTATCGAAGAGGTTGAGTTGCAAAGCGCCAGCCGTCTCTTGGGTATTGGCAGCGGCAGGTTGCAAGGCTTTCAATTCTTTGGCGTACAACAAAGCGCCGATGGTTTGTAACGTTTTTCCCAAACCCATGTCATCCGCCAAACAGGCGCCCAAATCGTTGCGGTACAACTGCACCAACCACTTGATTCCTTCCAACTGATAGGGGCGCAACTGCGCACGCAGGTTTTCGGAAGGTTTGAAATCCAGGTCTTCCCAGTCTTCCTCCACCGAGGCATCATCGGCAATGCCGACTTGCTGAAGCAGGGTAAACTGGTTTTTGTTGAGCCGCAATTGTTGGCCTTCTTTGCGCGCAAATTGCACCAGCGTTTTGTACTTCGACATCCACTCCAAGGGAATCAGGAAGTACGTGCCATTGGGCAGGGGGTAAAAACGGTTGTCGTCGCGGATGTATTTGGCCAGCGCCAAAAACGGGATGGTAAACTCGCCGATCACCACCTTGCCGTAGATGTCAAACCAGTCGTTGATGCGTTCGGAATGCAGTTGCAATTCTGCTTTTTCCAAATACACCGTTTGCTCCTCCAACAAGGCTGGTGCTACTTCAAAACCAGCTTTTTCCAGTTTTTGCCGATTGGCAATCACCCAATCCACCAATTGGTAGGGATCGGTATTTTCATTCTCTCCGGCGGGGGCAAAAAAACTGCCCTCCAACTGTTCGAGGCCAAATTTTTTAAGCTTTTCGAGGTAAGCGTTTTCTCCCTTGGCGTTGCGGCGGATCTGGATGATGCGAATTTCAGCCTCGTCAAACTCCAGCATGGTGCGTTTGTCGCGGCGATCGCTCCAGTTGAAATCGGCCTTGGGGTACATCATCTGCGCGGCCAGTGTCACCTGACCAGTAAACAAGCTGCGCGTCAACTCCAAGCGGCAGGATACCAAGTCATCGAGGTAGACCATGTCAAATCCTTCGGCTTCGATCTCCACCTTGGCGGCGATCTTCAGGATGAATTTTTGAAAATAGGTCTTCACTGAGG
>JBBRGN010000321.1:0-5056 GCA_038240665.1 Chitinophagales bacterium | reverse complement strand
TCATTAAAAAACAACCATGGAAATTTTTATCGATACCGCTGGCATCCACGAAAAAATGCTTCAACCTGGTATTTTTGCCAAGTTGGTTCATACCGATACGATGTCCATTGCACATGTACGGTTAGAAAAAGACGCTATTTTGCCGGTACATCATCATCCGCACGAACAAGTAACGAATGTACTATCTGGAGAGTTGGAAATGACGATCGGAAATGAAGCCCCAAGGGTATTCGGCCCTGGACAAGTGGCGATATTGCGCTCGAATGTACCTCATGGCGCACGGGCACTGACCGATTGCTTGGTGATTGATGTGTTTAATCCGGTACGCGAGGATTATAAATAGCTGTAAAAAAGTTTAACTGCAAAGAAAGCCAGGATTGAAACCTTCCCCTTGCGTTCTTTGCAGCATTACTAGAGCGTTGAAAACCTCAACCCTTATCCTCAACAATCACCATTCCCGAAACCAAGGGATCAAGGTTTTCCTTGAGTACATCAAAAAGAGTAGCGCCATATTTGGTGTAGAGGTTCAGGAAATTATCTACCCGTTCCTGCAATCCGTTATTGGGAAAAAACTTTTCCTTCAAATTGCGAATTTGATTGATGGTCGTTTCTTGTTTTTGCTTTTCCGCCCTCATCAATCGACCTTCCAACTGCTCCACAATTTTTAGCTGTTTTACGGCTTCTGCAGCTACTGTTTTTTCCAAAGTAGGATCAACTTGCAAGGCTTTTTGCTGAATCGAATCAAAAAGGCTTTGCAAGGCCATTTTTTCGAGTTCCAAACTCAGATCGTTGTCGGTGTTTTTTTCTACAAAGTGCCGAATCAGTGCCTCGGTCTCTTGAAATAGTTCGCTTATCGAAAGCCCCAATTTATCTAAGCGGCTGCTGGCAGCCTTATCAACCCATAAAACGGAATTGCGACGAATCAGCATGGGGAAATTGATGTTGAAATGGGCAAATTGAGATTTGCGTTCCAGCCAATAAGCGATTTCACCACCACCGCCAACATAAGCCAAGTTTGGAAGGATAAGTTCTTGAAAAAGAGGGCGTAAGGCCACGTTAGGACTAAATCGCTCGGGGTGCGAAGTTAGCTCTTCTTCCATCGCTGTAGGGGAGAACTTTAAATCGGTATCCAACACTTCAAAGCCAGCACCATTTTTTACAATCCTATCCCTGCGTCCTGGCTGCAGATAAAACAAATTGATCTCGCGGGCGTGCGCCTGACTAGAAAACCCTGCCTCGACCAGTTGTCGTTGGGTTGCTTCAATCAAAGGCTGGGAAGGTTGAGAAAATATTTCCTCGCGGATGATTGGAATAAATAGTCGTTTCAACTCCGGTACATTCATATTGATGGTCACCAAGCCATAGCGACCAAAAAGCTGGTTGACCAAATCATTGGCAGCACTGCCATAGAGCTCATGATTGCTGTAAGCCGCGTTGATCGTGGTGAATATTTCCTGGGCATGCTCGCTTTGTCCAAGGAGCCCTTTGAGTAGTTCTAAAGCTGCAGGAAGCGAGGCTGTAGACATAGCCCCTACAGAACCACCTACATCGGGGGCATCCCAAGTTATTTTTTTGCCAAAAATATTGGCATGGTTGACTTCTTCAAAATCATGATCCTCGCCGCCGTTGACAAACACCGGAACAAAGTGGTATCCTGAATAAGTTGTATTTAGCTTTTCCGTCAAGTTGATGGCGGAGATGATCTTGTAAATAAAATAAAGTGGCCCGGTAAACAAACTTGGCTGGTGCGCGGTAACGATGGTAAAAGTATTGGCATCCAGCAGCGCGTCTATATTGGCCATTACTTTGGGGTCAGGATTTGCCTTCATGTATTGTTGACGCAAAACGGCTACCAAGGTGTTGCGGTCAGTTGCGTCCTTTTTTTTGTCGGCAATGACTTGTTCAAACGCTGAAAGTTGAGGTTCGTATTTGAAAAAAGGTCGAAAGGCTGGATTTTGAGTGGCGTAGGCCAAGTCTTTTGCCGCCAATTGGGGAACGGCAACAAACGGCAGGATAGTAACTTCCATTGTAGGTTTTATGGTTTGCAAAGTTGGTGATGCATTCGAAAGAAGCGAATTCAAAGGCAAAAATACTACCTACAAATGATGTGAAGGCCGATAAAGTTTAATGAGTACAAAAAATGTTGAATTTTGACCATTTTGAATTTACTTTCCAATGGTCAAATCTCCAAAAGTTATGCTGATGGTCATGTTGGGATAGTATTCCTTATTTGGGCGGAAGGTAACTTTGCGAATATTGGGATCTTTTTGATCTAGTATTTTGAATTTCAACTCATTGGGGTAATCAATACGCCCGTTTTGAACAGTCAGATCGTAGCTATAGGAAGTCAATTTGGTATTGTAAAGAAAAACCTGAGATTTATCAGCATGAAGATCAAGCCCCAGCAGGCCTTCATTGGCAGCGTAGAGCCGCAGGAGGCCATATTGGGCATTGATATCGTAACGGCCTTTCATGTTTTTGAGGGTAATGTCAGAACGGCGTGAAACCACATTGACCTCGCCGTTCAAATTTTGCCCAAAAAGATCACCAAACTGGGTGTTGATGTCCATTGTACCTTGAATATTTTCCAAGCCAATGCGACTAAAACGGGAGTTGATCCGCAATTTGTTGATCAAGTTGCTGATGTTGGCCAAGCCGTAATTGTTTTTTAGATAAACCGGACATTTTTCAGGCAAATAAATTCGATATACCGCTTTGAGTTGGGATTCCGGTTTGTCGGCACCATCGGGAGAAGTAAAGTAATTGCGGAGGTAGATTTTATTTTTTTCCTTGGTAGCGCCATATTGCATGCGTTCAAGATCTTGCTCGGCCTGCTCACGGTTAACATTTTTTGAAACCAATTCCAAATGGACTCGAATAGTGGATTGATTCCAGCTTTCAATATATACTTCTGCGCGGTCGCCCTCTATATTCACCTCATAACCTTCTTTGTAGGGAAAATCCTTATCAATGCGCTTCGTCACCACCTGTAGGGTAGTTTGGGCGACAGCAGATGTCAAAAGGTATAAACAGCAAAATAAAGACAAAAAAATACGCATTGAACCCAACATTGATTAAAAGTTTGATTAGGGAATGATTCAACATTAAGATATCAATTGTGATTGTCTCTTTTGATACCTTGATGATCGACTCATTCCTAAAGCGCCACTTCGGCCATTTTTCTTACCACCCTTGATCGATCCATTTCTACTTGACTCAGCTCTCGCACCAATTCAGGATCATTACCATAGCGTTCCATCGCTTCTTTAAGTTCGATTTTTGCGGCATTCAATTCTGCCAATTCCTGCGTTAAATTACAATTATCTTTTGATTGATTGAGTTGACACATTTGACCGTATAGCGTCTGAACCTCAGCAATTGCGGTTTCATCCTGATCCCAGTCGTTTTGAGCTACCAATTTTGATTGCACTTCTTGACTGTAAGCAATGGATACTATGGGCTGGTTGTAGTATTGGTAACCCACCCAGGTGCTTGCAATAAGCAGGATAGCGGCGGCGGCAGCACGAATCCATCTTTTTAGTTGCCGAACGGGTGCAGGCCGCGACACTTCTTGAGCAATCTTCTCCCAAACCAAAGCTGGCGCCTGATAAACAGGTAATTGCTGAATAGCTTGGTAAAGCGGCTCTTCCACATCCAATTGCAACTCAATTGCTGACCAAAGTCCTTGAGGAGCCTGATATTGAGGCAGTTTTTTAAAAGCTGCCGCCAAATTTTGATGGTTGATCTCTTCCATTGTTAATAATCCATTTTGCCTAAAGTTTCCCGTAAGCGTTTTTTGGCGTAAAACAATTGCGATTTTGAAGTACCTACTGAAATGCCCAATAAATCTGCTACTTCTTGGTGGGAGTAACCCTCCACTTCAATCAGCAAAAATACTGTTCGGTACCCGGTAGGTAACTTTTTGATGGCTTGCTCCAAGTATTCCGCATCAATTTGATGACTCCAATTCAAAGTAGTCATATCCGGCGGGATACTTTCTATTGGTGCGAAATTTTGTTCTTTTTTAATCCGACTTAGAGCAGTACGTACTACAATTGTTTTGATCCAGGCGCCAAGAGTTGACTCTCGACGAAAACCATTCAAATGCCTAAATACTTTGACAAAAGCTTCTTGCAATACGTCTTGAGCCAGGTCAAAATCATTGGTGATGCGATAAGCAATGGTATACATGGCATTGCTATAGCGATCATACAAATCTTTTTGGGCTAAGCGATCTTGCGCCAAACAAGCATTTATCAATTCCGTTTCCGACATACTAATGGTGTAGATCATCAGCTCAAGATCCTTATGATGTATTTGGGGAAAAGAGCTGGTAGGTAGCAAAATGGTTGTATCCTTGATTTTTTTTGAGGGATTCCTTAGAAAAAGACCAGGAATCCCTCAACCGACCCCAAGGGATTTATCTCTTTCCGAACATCCAGCCTACTGAAAACAACAGACGGGATGGTGATTTGTCAAATTGATAAGAATTTCCACCAAAGTTGATGTGGTTACCATATTTGCTGAAATTGCCTTCATAGCGGACGTCAAGCATCAGATTCCAAATATCCAAACCAACACCGCCAATAAAGCCAATGGTTAAATTTTGAAAATTCTGTTTGTAATCGCTAAATTTGAATAGGTCAGAAGTACTGTTTAAAAAAAGATGGCCTTCTGGCCCAGCGTTCAAGCGCAAGGGACCTAAGCGCCAGCCCAGCAGCACTGGAATATCCAAGTTTTTATATTTTTCTTTGAAGATACCGCTTGCTGCTCCGGTACCTGATAGGTTATCGACCTTGAAATTGGTTGAGTTTGAGTTGAAATTTAGCTCTGGCTGGAGGATGAAATTACCAATTCCGATTTGGGTAACCAAGCCAAAATGTACGCCATAATTGGCATGTTCAACTGCAACTTTAAGTCTACTAATCCCCCCTTGGCCTAGTACATTTAGGCTATTGGTAGAGATATTTGTGGAGCTAAGACCGCCTTTAATTCCAAATCGGATTTGGCTTTGAGCGGAAAAAGTTGCCAATACCAAAAAGGCTAAAAGCAATAG
>JBBRGN010000320.1:0-5102 GCA_038240665.1 Chitinophagales bacterium | reverse complement strand
AAAATCCCGCGGATCATTGAATTTGTCACCGATCTACCCAAAACCATCAGCGGCAAAATACGCCGGGTAGAATTGCGCGCCAATGAAGCGGTCAAAGGGGTACACGGACAAAAAGGGGTACACGAATTTTTCTTTTGAGCTAAAATCTGCCCTTTTGAAAGCGGAAATGCCATCCAGTGGGCATGCCAAAAGCGATCTTCAATACCCTTTGGAAACGTTGAACACCAGTGGATTTGGGTTGTAGGTAGGTCGTTGAATGAAGTTGGTCTATTCCCTCTTTTTTTTCCATTGTTTTACTTATTTTTATTGTCGCCATCACACCTAACCAAGTATGAAACCAAGCTCATTGTTTATTGCGGTACTTTGTTTTTTTTCTGCCTGTTCTTCCCCCCAACAAAAAAATCAAACCGTTTTGGTCCTTGTCAATGCGCACATCTGGACTGGAGATCCCCTACAGCCCTGGGCGGAAGCCTTAGCAGTGCAAGGCGATAGTTTGATTTACGTAGGAGGTATGGACGGTATAAAAAGCTACCTCCAAGCAGGCACAAAGGTCATCGATGCCAAAGGACAAATGGCAACCCCCGGTTTTATCGACTCCCATGTTCACTTTATCGATGCGGGTTTGAACCTGGCATCGGTTCAGTTACGCGACGCCACTACCAAAGCCCTTTTCATCCAGCGCATTGCTGATTTTGCCAAAACCGTTTCTCCAGGCACTTGGATCACGGGGGGAGATTGGGATCATACCCTTTGGGGCGGTCAATTACCCGAAGCGAGTTGGATTGACAGCATCACGCTACAGAATCCGGTTTTTTTGAATCGTTTGGATGGACACATGTGTTTGGCCAATACCTTAGCCATGAAAGGGGCGGGCATTTCCGCCGCCACCAAGGAAGTAGAGGGCGGCGTGCTCATCCGGGACAAAAAAGGTAATCCACTGGGCGTTTTCAAAGACAATGCCCAAAATTTGATCTACCGATCAATGCCACCAATGCCTGAATCCATGCGCGATAAAGCCCTGGCTATGGCGATGGATTATGTAGCAGCAAGGGGCGTCACCAGCGTTCACCACATGGGTACTTGGGAAGAACTGGCCACTTTTCAACGTGCCCGTAAAAAACAGCAACTCAAAACCCGCATCTACGCCAATGTACCCCTCTACACCTGGGCAAAACTGCAAGCGGTGGTTGCCAATGAAGGGCGCGGGGATGATTGGGTAAAAATTGGTGGTTTGAAAGGTTTTGTAGATGGATCCCTTGGTTCGCATACCGCCGCAATGATGGCACCGTTTTCGGATAGCCCTAAAGACAAAGGTTTTTACATCACGCCGCTTGATTCCCTCTATCTCTATGTTTCCAAAGCCGATAAAGCAGGGTTACAAGTGATGGTTCATGCCATCGGCGACGAGGCCATCCACCAACAATTGAATATTTTTGAACGCGTAGCTCAAGAAAATGGGCCCCGGGATCGGCGTTTCCGTATTGAACATGCGCAGCACATTGCGCCTGGCGACATTGCACGTTTTGCCGCTTTAAACGTCATTCCCAGCATGCAACCTTATCACGCCATTGATGATGGGCGCTGGGCAGAAACCTACCTGGGTTCAGAACGCATCAAAACCACCTATGCCTTCAAAAGTTTACTTACTGCCGGAGCAAAACTAGCCCTCGGGAGCGATTGGTTTGTAGCACCTCCTACCCCGCTGGAAGGCATCTATGCTGCCGTCACCAGACGAACGCTGGATGGAAAAAATCCCAATGGCTGGGTTCCGCAACAAAAAATCAGCGTGGAAGACGCGCTGAAGGGGTACACCATCAATGCCGCTTATGCTTCTTTTGACGAAAAACGCAAAGGATCCTTGAAAAAAGGCAAGTTGGCCGATTTTGTCTTACTTGATTCTGATCTGACCAAAATAGCGCCCGAAAAAATACGCGACGCCAAAGTGTTGCTTACGGTCGTGGGCGGTAAGGTTGTTTTTGAAAAATAATCAACATTCATTAACCATACGCATATGAAACCAAATTTCAAGTATAATCGACCGCAACTAGGTCTACTATTGGCAGTTTTTTTAAATTTTGGCCTGTCCTTTTCCCTCAGCGCCCAGGGTACGCGGCTCTTGCGCCAACCTACCCTGAGCGAGCAAAACGTCGCCTTTCTTTATGGTGGCGATTTATGGGTTTCTGCCCGCAATGGCGGCGAAGCACGTCGCCTCACCAGCACGCCCGCCCAAGAAACCGATCCCCATTTTTCACCGGATGGACGTTGGATTGCTTTTACTTCCGATCGCTCTGGTTCTAGTTCGGTATATGTGGTCTCTGTTGATGGCGGCGCACCTACCCGGCTTACTTGGCATTCTTCGCCAGCTTTTGCCAGAGGGTGGACCAACGATGGAAAACGGGTTTTGTATGCTTCTTCCCGCGAAACCGCGCCTACCGCTTACAACCGACTATGGACAGTAGCCGCGCAAGGCGGTCCTTCTACCTTATTGCCCGCACATTGGGGTTTTACGGGCAGTTATGCTCCGGATAAAAACCGCATTGTGGTGGACAAAATGAGTCGCTGGGATGTGGAATGGCGCGACTATCGCGGCGGACAAAACACGCCCTTGACCATCATCAACTTGGACGATCTAAGCGAAACCAAAATACCTTGCGAACGCAGCACGGATACCCAACCCCTTTGGCTGGGGAGTACCATTTATTTCCTTTCGGATCGCGATTGGACAGTTAATATTTGGGCTTATAATCCGGCTACCGGCGCTGTCACCCAAAAAACCAAGTTCAAGGGCGCTAGTGTAAAGTGGATATCCGGTGATCATGGCCAAATCATTTTTGAACGCGATGGATATTTGAGTACGATGGATCCAACCAGTGGAGCGATAAAACAATTGGAAATAACGGTACATGGCGATTTCCCCTGGGCTGAAACCCGTTGGGAAAACATCACCAAACGCATCAGCGCTGCATCCCTTTCCCCTACTGGCAAACGGATAGTAATGGAAGCACGAGGCGAAATTTTTACCGTACCAATTACCAATGGCGATCCACGAAACCTTACCCACAGTTCCAATACTGCCGACCGCGCGCCAATTTGGTCGCCCGACGGCAGCAAAATAGCCTGGTTTTCTGATGCTGGTGGTGAGGGTTATGGTTTGATGATTGCAGCTCAAGATGGTCTTTCTGCGCCAAAACGCTGGTCGATCGGCGAATCAAAAATGGCTTGGAAACCCACTTGGTCACCCGATGGAAAACACATCGCCTTTACCGATGACGATGTACGGATCCGGGTAATTGACGTGGCCAATGGCAAAATCGTAACCGCTGATGTGGGCGGTGTCAATATAGAAAGAGGACAAATGGGAATCACTTGGTCGCCTGATTCAAAATGGCTGGCTTATTCCAAAACCGCACCCAATACTTTCCGCCGCGTCAATCTGTGGTCGGTAGCAAGTGGCGAAGTACGACCGCTTACCGATATGCTTGCTGATGCTTTTTCTCCAGCTTGGGATCGCAGCGGCCGCCATCTTTACTTTTTGGCCAGTACCGATGTTGCCTTAGGTTCTGCCTGGGCCAATACCAGTTCAGGTAGAAACATTGATCCCGTTTATGGCGCCTATGTCGTCGTTTTGCGTAAAGATGATCCTACTCCTTTTTTACCCAAAAGCGATGAAGAAGCCGATACCACGGGAAAAGGGGCTAAGAAAGACCTGAAAATGGACAAAAAACCCGCCAAGGATACTTTGGAAGCGGTACGCATTGACTGGGAAAAAATAGACCGCCGCATTTTGGCCTTGCCCATTCCTGCGCGTGGTTACAGCGAAATGATCAACGGGCCTAAAGGTTCGGTTTTCATCGCCGAAGAAATACCCAACGGTCCAGGAGTAGTGCTGCACAAATTTATTTTGGAAGACAAAAAAGCAAGCGAATTTGCACGCGGGGTTCAGCAAGCTTCCGTCTCCGCCGATGGGGAAAAAATATTGTTCCAATCTGGGGGTTCTTGGAGAGTCGTTGGCACGGCCAAAACTCCAAGTGGCAATGAAGGCGGCGTAGCGGTTACGCTGCGGGTGCAGCTGGATAGAATGGCCGAATGGAAACAAATATTTGATGAAACCTGGCGCTATGAACGCGACTTTTTCTATGATCCCAACATGCATGGCCGGGATTGGGAAGAGGTACGCAACCGGTTTGCGCCTTTGGTCCCCTTTGTGCGCCACCGCAGTGATTTGCATTACATCCTGGATCAGGTCAACGGCGAATTGAGCGTAGGACATAGTTTCGTATCTGGCGGTGATTACCCGGCGGTTGATACTTCGCGTACTGGTCTTTTGGGCGCTGACTTAGCCGCCGAAAACGGTCGCTGGCGCATCAAACGGATTTATACCACCGAAAGTTGGAACCCGGGACTAAAAGCCCCCCTCGACCGTCCTGGCATGAAAGTTCAAGAAGGCTACTACATCGTAGGAATTGACGGCGTTGAACTTACCGCTGCCGATGACCCTTATCGGTTATTGGATGGCGCAGTTGGTCGACAAACCCTCCTACAAATCAACGATCGCCCGCAACTGGAAGGTGCTTGGAAAGAAACGGTAGAATCCATCGCCAATGAACTTCCGCTGCGCCAACGCGCCTGGGTAGAAGACAACCGCCGTAAAGTCGAGGAGCTGTCCAAAGGCCGTTTGGGTTACGTCTGGGTTCCCAATACTGGCGAGCCTGGGCTGGTTTCCTTCAACCGCTACTTTTTTGCCCAACAAGACAAAGAAGGCGCGGTAATCGACGAGCGTTTTAATGGCGGTGGAAGCTTGGATGATTACATGGTAGATCTTATGACCCGTCAGTTAAGGGCTGCTTATACCAATGAAGTTCCCAATGGTGCGCCGGGTCGACTACCGGCAGGAATTCTAGGGCCAAAGGTTTTGTTGATCAATGAATTAGCAGGCTCTGGTGGCGATTTTTTCCCTTGGATATTCCGTCATCAAAAGGCTGGTGCACTGATCGGCGCGCGCACCTGGGGAGGTTTGGTAAAATCTTCGACCCACTACTTAATGGTAGATGGCGGCCGAGTAACTGCTCCTGACAACGCTATTTTTGACCCCAACGAAAACC
>JBBRGN010000319.1:0-5130 GCA_038240665.1 Chitinophagales bacterium | reverse complement strand
GTTTAGGGTTTTTGCTTGTAAAGGCGTACGCAGGGTCAACTCTGCTCAAGTATTTGATCGTTGGGGGAATAAAGTATTTGACAATGGTACGGGTACGGGTATAGCGCCTGATTGCAATGGCGGCACGATCTTGTGGGATGGGACCCAAGGCGGCAATCGACTTAACCAGGGGGTTTATGTTTATGTCGTTGAAGTTGAATTCCTTGATAACATCAAATTGGTATACCGAGGGGATATTAAGATCATACGGTAGTTTTTTTGATTGTTAAAAAGCGTCATTCCTGAGTTAGGGGATGACGCTTTTTTTCATGCTATTAATAAAATGGCTGTATTACAGGTACTTAAAAACTGTAATACAGCAAATTCTTGTCCGTAAAAAATCCTTATCTTTGCGCTAAAGACCAGCACAATGGCCAAAAAACTTCCCTTGGGGCTACAGGATTTCCGAGAAATCATCGTTGGAGGATACAAATACATTGATAAAACCGAGTATGTACATCAAATGTGTACAACGGGTAAATACTATTTCCTGTCTCGCCCACGGCGTTTTGGCAAATCGATTACTTTGGCCGTACTGCAAGAGTTGTACCTGGGTAGCCAGGAATTATTCAAAGGCATGTGGATTGAAGACAAGTGGGACTGGAGTAAAAAGCATCCGGTGATTCGGCTTTCGTTTACATCCTTGGGTTTTCAACAAAATGGCCTGGTTGAGTCGCTAACCTACGAACTGGATAGGCAAATCAGGGAGAAAGGATTTTCTCCTGTAGATGGAAACATCACCAATAAGTTCAGCTACCTCATTACTCAACTGGCAGCTATCCATAAAGTTGTGGTGCTCATCGATGAATACGATGCCCCCATTGTGCATTACCTTGGCAAAGAAATCCAGCAAGCGTATGATAACCGCGAGTTGCTAAAAGGGTTTTACACGGTTCTGAAAGACCTGGATCCTTACCTCGAATTCGTCTTCATCACCGGGGTGAGCAAATTTTCCAAAGTGGGTGTTTTTTCGGGCTTGAACAATTTGACTGACCTGACCATGCACCCGCAATACGCCACCATGCTGGGCTATACCCAGGAGGAGCTGGAACAAAATTTTGTAGAAGAATTGGCCGCTGCTGGTCAAAAACTCCAACTCACCCCTGAGGAGTTGTTGCACAAACTGCGCTGGTGGTACAATGGATATCGCTTTGAGGAAGATGCTCAAACGGTATACAACCCCGTTTCAATCAATAACTTCTTCCGCCTCCAAAAGTTTGAGAATTTCTGGTTTGAAACGGGTACACCCAGTTTCTTGATTAACCTGCTCAAACAAGCTAGGCTCTACAATTTTAGATTGGTTCCTCAAGGCCAACAAAGCTTTGATACTTTCGATCTTGAGGATCTGAACATTTATGGCTTGTTGTACCAAACGGGCTACCTTACCATTAAATCCCGCAATGCCTTTGGCTTGTATGAGCTGGACTACCCCAATCACGAAGTAGAACACGCCATGAATGGCTACTTGCTGGAAGCTTTTGGCGGCATGCGCAAAGGAGATGCCTTACCCCTGATTTTCAAGTTGGAAACTTTTTTTCAACAACAAAAACTGGATGAAGTAATGCACACTTTACAGGGAATGTTTAAAACCATCCCTTATTCTTTGCACGAAAAATACCCGGAGAAGTTTTTCCACGCCGCCATTCACCTCTTGTTCACCTACATGGGCGTGACCGTACACAGCGAGGTATGCACCAGCGATGGCCGCATTGATGCCTTAGTGGAAACCGACACGCACATTTATATTTTTGAGTTCAAATTGGACGAAAGCGCCGAGGTGGCGTTGACTCAGATTCGGCAAAAGCAGTATTATCAAGCTTTTTGGTTGAAAGGAAAACCTCTGGTTGGGGTCGGCGTAAATGTGTCCAGCGCAACGAAGAACATTAATGGCTGGCAGATGGAAGAACTGAAAAAAATTTAAAGCCCCATCCCCTATTTCATCACCAAGATACTCCCAGTTACCAACCGTCTATCCCCATCACATACGTGGATGATCTTATACCAGTAAACCCCAGGATTAACAGCCTGGCCTTGGAAATTGCCATCCCATTGTGCAAAAGGGCTGGTAGTAACGAACATGCGTCCGCCCCAGCGATCAAAAATTTCAAACAGGTAAAGCTCGCCTATCGCATAAGGATTGCTGATTCCAAATACGTCGTTGATGCCGTCGTTATTGGGCGTAAAAGTATTGGGAAGCAGAACTTGATCACAGGTAAGGGTTCGTGGGTCTACAACGGTGATCCGGATGGAATCCGAAGCTTTACAGCTGCTTATAGGATCACTAAAGGCCAAGGTATAGACAAAAACTCCTGAAGTAGGTGGCACGATAGACGTTTTTCCTACGTCCGGTAAAAATACGCCTTCCCGCGGCGACCAACTAAAGCCATTGGCACAAGTTGACGATAAGCGAATGGGGACTGGCGCTCCTAAAAAAACGATGGTATCACGGGTAGTGATGTCATCGGGTTTCAGTTCATACAATTGCCTGGCTTCAGCGTCGCGAAGGGCGCGATTGTATATCCTTAATTCATCTAATCTCCCCCGAAAAGGTGTTTCGCTAGGACCATAGCAATAACTACCCCCAAGCAAAATTTTACCGTTATTTTTAATATCTGCTCGCCCTACGGTTCCTTGTTCTGCTAATAGCTGACCATTCACATACAGGCGAAGCTTAGCCGCAGCGCGAACCACTACCACATGATACCAGCAAGAATTGGTTGACAGCTGACCAACCAAATTGATACTTTTTTCGGGGGTCTCTGCAAAATAGACGTTGATGTTGCGTGTTGAAGGGCGGTATCGAATGTAAAAAACATTGTTGTTTTTACAATCTTGAGCCCGTTTAGAGAACAAATATTGAATACCATCATCGCTGGTCGATTTAAAGTAAAAAGAGACCGTAAAATCCTCGGTATCAAATTCATCGGTAACATCACCTAAAATGTTTATCAAATCACCGCCGCCGGCAAAAGCAACGGAGCTACCAACTACTCCACAAGTAAAACCCATAGCCCCGGAAGGTAAACCCGTGTTGGTGGTGTTCCCACTAGCGTCATTAAAGGTGGAATCAAAAGGATAATAGGCTACCAATCCTACTGAGGTTTGAGCCGCGAGGGAAAGCGATCCGATCAAGCAAATCGTCAGCAATAGTATTCTCATATCTTAACATACAGTTGAAACAGACATAGAACGAAGAAGTGTCGGCGTTATTTTCTATTTGAACATGCCAGCTAAACCGCTTAGCCCAGGCGGCAGCATATCTTTTAACATGTCTTTGGTAGAAGCTGCTTCTTGCTCCGTGGCCAATTGTATAGCTCGATTAACGGCTACTAAAATAAAGTCCTCTAATTGCTCTGCATCACCATTTGCCAACAGTTCTGGCTTTATGGTAATGCTCAAAATTTCTCGTGCCGCATTGGCGGTTACTTTTACCGCACCATCACCGGCTTCGGCATGTACTTCAATGCTCAATAATTTATCGCGCATTTGTTTTTGCGCAGCATCCATATTGCCCATCATATCTCCCATTCCAAACATAAACTTTGATTTTGTTGTTGATAAAATACTCTAGGAGTAACTTCCACGCAAATTATAAAGTTGTAGATGGAAATTCATTTTGTAGCAGTCACTTATTTCTTACTTTTGTACAATTGATTGAAATCATCGCTTTGGCCTTTGGCCAAAAATGATGTTAATCGAGATCACCCAAAAATACAAGCGTTAAAGCAATGGCATTGGATCAAGTAGATGTTGACAATATGGATGAGCCTGCTGCAGGTAAGGAAATGACTTTCCTGGATCACCTGGAGGAGTTACGCTGGCACATCATTCGGTCGCTGAGTGTAGTGGGTACGGCAGCTACCGTACTTTTTATGATGCAAGATTGGTTGTTTGACAAGGTTCTTTTAGGGCCAACGCATCAAAGTTTTCCTACTTATAAGCTCATCTGCCAGTTTTCAAATTTCGTTGGACTAGGGGATAGCATGTGTTTAAAGGTTTTGGAATTTAAAATCCAGGCCATCGGTTTTGGCGAAGCTTTTACCACCAGTCTTCAAGTCGCCGTCATCGCTGGATTGATCATTTCCTTCCCTTATGTTCTTTGGGAATTGTGGCGTTTCATTCGTCCGGGTTTGTATCCTAAGGAACAAAAAGCGGCCAGTGGTATGGTTCTTATTTGTTCAGCACTATTCCTTACGGGGGTCTTGTTTGGATACTACATCATGGCTCCATTTTCCATCAACTTTTTGATTGGTTATAAACTCCCCGGCGTAGAAAATACGCCTACCCTCAATTCATACTTGAACTACATGATCATGTTTACCCTACCGATGGGCGTGGTCTTTGAACTTCCGATTATCGTTTATTTCTTGGCTAAAATCGGGTTGATGACCGCAGGCGATATGCGCAGCTATCGGCGCCATGCGGTTGTTGCAATACTTTTAATTGCCGCCATTATCACGCCGCCCGATGTGGTGTCACAGATGATGGTCGCTACGCCGCTTTATTTTTTGTATGAAGTCAGTATAGTCATTGCTGCTAGAGTAGCGCCTAAAGATGAAGATGAGGATCACCCGCATGTTCGCGCCTAGGGAATGGATTTAGGAGACCCCTCAAAAGGATAAATACCAATTAGGGGTCCGTCTTATAAGCAAAAAAGAATGGAAAGGGTATCAACCAATTTGACCTTGTTTTATAAAATTTTTATTCCCGTGTTCTGGATTGTGTTCATGGGTGCTTTTACCTTAGCAATCTGGCTTACGCCGGCGAGTTATATAGGAGCCATGACTGCGCTCAATTTTCGTTTGGCAATGGTGTTTATTTTCCTTTCTGGAGTGGCCCTATTGTACTTTACGTTGTTGAGACTGAAAAGGGTGGAGATCAATCAGGAGTTTGTGTATGTCACCAATTACTTCAAAAATGTGCGTTATCCCTACCACAATATTGAGGGTATAGCTGTATCGCGATTTTTGATCTTGACCTTTGTGCGTATTCGACTAAAAACGCCGGGATCTTTTGGAAAAAACATTTTTTTTATCGCCAGTACCGAGCGGCTTAAAGCAGTGATCCGTGAGTTTCCAGGTTTGTCGGATT
>JBBRGN010000318.1:0-5137 GCA_038240665.1 Chitinophagales bacterium | reverse complement strand
GAGATGTCCTTGGTATGTAGATAGCCTCTCAAAGCTCTTTTTGAAAACCGGTTAGGTTCCCTGACCGGTTTTTTTTATCTTCGTTGCAAATTAAGTTTATTCTGCACAACTTTCAAGTCTCATATTAAAAAATTTCCTTGATGGGCAAACATTTGATTGCACCCTCGTTGTTGGCTGCCGATTTCACTCGCCTTGCTGATGACATTTCTATGGTCAACGCCAGTCAGGCTGATTGGCTTCATTTTGATGTGATGGATGGTCGATTTGTACCCAACATTTCCTTTGGTATGCTGATCCTGGAAGCTGTAAAAAAAATGTGTACAAAACCCATTGATGTACACTTAATGATCGTAGAACCTGAGCGCTATATCGAACAATTTCGAGCTGCTGGCGCCGATGTCATTACAGTTCACCAGGAGGCATGTCCTCATCTCCATCGTACTATTCAGCAAATCAAAGCTACGGGCGCTAAAGCTGGTGTTGCTTTGAATCCGAGTACCCCAGTCGAATTGTTGGAGGATGTATTAGAAGATTTAGATTTGGTGCTGATCATGTCGGTAAATCCTGGTTTTGGCGGACAAAAATTCATCTACCGTACCATACCCAAAATTCAAAAGTTACGGGAAATGCTGGAGATTCGCAACCTGAAAGCCCATATTGAAATAGATGGCGGCGTGGGCTTGCAAAATGCTGAAGCACTTTTACAAGCCGGCGCAGATGTACTGGTTGCAGGAAATAGTGTATTTTCGGCCCCTGATCCCAACGATATGATTGCCCGGTTGAAAGCTATTGCCAGTTTGGGCAAAAATGATTGGCAATAGACCGACAATTTTTGGGTGTAACGTCCCCTGCTCAGAATATTAATGCAAAAAAAATGAAACACGCTATACTTTTTCTATTGCTATTCAGCAGTTTATGCGTTTTTGGCCAAGATAAAATAGCCCGTATTACTGGTATCGTGAAAGATGGCGCCAATGAACAACCCATTGATTTTGTTTCCATCTATGTAAAAGGTACCAACATCGCTACTTCAACTGCGGAAAATGGCCGGTACAGCTTGGATATCCCTTCAGATCAAGATTTGGTCGTGGTATTTACCCGGGTAGGCTATAAAGAATCTCCGGTAATTGTAAAAGCCCTGCCGGCACGTAGTACCCGGCAGATAGACATCCAATTGGCTCCGGCGGAATCTAATCTTGAAATTGTGGTTAAGATCGGTCGATTGGAATCGGGAGGTATGATCCGTGAAGAAGTTGAATCTCTGAAAATATTGCCCTCTACGACCGGTAACTTGGAAAGTATACTTCCCTCTATTGCTTTAGGGGTAAGCAGTGGTACGGGCGGTGAATTGAGTTCTCAATACAACGTCCGCGGCGGAAATTACGATGAAAACCTCGTTTATGTCAACGACTTTGAAATCTACCGTCCGCAATTGATACGTGCTGGACAGCAAGAAGGACTTAGTTTTCCCAACATCGACTTAATCCGCGATTTATCTTTTTCCTCAGGTGGATTTGAAGCCAGGTATGGCGATAAAATGTCGTCGGTTCTCGACATCAAATACAAACGCCCGGATAGTACCAAAGCTTCGATTAGCGCAAGTTTGTTGGGCGCTACTGCCCATATAGAAGGAAGCACAAAACTTGGTGGGGATAAGTTTCGCCGGTTCCGTTATCTGGTTGGTACGCGTTACAAAACCAATGCTTATCTGTTGGGCGGATTGGATATTAAAGGGGAGTATGTTCCCAATTTTGAAGACATTCAAACTTACCTCACTTACGATATTACGCGCAATCTTCAACTGGGTTTATTGGCCAACTACAATCGCTCCAACTATCGATTCAGGCCCTCAACGGGTAGCTCCGCTTTCGGTTTGGTCAATTACACTTTGCAGCTTTACACCGTTTTTGAAGGTCAGGAAGTGGATGAATTCACCACTTCTATGGGTGGATTGTCGCTCACGTATCTACCCGATCGCAAACGCAACCCCGTCTACCTAAAATTGATGGCTTCCCATTTTCGATCAAATGAGAATGAAACTTTCGACATTATAGGCGATTACAGCTTGCGGCAGATCGAATCCGGCCTGGGGAGTAGCCAATTCGGACAAGTTATTTCCGAACTGGGCACGGGTACGCAACACCTATACGTGCGAAACTTCTTCAATGCTGCCGTTTCGAACTTTGAACACCGCGGCGGGATTGAATTGCAAAAGACCCATTTAGATAGCAAAATTACCAGCAGTCACTTTTTGCAGTGGAGTTTAAAATACCAACGCGAAAACATTGCCGACCAGATCAACGAATGGGAGCGCTTAGATTCAGCTGGCTTTTCTCTTCCTTACGACACCAGTCAACTGCGTTTGTTTAGCGTGTTAAAAACCAGCAACAACCTTAACTCCAACAGAATCAATGGTTTTTTCCAAGACACTTACACCTTCCGCAATGAAAATATAGGTGAATTGCGGATTTCAGCCGGCGTACGCAGCACTTACTGGGATCTCAATAAAGAACCCTTGTTCTCTCCACGAGCCCAGATCCTATACAAGCCATTGAAAGGAAAAAGCGATATCTCCTACCGACTTGCCGGCGGAGTCTATGTACAACCTCCTTTTTATCGGGAATTGCGCGCGCCCAATGGTGTGGTGAATCCGAATGTTTTGGCCCAAAAATCGCTGCATCTTGTGACTGGTTTTACCCTTGATTTTTATTTGGGAAAAGTGAATCCGAAAAAATTTCGCCTGATTACCGAGGCTTATTACAAAAAACTGTGGGATCTGGTATCGTATGACGTGGAAAACGTACGCATTCGATACGCCGGAACAAACAATGCTACGGGGTATGTCACTGGATTTGATGTACGCATCAATGGAGAATTTGTGCCCAATGCGGAATCCTGGATCAACCTTTCTTTTTTGCGAGCCCGCGAGAGTTTGGACGGCGTTACACATATGGAGCGAAAAATTGGTCAGGAGGCAGGCGTAGCCGTTAAGGACGTCCCTCGCCCAACCGATCGCTTGTTCAACATGTCGATTTTTTTCCAGGATTACTTACCACGAAATAAAAATTTCCGTACCCATGTCAACTTGAACTTTGGTACCGGATTGCCCTTTGGTTTGCGCGGAAACAATGAGGTGTACCGCAACACTTACCGATTCAACACTTATAATCGGGTTGATATTGGTTTTTCCATGTTGCTGTACAACCGTGATTGGAAATACAAACACCCACATCACTTGCTCAATTTCACCAAAAACTCTTGGGTAAGTTTGGAAGTTTTCAACTTGCTTGATGTCAAAAACCAGGCGGGAAACACTTGGATTAAAACCGTTTTCCAACAGCAATACGCCATTCCAACCTACCTAACTTCGCGCAGAATAAACCTTAGGTTCCGGATGGATTTTTAAAAGCGTAGTGTTTAAATTTGAAAAAGATCAGTTCAAAAAGGGGCAGCGCGTATTTTTTTTTCTATTTTAACCTCTTGTCGGCATTAATATTTATTTTAGCGCCGCATTCATCGACTTGTTGAACTAGAAACATTTCTGACCAATCAAGTCCATTAATAAACCGATCGCTAAGCAAAATATAGATCTTATGGGGCGTGCGTTTGAATTCCGCAAAGAGCGCAAAATGAAGCGCTGGGCCAACATGGCTAAAGTTTTTACTCGGGTTAACCGCGAAGTAACCATGGCTGTTAAAGAAGGTGGTGCAGATCCAGAATCCAATGCCAAACTCCGGATTGCTATTCAAAACGCCAAGTCTTTGAACGTGCCCAAGGACAACATTGACCGAGCCATTCAAAAGGCTTCAGGGAAAGATAGCGGTGATTTTAAGGAAATTGTTTATGAAGGTTATGCCGCCCATAAGGTAGCTGTGGTGATAGAAACGGCAACCGATAACCCCACGCGTACAGTGGCCAACATCCGCAGTTATTTCAATAAATTCGATGGCCAATTGGTCAATTCGGGTACCCACGACTTCATTTTTTCCCACAAAAGCGTGTTTAAAATCAAAGCTGAAGGTGTAGATTTGGAATCCCTAGAATTAGAATTGATCGATTTTGGTCTTGAAGAATTAGAACCTGATGAAGACAGCATCATCGTTTATGCCGGCTTCAAAGACTTCGGTGCCATGCAAAAAGGCCTCGAAGCCCAAGGCATAGAAATTCTAAGTGCTGAATTTGAGCGTTTCCCTTCAACCATGAAAGAGTTGACGGCAGAGCAAAAAATAGATGTTGAAAAATTGTTGGATAAAATCGAGGACGACGATGATGTAGTCAATGTTTTCCACAACATGGCTCAAGACTGATTTATAGTTACTTCAATCAGCAATTGAAGCGGACAACGGCGTAGACGAAAAACTGGCCGTTTTTTTAGGAGTTTACGGGACAAAAACCGTTTTACTTTACTATCCTGATGAGCTCCTCCCGCAAAATATCATATCCAAACTTGATCATCAACGCTGAAACGACCAGTAAAAAAAAGATGCGTACAAATCCATTGCCCCTTAAAATGGCCGCGCGGCTGCCAAGGTAAGAACCCAGCATATTGCAAAACATCATCGGTACTGCAACCGCAAATTCAACATAGCCATTGCCGATAAAAAAGACCAAAGAAGCAATATCGGCAATGGCATTGATGGATTTAGAGATGGCTGAACCCGACAAAAAACTAAACCCAATGATGCTGACAAACCCAAAAACCAACAAACTTCCGGTACCCGGCCCTACAAAGCCATTGTAAAATCCAACTGCCATTCCGATCCCTAACCCATACAATGGAATTAATTTTTCTTGTACCCGGAACTGATTTTCTTGTCCTAAGCTTTTATTGAAAAAAGTGTACCCCAATATCATCGCCATCAATACCAACATGATTGGTTTTAAAACTTGCGGACTGATAAGACTGGAAATTTGCGCCCCTAAATAAGACAGGGTACCCGCTCCAGCAGCGGCAAGCAATACCATTTTCCAAGGAACAACTACTTTTTTCGAGTACTGATAAGCAGCTAGGGAAGTCCCCATAAAGGAAGAAAAGCGATTGGTACCAATCACGCGGGGTACCGCAAAATGGGGAAACAAAATAAAAAGCGCCGGTACTTGAACCAAACCTCCTCCTCCCACGACGGCATCGATAAAT
>JBBRGN010000317.1:0-5146 GCA_038240665.1 Chitinophagales bacterium | reverse complement strand
GAATACATATCCCGATTAATCAGGAAAGGACAGCGCAATCACAAGAAAACAAACGAAAAACAAGGAAAAAAGATCATTTTTTCGCCAATTAGTCTTCCGCCATGTTAATTCTAGTATTGAAATCTAATCAATGCTATTCGTCGTCGAAGATACAACATCGCCTCTCCTTTCGTCGGATTTTTAGCAACTTTTGTCTACCATTTTTTGGGTAATTGATAAATATCTGGCACTTATCTGTATTTTAAAACTTTAATTTTCTTCACCACAATACAAGGTTAGCTCATGAAATTTCTTCATACCCGATGCGGGCTTTGGATGGGTTGTTTGCTTTTTTTGCTGACATCACCATTGGCAGCCCAGGACAACAGTCCTAAAACCGATTCAACCAAAACACCGAAAAAAGTGGATTCCAAGAAACCACTGCCACTTGAAGTAGGCCGCAAGTTGCGCCTACAAACCGACGAAGGCACCTGGATCTCACTTGATGTTAGTCCAGATGGGCAAACCATCGCTTTTGATCTGATGGGCGACATCTATACCATGCCTATTACCGGAGGAAAAGCCAAACAAGTAACCCATGGATTGGGCTACGATACCCACCCGAAGTTTAGTCCTGATGGCAAGAAGATTGCCTTCACTTCCGACAAAAGCGGTTCGGAAAATCTCTGGTACATTGATGCGGAAAAACAAGATACCGTACAAGTCACTAAGGACAACGACCAGCACATTCAAGCCGCCGAATGGACGCCTGATGGCAACTACCTCGTAGTATCAAAAGGAGTGCGCAACCTCAAATTGTTTATGTACCATAAAGATGGGGGGGGTGGAACTCAATTGATCAAAACGCCCGACATCATGAAGTGCGTAGAACCAGCATTCGGTAAAGACAGCCGTTACATCTGGTTTGCCAAACGCAATGCTTCTTGGAATTACAACGCGATTCTGCCACAATTCCAATTGGCAGTATACGACCGCGAAACGGGTCTGGTCGATCAAAAAACGGCTAACACCAATTCTGCGTTCACTCCTACCCTATCTCCAGATGGTCTTTGGTTGGTGTATGGATCTCGCTACAACGACCAAACTGGTTTGATGAAACGCAACCTGAATACCGGCGAAGAATCTTGGTTGGCATATCCGGTGCAGCGCGACGAACAAGAATCGATCGCTCCGCTTGGTGTGTTACCGGCAATGTCTTTTACGCCGGATAGCAAAAATGTGATCTGCTCTTATGGAGGAAAAATATGGAAGATTTCCATGACCGGAGGCGAAGCAACAAATATTCCCTTTAGCGTGGATGAAGAATTGGATTTTGGACCCGTGGTTCGCTTTGATTATCCCATTTCCGATGAAAAAACCATGATTGCTACCCAAATCCGCGATCCTCGTTTGTCGGCAGATGGAAAAAAATTAGCTTTCACGGTGCTTAACCGCTTGTATGTAATGGATTACCCAAATGGTACTCCAAAAAGATTGACTACCGCTAACTACACCGAAGCCAATCCAATCTGGTCGCCTGATGGCCAATCCATTGCTTATGTAAGTTGGGAAAATGAACAAGGGCATATCTATAAAATAAACGCAAATGGCGGACAAGCTATGCGCCTCACCAACGAAGGTGCGGTGTATTCAGATTTGTCGTGGGATGAAAAAACCAATCGCCTTGTTTTTGTATATGGCCCCGCTCAAGCCTTTAAAGAAACCTATGGCCCGGTAGGTTTTGGAACGTCCACAACCCTGGGTTGGATTCCTTCTACTGGAGGCACAGTGAATAAGATCGAAAGCTCAAATGGACGCGGTAATCCTCACTTTGTAAAAAGCGATGATCGCATCTACTTGTATCATGGCGAAAAAGGACTGTCCTCCATCCGCTGGGATGGAACCGATGAAAAATTCCTAGTCAAAGTAAACGGGATTACCACCTTTCCCGCACTCAACGATGAGCAACATTGTATGCTAACTTATAACGCTACCGAACCTGCACAAAAACCTTCTGCTGCAGATTTGATCACCATGGCGCCAGAAGGTGATCAAGCTTTGGTACAAATCAACAGTGTCATCTATGTAGTTACGGTGCCTAAGGTTGGCGGAGAAGTACCCACTATTTCTGTTGCAAAAGCTGATAATGCGCAATTCCCAGCCCGTGAATTGACAACCATCGGTGGTCAATTCCCTCATTGGACTGCAGACGCTAAGCGGGTCAATTGGTCCATCGGTAATGCTTATTTTACTTATGATCTGGCGCAAGCCAAAGTAGTAGAAGAGCAAATCAAAGCCGAGAAAAAAGCCAAAGCTAAAGCTGAGGAGAAAGCCAAAGCTGAAGAGAAAAAAGACGAAAAGAAAGAGGAGAAAAAAGTTGCCGACAAAACAGAGGAAGACAAGAGCTACAAACCTGGCGAAATCCGCGTCAAAGTCACCGTACCACGCGATATTCCTTCTGGAACGGTGTTGTTGAAAGGCGCGCGCATCATCACTATGAATGGCAATGAGATCCTTGAAAAAGGCGATATCCTAGTAGAAAACAACCGCATTAAAGGCATTGGCAAAAGTGGTTCCCTGAAAACGCCTGCTGGCGCCAAAGTCATGGACATGCAAGGTAAAACCATCGTTCCTGGCTTCGTAGATACCCATGCGCACATGTGGCCAACTTGGAGCTTGCATAAAAACAGCATTTGGATCTACGCCGCGAACCTTGCTTATGGTGTTACCACTACCCGCGATCCCCAAACCGCTACTACCGACGTATTGACGTATGGCGACATGGTGGAATCAGGTGATATGCCCGGACCAAGAATTTACTCTACTGGCCCTGGGGTAGGCTACTGGGCTTATCGTTTAGAAAGTCTAGAACAAACCCGCAACGTGCTCAAACAATATTCTGAGTACTACAATACCAAAACCATCAAGATGTACCTCACCGGGAATCGTCAGCACCGGGAATGGGTGATCACCGCCGCAAAAGAGTTGAAGTTGATGCCAACAACCGAAGGTGGTCTAGATTTCAAACTCAACATGACCCAATTACAAGATGGCTATCCTGGTCATGAACATGCTTTCCCGATTTACCCGATTTACAAAGACGTGGTAAAATTGGTTGCTGAATCTCAGATGGCTTATACGCCTACCTTGCTGGTGTCTTATGGCGGTCCTTGGGCGGAGAATTTTTATTACGCCACTGAAAACGTGGTGCGCGATCCAAAGCTGACTTACTTCACGCCAAAAGAAGAATTGGATGAAAAAGCACGCCGCCGATCTTCTTGGTTTTTACCCGAAGAACACATCTTCAAACGCCATGCCGAGTTTGTCAAAGCATTGGTAGAAGCGGGCGGTATTTCTGGCGTAGGTTCGCATGGTCAATTACAAGGATTGGGTTACCACTGGGAATTATGGTCGGTAGCATCTGGTGGCATCAAAACCCACGATGCGCTCAAAGTAGCCACTATTTTGGGAGCCAAAGCGATTGGTTTAAGCAAAGACTTAGGTTCTTTGGAAACTGGAAAATTGGCAGATTTGATCGTCTTAGATAAAAATCCATTGGAAAACATCCGCAACACCAATTCCATCCGCTACGTGATGAAAAATGGTCGTTTGTACGATGGCAATACTTTGGACGAAGTTTATCCAACCGTAAAAAAAGCGCCAACTTACGAATGGCAAAAAGGTGGTCCGACGGGGCTGCCGGGGATAAAAAAATAATCATTTGAAAAAGGGGAATCGCTCATCGATTCCCCTTTTTCTTTTGCCATCCATTTTCTTCCTACTGCTTGGGTTTTCTTCCTCTTTTTACTTCCCCTGATCTAGGTTGGTAATAAAATTTAGCGGTAAGCGTAGACACAATCAATTCCCAGAGGTCTTCATAAGGAATCATTTCAATATCGTGATCTTGGTTCGCAGCATCCAATGGCATAGATTTCAGCTGCTCCATGAATTTATCAGTCCGCCGCATCACCCCTGCTTTGTGAAAATCAGCAACTACAACTTGCTGGAGCAGCCGAATAAAACAATTGGAACGGAATGCGTCTTCTCTCCGCAAATGCCGCGTGCTATAACGCGCCAAAGCATCAATACGAAAGATCGCTTGCTCGTATTTTTTATTAGCGATCAGCATCAAGATCTGTACAATGAGAACCGGTATGTTTCGGCCAGCTTTTTCTTTAGAGAAGATCGGAACCTCGTTCAAAAATTTGTTGAGTCGGAAATTATTAGCCAGCGCTTCTCCTTCGAGTCGTATTTTTCCACAATGAATCAAAAATTGCAAATATGCTTCGACAATTTTCCATTGTTCGGCATTTTCTCCTGATAAATCTTTAAAACGCTGATTCGCAAACGCTTGCTCAAAAATGGAATACGCATGCTGGTAATTCTGGGTATGAAGCGCCAAAACCAAGGTCAACTCCCGGTTTTTAAACCAATTTATAGACCCTGGAATTTCCAATGCAAGGCTTTCTTCCGCCACATCCAATCCTTCTTCATACTTTTTCAATTGGGTATAACAGGCCAATTTTTGGTACAAAAAAATGTTGAGCATTTGGGAATTCCTGTAAGGAGGCTGGTTGAGCTTATGAATAGCAGATTTACAAACTTCTATGCTGTTCCGGTAATCGTTTAAAAACATGTATCCAAAAAGCTGAAGCATATGAGCATGACGAGATAAGCGATGGGTTGCATTTTCGTCTAGGAAGGGCTTTACCTGCTCAAAAGCCGCAAAGGCTTGTCGGCTGAGCTCGGTTTTATTCTTTTTCATAAATCGATACTGTGTTATCAACTCTGTATAGGCGTCTTCAACAAGGTTTTCTGCGAAAGCAATTTTTTTATACTGCTGATAGATTTTGTCGGATTGCTCGAATTTACGGGCATCAGGCATCCTAGTCGTATAAAAAACCCGCATCAATTTAGTCGTGCTCAAAATCAATTCGGTAAATCGGAATTGCAAAGCTAATCTCAACAAGCGCTGTGCAAGTTCAACTGGTACAATAGAAGCTCCTTGATTCAGCAAAATTTTTATGGCCGCGAAGTCTTTCCAACACTGAACCAATGCTTTATCATGCTCGGTACCATTTGCTTGTTTTAAATCCACTAAAAAAACAGCATCAAGCAATTGACTCTTGAGCTTACTCTTTAGTTTGCGGTAATTGTTGTCTTCTGG
>JBBRGN010000316.1:0-5157 GCA_038240665.1 Chitinophagales bacterium | reverse complement strand
CGTTTCATCGAAACACTTTTTTATTTCCATGAAACTTTCCCCTTTTGTCACGCCTCGTCTATTCAAAAGAAACAATACCCTTTTCACAAGAGGCACGAAAACATCAACAGGTCTTTTAATCAAAGTGCCAGAGTTCCGTATGTGCGCCAACAGGCTATACGTCATCGCCTTATTTATATCCTTGTATTATTTATTTTTTCGTTTATTGTTTCCGCTATCACCGCTCTACCGCAACTAACGACAAACCAAAACCCGCATTCCACTTTTTACTTAGTCGTCAGTTGCGGGTAAGTACGCTTAAGCCTGCATGTTATTTCATCTATCAAATTGATTTATCTACGCAGTACTATAACGCTCTCATCATTCAATATGGCAAATGATTACTTAACTTACAAGTAATTACCCATTAAATTTTTAAATTATTAATTCCCCGCCCTTTCAATACAACCACCCAAATGCCTCCGGAAACAGCTTCCCCCAGAAAGCCTCATTGTGGCCACCATCAGTAAGCTTGGTCACCAAACGCTGATCCGAAAAACCATGCTGACGCAGCAGGTCGCCCATTTTCCGCATGCTGATGCCCATCATTTCCGGTTCCTGTTGGCCAGCCAAAAGGTACATTTTTAGATCGGGGGCTTAGGGCGCTTTTTTTTGCGCAAAAGCAAATACCTCGCTTGAAAACCAAAAAGAAGGAGAAAATACCCCGGCTTTTCCAAACACCTTAGGGTATTGAAGTGCGCCGTAAAAGGCAATCAATCCACCCATCGAAGAACCCATAATCCCCGTGGATTCCGGACCTTTAAGTGTGCGAAAATGCTGGTCGATGTAGGGTTTTAAGGTTTCAACCAGAAATTTAAGGTAAGCCGCTCCTTCACCGCCGCCCATTCGAGCGTTTTTCCAGGGAGAATATTCGTTCATGCGCTGAGTGCTGCCATTGTCAATCGCGACCACGATGGCGGTTTTTCCATTGTCTTGGAATAGCTTGTCCAGCGCCTCGTCTACGTACCATTCGCCGGCATAACTGGTGCCAGTGTCAAATACATTTTGGCCATCTTGGATATACAGTACCGGATATTGCCGATTCGATTGTTCATAATCGGGGGGCAAATAGATCCAAATGCGGCGTTGACGCTGCAACTGAGGCATCGGAAAAGCATCAGTCAGCACTTTAACGTTGGCCGAAGCGGTGCTTACCGGACGGGATCCATTGTTGTCTTGCCAATTTTCAATCATTATTTCAATGGTTAGGGGTTGACCTTGGTAGTTGTATGCTCGGTTTGCCACATTTTGTCCTTGGGGATTGGTTTCGCAGTTGTTCCAAGCGCCACGGGTACATTTGAACTCGATTTTGCCCGGCTTGGTATTCAGCACCAATTTGTACGTGCCATCGGTTTGCAAAGTTAAGCGGGAATTGGGATCGGCGGGATTCCAAGCGTTAAAATTTCCGGCGATGTACAAATTGCTTTCCTTGGGCGTAAGGGGAGGAAGCTTTTTTATCCAGAACGTAATTTGGGCGTTTCCGGAAAAAATAAAACTTTGTAAACAACAGAGGACAGCCAGCATTTGGTAGTAATTCATTTTTTTCATCTCCTTTTTTGGTATTCAACGGTCATTTTGCTTGAGTTGTTGGTTTTTTAAGGAAAAGCTTCCTGAAAAATCGCCCGGTCGTTCCAAATGATTTCTGCTCAATTGCATCCTTTCCTGCCACTTTTGAGTTATAATTGCAATTCAACAATTGTCTATGAAAGTAGGTTTATTTATTCCTTGTTATGTTGATCAATTTTATCCACAGGTAGCCATTGCGGTCTTGGAATTGCTCCAAGCTCAGGGCTGCGAAGTGGGTTATCCGCTGGATCAAACCTGTTGTGGTCAGCCCATGGCCAATTCGGGTTTTGCGGCCATCGCCGGAGATTGCAACGCCAATTTTTTGCGCAATTTTGCTGGCTACGATTATATTGTCACCCCCTCGGGTAGTTGTGCCTTGCACCTCAAAGAACATGTTTTGCCGCATGAGGCCAATAGTAGTTACCAGGTGTATGAACTTTGCGAGTTTCTGACCGACGTTTTGCAAGTAAGCTCCATCCAAGCGCGTTTCCCTCACCGGGTGGGCTTTCACAACAGTTGTCATGGCCAGCGCATGATGGGTTTGTCATCGATGTCGGAACGGGTACTGCCCGCCTTTTCCAAACCCTTGTCCTTGCTTGATCAGGTAGCTGGGCTGGAAATCGCTACCCTGGATCGCTCCGATGAATGTTGTGGTTTTGGCGGTACTTTTTGCGTATCGGAAGAAGCCATATCCTCAAAAATGGGTAAAGACCGGGTGGAAGATCATCGGTCAAAAAACGTCGAGTACATTACCGGCGGGGACATGTCCTGTCTGATGCATATGGAAGGCATCTTGCGCCGCCAGAAAAGTCCGATAAAAGTCATTCACATCGCCGAAATTCTAAATGCCCGATGAGCAAACACGCACAAGCCGCAGACATTTTTAATTTGGATGAAGCCCGGGTGGATTGGCACGATGAATCTTTGTGGTTCATGCGCCAAAAACGCGATAAGGCCGCTTGGTCCTTGCCGGAGTGGGAGGCACTGCGCAACTTGGCCTCCACGATCAAAGACCATTCCTTGGCGCATTTGGACGACTACTGGTTGGTTTTCGAAAAAAAGGCGGAAGCTAATGGCATCCAGATCCACTGGGCGGCCGATGCGCAGGAACACAACCAAATCGTGTTGGACATCTTGCGCCAAAACGATCTGCACCGCATCGTCAAGTCCAAGTCCATGCTTACCGAGGAATGCCATTTGAATCCTTTTTTGGAAAAAAATGGCATCGAAGTGATTGATACCGATTTGGGCGAGCGCATTGTCCAGATGCGCGACGAACCCCCCAGCCATATCGTGATGCCCGCTATCCACCTCAAACGCGAGGATGTTGGCATCACTTTTCACCAGCACTTAGGGACGGACGAGGGCGCCACCGATCCGCAATACCTTACTGAAGCGGCTCGACAACACCTGCGCGAAAAGTTTATTCAAGCCGAGGCCGCCATCACTGGCGTCAACTTTGCCATTGCTGAAACCGGCGGGTTTGTGGTGTGTACCAACGAAGGTAACGCCGATATGGGCGCTCACCTGGCCAAAATCCATATTGCTTGTATGGGTTTGGAAAAAATCATCCCGAAAATGGCGCATTTGGGGGTGTTTTTACGCTTATTGGCGCGCAGTGCTACGGGTCAACCGATTACCACTTATTCCAGTCATTTTCACGCCCCCAGGGAGGGTCAACAAATGCACTTGGTGATTGTGGACAATGGACGTACAACGCAGTTGGGACGCGCTGATTTTCGCAATTCATTGAAATGCATCCGTTGTGGCGCTTGTTTCAATACCTGCCCGGTCTACCGGCGCAGCGGCGGTCATTCTTACCATACTGCGGTGGGCGGCCCGATCGGGATCATTCTTGCCCCCAATATTGACATGAAAGCCAATGCTGATTTGCCCTTTGCCTCTACGCTTTGCGGCAGTTGTACCAACGTTTGTCCGGTAAAAATTGACATCCACGATCAGATCTGGAAATGGCGACAGGTAGTGGTAGCCGAAGGGTATGTGGAGACGGGCAAAAAAAAGGGGATCCAACTGATGAATTATGTATTGTCTCACCCTAAAGTATACCGATTGATGGGAAAAATCGGTCGCAGGGTGTTGCGCTTAGCACCATTTTTGGCCAACAACGGCCTTAATCCCTGGTACAAACACCGCGAAATGCCGACGGCACCCGCTGAAAGCTTCCGCGAATGGTACCTCAAAAACGGAGCTCATGGAATCAAAAAGTAGATTACAGATACTGGAAAAAATTCGGCAAAACCGACCAAGTGAAGGACCTGCTCTGCCGGAAAATATCCATTTTGAACCCAATTTTGATGATCTAGCGCTTAAGTTTGCCGATACCTTAGGGCTTATCGGTGGAACGGCCGTTTTTGCACCCGATTTTGCTTTTATAGCCGAAGATTTGCGACTTGTTTTTCCCGGTGCCCAGCAGATCGTTCACGGCATTGCTGCATTGTCTTTGGTGGGCATTCATCCCGAAACAATCACCGATCCACATGATTTGGCGCTGGCCGATCTAGCCATTTTGCCAGGTCAATTAGGCGTGGCGGAAAGTGCTGCCATCTGGTTGGATGAAACCAATTTTGGCGGACACCGCGTTTTGCCTTTTATTGCCCAGCATTTGGCCATTGTGTTGGAGCGCAAAAACTTGGTACATAATTTACATGCTGCTTATGCTCAGGTCAATGCAGCGGCTACCGGATTTGGGTTGTGGCTTGCCGGCCCTTCAAAAACGGCAGACATTGAGCAGGCGATGGTCATCGGCGCGCATGGTGCCCGGAGTTTGCGGGTATATTTGTTGGGATAAGGTGAATTCTAAATTATACCTGCTGGTGATCAAATGGATGCCATTTTTTAGTATTCGGCTAATAGACTTCTATTTTTGATCTCCCTCGCTACCAGTCGCGTAGCGACGAACCATTTATTAGCGGCGGGTTTCAACCCGCTGAAACATGCCCAGATTATTGATTTGGAGTGCTGTAGGTACGGTCCATGTTGTGTAAAATGTGTCGTACCTACGGCACTTTACCTGCGTGGGCTGACAACAAAGCGGCGGGTTGAAACCCGCCGCTACAATATGAATCATCGTTACGCGATTTTAGCTGATCATTGGATGACAACTTACAGCAGTGGAATATTGACTCATTGCAAATCCCAAACTCATTTTTTTTTTAAAAATGCTTCCTTTTCGCCAACGCTCAGTAACCAGGCTGCGTCTTGCCTGGAAAAATACGTAACATGGCAATGAAAAGGATTCTTCGCTTGGGCATGACTGCCTTGCTGCTGGGCAGCGTACTCACTGGATGTTTACAAGACAAATGTAAGGTGGAGCAAACTTATGTGCTTTACCAGCCGAAATACGTCAAATTAGCCGATTTACGCGCTGATGTGAAACTCGACTTACCGCAAGCCCTGGAAACACCAGGAAAGATCTACGTATATGGCAATATCCTGCTGATAAATGAATACCAAAAAGGCATTCACCTCTACAACAACCGCAATCCCAAAGATCCACAATCCATTGGTTTTTTGCCCATCCTTGGGAATGTT
>JBBRGN010000315.1:0-5165 GCA_038240665.1 Chitinophagales bacterium | reverse complement strand
AATGGCTCGCGCTTGGGTTTTGATGATCCCCGCAAATTTGCGCGAATTTTGTATTTAGAGGATTTAGAAGGGTATATAGAATCCATTGAATTGGGACCAGATGCGCTGGAGATCAGCGAAGCGGATTTTTTACAAGCCATGGAAGGAAAAAAGGGCAACCTTAAGGCATTTTTGCTTAATCAAAAAAAATTGGCGGGGGTGGGCAACCTCTATGCGGATGAAATCTGCTACCAGACTCAAATTCACCCCGCTTCTTTGGTCGCCAAATTGAGCATGGAACAGCGTCAATTGATTTTTTCTCTGCTCAAAAAAATCTTGCAATTTGCGGTGGATCACCGTGCGTATTACAAAGAATACCCGGAAAATTGGTTGTGGCAATGGCGTGTAGAGGGGCATCCTGCGCCCGACGGCAGCGGCGTAGTGGAAAAAGCCAACATAGCAGGCCGCACGACCTATTTTTGTCGGGGATGGCAGCACTTGTTGGTTTAGCGCTTCATCAGATTGGCTAAGGCTTGTGCTTCAGGGTCTTGGGATTCTTTTAGTGCTTGTACCACTCGGCCATGGTTTTCATCATCGCGGTTTTGAGATAATTTATAGGCTGCTTGGATCTCTTCAATGGCAATTTCAATGCCTACCAAACCTTTCATTTGTTGTGCCATGTAGCCTGCGGAGTAGTTTTCTACTTGCAGTCCGGTACCTGTGATGGCCTCGTATTTGTCAACCATTTTTTTCAAGGCATTGTATACTTCCGTCTCGGTTTGTATGCGCACCCGACCATAAACGTGGACGGCTATGTAGTTCCAGGTGGATACGTTTTCGTGGTCGTACCAGCTGGCAGAAACGTAAGTGTTAGGGCCTTGAAAGATGGCCAGTACTTGCCCTTCTTGGTTGCTCAGCGCTTTCCAAATGGGGTTGGCGATAGAGAGATGGCCATTCAATACATCTTGCCCCGCAGCATTTTTTCCTAATTCTAAGGGGATATGCGCCGCAAATGGACGCTCATCGACCGGACTCACGACGATGCCAAAACTATAGCGTTCCAAAAAACTCCTTACTTCGTCGATGTTCTCGTTACGAAAATGCTTGGGAATGTACATCGATGCAGGTTTTTTAGAAAGTCAATATGGTGGATTGGATGATGTCCAAGCAATCCCACATTTGGGCTTCGGTGATTACCAATGGCGGTGCGAGGCGGATTTTGTTGCCGTGGGTAGGTTTGGCTAAAAGTCCTTTGTCGCGGAATTTCAAACAGATGTCCCAGGCCAAATGCGCGTCTTCGTGGCTATCTATCACAATGGCGTTGAGCAGGCCTTTGCCGCGAACTAGGGTAACCAGTTCGGTTTTTTTCATGAATTCCCGCATCTCATAACGGAACAATTCCCCCATGCGGAAAGCATTTTCGGCTAGTTTTTCTTCAATGATCACATTCATCGCGGCGGTAGCTACGGCACAAGCTAGGGGATTGCCGCCGTAGGTTGAGCCATGTTCGCCCGGACGAAGGTTCAGCATGATCTCGTCATCGGCCAGTACAGCTGAAACGGGCAATACACCTCCAGAAAGCGCCTTACCAAGGATTAAAATATCGGGTTTTATGTTGTAGTAGTCGATGGCCAGCATGCGACCAGTGCGCGCAATTCCAGTTTGGATCTCATCGTCGATGAACAGTACTTGATTTTCTTTGCAGAGACGGAAAGCTTCCGGGAAGTAATTGTCGTCAGGAACCACCACGCCGGCTTCGCCTTGGATGGGTTCAAAAAGAAAACCAGCTACATTTTTATCTTGAAGGGCAGTTTCTAAAGCCGCTATATCGTTGTAGGGAATTACCTCAATGCCGGGCATAAAAGGGCCAAAACCTTTTCGGCTACTAGGATCGGTAGAGGCAGAAACAACGGAAAGGGTACGACCATGGAAATTGCCGGTTGCAAAAATGATTTTGGCTTGACCATCGGGAATACCTTTGGTCAAGTAACCCCATTTGCGGCACAGTTTCATGGCGGTTTCTACTGCTTCCACGCCGGTGTTCATGGGCAGTACTTTATCGTAACCAAAAAGATGGGTGATGAACTCTTCGTAGGGGCCCAATTCGCTGTTGTAAAAAGCGCGGGAGATGAGCGTCAATTTTTGCGCTTGTTCGGTAAGCGCGTTGATGATGCGCGGATGGCAATGACCTTGGTTAACGGCTGAATACGCGGAAAGGTAATCGTAATACCGCTTTCCGTCGACATCCCAAACGAATACGCCTTCGCCGCGCTCAATGACTGCAGGGAGAGGATGGTAGTTGTGTGCGCCAAAACGGTCTTCTTTGGAGATAAGGCTGGCAGAACGGGATGCGTTAAGAATGGTTTCCATGGTCGTTGCTTGTAACTTTAATCAATAGGATAAATTTACAGCTTTGACTGATTTGTAGCAATTTTTAAGTTGTATTGACTTTTTAATTGAAAATTCGCGTCAAATTAAAAATCAGGATGCAATTTTTTACATGATTTATTGTATTTTGACATTAGGGTATTATCCCGGCGCTTAAATTTTATAAAAAATGCCAGAATCCAACCTCATTGATTACTACGATCAGCAGATCTTGCGGGAACTAGAGCGCAACGGTCGCAAACCCTACGCACAGATTGCCCAAGACCTCGGCATCTCCAATACCATGGTTCACCAGCGGGTTACCCGACTACGCGACGTAGGCGTACTCAAACAAGTCAGCATCGTTTTGGATGAAAAAAAATTAGGTTTTGAATGGGGCGCCTTTACTGGATTGGTTTTGCGCGAAGATTCCGATTCCCAACAGATCATTGAAGAGCTCAAAAAAATACCGGAAGTCACGGAGTGTTATTACATCACCGGGAGTTACGCGCTGTATGTACGCATTGTCGCCAAAAGCAGCGATCACATGCGGCGCTTGTTGTACGAAAAAATCGACCACATCCAGGGCATCTTAAAAACCGAGTCTTTGGTAGATTTTGGTTGTGCATTCAAACGCAATGTTCCTTTGGAAATGTAGCGGTTGCTACCAATTTGGCGCAGGAGCTTGCACGGTGATGATTTCGCCGCTGTTCCAATCGATGAACGATAACTGAGCCGCTTGAAGTGCAATCACGTGAGGGACGGGTAGGGGAGCTGCCCCATAAAGCTGGTCGCCAAGAATAGGGCAACCAATGGCCGCCAATTGTGCGCGAATTTGGTGAAACTTGCCAGTGAGCAAATTGATTTCCAGTAAATTTTTTCCCTCCTCAGCAAGGACTCGATATTTCAAACGACACTCCTGTCGATCGGAGCCCGGTTCATCAAAGACAAAAGCTTTTTTTTGCAGATGATCCTTGTACAGCCAGTGAACCAACTCGCCTTCAGGCTGAGGTGGTAAATGTTCGGTAAGTCCGCGGTACAATTTGGTCATCTGTCTTTTGCTGATTTGATCGTTGAGTTGTTGGAGGGCGTTTTTCTTTTTCGCCATCAGCAACACGCCGCTGGTTACGCGATCCAAACGATGGACGATCCCCACGAAAGGATTCTTTTTTTGTTGACTTAAATAGCCATATACCTGATCCTCCATGGTGTCGCTTGCCCCTTTGGTGCGCTCTACACTTACCCCCGCAGGTTTGTTGATCGCCAACCAATCGGATGTTTCCAGAATCAACCATTCCGGTTGGGAAGAAGAAAGCAAGGACATAGCAGAATTTTTTTTAAATATAGAGTGTATAGTGGCAAAAAAGCCAAATCAAGGGGGTAAACTTTTGCCTAAATCGCCATTTCCATCAAAATATTGGATCGTTCGTAAGGCGAAGCATAGCCTTCGATCTTGTGAAAACCCAGTTTGTAATACAGGTTGATGGCGGGAATTAGTTTGGTGTTGGATTCTAGAAAAAGTTTATCTCCACCCATTGCTCTTGCTTTTTGGATGGCTGCCTGACCCAATAAATACCCCAAACCTTTACCTTGTGCTTTGGGCGATACCGCCATTTTGGCCAATTCATAAGTGCCTCCCTCTTTTTTGATCAAAGCACAAGCACCCAAGGGTTCGTCTTTGATCAAGGCGATGATGATGGCGCCTCCGGGTTCAAGAATATAGGCTTCCGGATTTTCTAGCGCTTTGCGATCGGGATTCTCCACCTTAAAATAACGTTCAATCCATTCATAGTTGAGTTGACTAAAAGCTTTTCGATAAGCTGGCTCATAATCAACGATGCGAATATTGGCTTGATCTTCGGCTTTGCGTAGATCTTGTACACGGGTGTAAAAATCTTTTTCCAATAAACCACGCTCCAATTCATCCAGCGCTCCCCAAAGATCGCGGTGTAGCTGCCCTAGTAAGGTTTGGATGGCCAGATCTACATCTTTAATGACGGGACCCATTTGTTCAAAAATAGCTTGCCCTTTTGCAGTCAAAAAAAGCCGTTTGATTCGTTTATCGGAAGGATCGGTTTGGGTTATAATCCACTCTTTTTTGACCAATGCGGCAGCTATTTGACTGATGGAAACATGCGATTGGCCAATGAATTCAGCCAATTCCATGACGCTTTTGCCCGGCGCTTGTCCCAGCGTATAAAACACCGAAAACCAACGAGGCTCAAAGTCGAGCCCATAACTTTCATAGGTACGGATGGCATCCCGGGTGATCCATTCGCTGAGTAAACGAAGCCGACTACCAAGCGCCATCGGTCCAGACATTTCATAAAAAGGAAGCATATACAAGTTTTTTAATTAACTACGTAATTACTTACTTAAATATAAAGCATATTTTTTTATTTCTCCAAATGATTCCTTTACTTTTTTTTCAGCAATCATTCCTAAATTGCCAACGTAGATCATTTATTTATCGAAAAAACAAATAAACATGGAACAGGAAGTTACTCCTCAGCCAGAAGAAACGGTAGAACCCATTAAAATTGAGGTTTTTAAGGGCGGACCAATGGCGGTATTTGGCAAATTGGAAATAAAATTGGCCGATGGCAGCATCGTAGAAAAAGGGCCAAGAACTACTTTTTGTCGTTGCGGCGCTTCGGCCAACAAGCCTTTTTGCGATGGCTCGCACAAAAAAATTGACTGGACAGAATAGCAGCATAAAAACAGTCGCTAAACGAAAAATGGGGTTCCAGTAGTCTGGAGCCCCATTTTTATTATGCTATTTAAACTCGAAACCAAAGCTTAATCTGGTTCGAAACCTA
>JBBRGN010000314.1:0-5303 GCA_038240665.1 Chitinophagales bacterium | reverse complement strand
GCTTAATATGCGTCGTTGTATCGTTTTTTTTGGAAACGGAGAAAAACAAGAAATCGAATTGCGCCACAATTTTGGACGAGGAGGTAATTCTCGCGTCATTGATTTGGTAGGTAACAATCGGTTGATTGATCGAATTGAATTTTGGTACGATTCCAAAAATTTCTCCCGTTCACGAGCCGAAGTTTTGGTTTACGGAAGACATTGATTTGTATAGTTTGCCTCTGTAGCTAAAGGTTTGAACTTATCGCTGCGGGGGCAAACTCATTATTGGCATTCCTTCCCAAATATTTAGTCGGATTTCAATTCCTTTGTTTATTTTCATCCCACCTTTGTTCATTCCTTCACGATTAATCCGGCATTCATGCGTTTTCCTGCTTATCCTTTCGTTTTTACCTTACTGATTGTTGCTGCTGCTTGCGTACCTAAAACCACGCATTCGGATTATACCATTGAAAAATCCATTATTGCCGATAGCGCAATTGTCAGTACTGCACATCCTTTAGCTTCGGAGGTAGGACTAAAAGTACTAAAGGAAGGCGGAAATGCCATTGATGCCGCTATTGCTGTACAACTGGCCTTGGCGGTTGTTTATCCAGCAGCAGGCAACCTTGGTGGAGGCGGTTTTTTGATGTACCGGAGCGCGGATGGAAAAGAAGCTCAAGCTTTGGATTTTCGCGAAAAAGCTCCTGCCAAAGCCAATCGGGACATGTACCTAGATAGCGAAGGAAATGTGATCAATGGTAAAAGCACAGAAGGACACCTTTCTGCTGGCGTGCCGGGAAGCGTAGAAGGTTGTTGGCAAATGTTTCAGCGCTATTCTAAGTTGAAAAATTGGAAACGTTTGGTTCAGCCCTCAATAGACTTAGCTGCTCAGGGTTTTCGCATCACCCAGGGAGAAGCCGAGGGACTCAATGGATACCGAGCAGGTTTTATCAAAAACAATACACGTCCCTGTGTTTTTGTCAAAAAAGACAGTACCCAGCGCTGGAAAAAAGGAGATCTACTGCGTCAACCGGAGTTAGCAGCCACCCTTACCCGGATCCGTGATCAAGGACGCGATGGTTTTTATAAAGGGAAAACCGCCGAATTGCTGGTTGCGGAAATGAAACGCGGCAATGGCTGGATTACAACCCAAGACTTAGCCAATTATCAGGCTGCTTGGCGCAAACCCATGCTCGGAAAATACCGAGGGTACGAGATCATCGCCATGCCGCCACCCTCAAGTGGAGGAATAGCGATGTTTCAGATCTTCCAGATCATCGAACCTTATGATTTAGCCAAAGCAGGGTTTCATTCAGTCGAACACATTCACCTGATCACCGAAGCGGAGCGTAGGGTCTATGCCGATCGTGCCAAACACTTAGGCGATGCAGATTATTTTACCGTGCCGGTAGCGTCGTTGCTCGATACTTTTTATTTGAAAAAGCGCTTTGCCGATTTCGACCCGGCCAAAGCCACGCCCAGCAGCGCCATTGATGGAGGGACATTCCATCCCAAAGAAAGCCATCAAACGACCCACTATAGCATTGTGGATGCCGAGGGCAATGCAGTGTCAATAACCACTACGCTAAATGCGGGTTATGGCGCCATGACGGTTGTGGGCGGAGCTGGTTTTTTGCTCAACAATGAAATGGATGATTTTAGCGCCAAACCCGGTGTTCCTAATTTATACGGTGCCATCGGCGGGGATGCCAATGCTATTTTACCCGGCAAGCGCCCTTTGAGTAGCATGACGCCAACCATCGTTACCAAGGATGGAAAACTGTTTATGGTGGTCGGTACACCTGGTGGAACTACGATCATCACTTCCGTTTTGCAGGTAATTTCTAATGTGATTGATTTTAAGATGACCATGACCGAGGCTACGCATGCCCGGCGTTTTCATAGTCAGTGGTTTCCGGACGAGTTGTATTTGGAAAAAGGCGCAGCCAATGAAGCCATTAGAGGGAAATTAAAAACAATGGGACACAACATTGTGGACTGGCCGGGTATTGGTCAGGTGGAGTCGATTTTGCGAAGAAAAGACGGAAGACTGGAAGGTGTGGCGGATAATCGAGCTATGGATGATGCGGTAGTAGGGTATTAGGAATGATAATTGGTCTTTCCCCACTAAATAAATGGCGGAGATGGAGGGATTCGAACCCCCGGTACCCTTACGAGTACACCTGATTTCGAATCAGGCCCGTTCAACCGCTCTGGCACATCTCCTTTAAAGGGGTAAGTTAAGCGTTTTTTTACAGCAGTGACCAACAAATTCCAAGGTTGACCATAGGAAAATGCTGTGGAATTTGTATTTTCCTGTTCAAAACAAAACCATTAAGACATGCGTCCCTTTCTATTCCTAGCCTCTTTTTTGTTGATCACCTTACCCGATTATGCGCAAACCCGCTTACCCATTAGACGTTTGGATTCTTTGGTGGTCGCCATGCAGCAGCAACAGCTTTATAATGGCGCCGTACTGTGGGCCGAAAATGGCAAAACCGTTTTTGAAAAAGCGGTTGGTGTAGCTAACATCAAAACGGGTGAAAAAATAACCCCTCAATCAACCTTTAACCTTGCTTCGGTTTCCAAACAGTTTGTAGCACTCCTGGTGATGATCTTAAAGCAAGACGGTAAACTGGACTATGACGATCCCATAACCAAACTTTTGCCCGAAGTCCCTTATTCCAATATCACCATCCGCAATTTGTTGAACCATACTGGTGGCATGGTCGAGTACTTTGATTTGGCTCAGCATTATTTAGGGCCCTTGGATACTTTGACCAACGACCTTATGCTCGATCTATTTAAAACCTACCATCCGCCTTTGGAATTCCAGCCTGGCGAGAAATGGTCGTACTCCAATACTGGTTATGTGATGTTGGGTTCCATTGTAGAACGTGCTTCGGAAAAGACTTTTGCCGAGTATTTCAATGAAAAAATAGCCCAACCGCTGGGGCTGAAAAATACTTATGTTCATCACCATCAGATGAAAGTTCCTTTTCCAACGCCCAATCGGGTGTACGGTTTTGAACGCAGTCAAGGAAAAACCCAAGAAAATGACCTTATCCGCATAGATGGCGTTGTCGGGGATGGTAATGTTTATTCTTCCATCGAGGATTTGGCCAAATGGGTACAAGCCTTGGATGCCTATCAGCTTTTGCCCCGCGAAGCCATGAAAGCCGCTTACACGCCAGTAAAATTGAAAGATGGCAGTACCTATCCTTATGGGTTTGGGTGGGGGATCGATAAAAACGGCGAGGTGATTGCCCATACGGGTTCTTGGGTTGGCTTTCGTACAGTGGTTTGGCGGGATACGGTGCTGCACCTGACCCTGATTGCGCTAGAGAATTCCAATAATCCATTCGGACTTAATCTGCTTCGAAAAAACATCAACAACCTGCTGGAGGGCAAACCATTGCTGAAAGCTGATTTTACGCTCATCAAAAATGTAAAAGTAATTGATGGAACCGGCGCTCCCGCTCGAGCCGCTTCCGTTCGCATCAAAAATGATAGAATACTTGAGATTGGCGAGCTCCTGCAACCTTTTCCTGGAGAACAGGTCGTTGATGGGAAGGGAAAAGTTTTAGCTCCGGGTTTTATTGACACCCATAGTCATCACGATTGGGGGATGGATAAAAATCCGGAAATCACCATGGCCTTGGCACAAGGAATAACGACTATTGTGGTGGGACAAGATGGCGGTTCCGCGCCGATTAAAGAAATCGAAGCTCAACTTAGCAAACAACCGATTTCGCTGAATCTGGCTACTTATGTGGGGCACAACAGCATTCGGGTAAAGGCCATGGGCAATGCCGGATTTCGGCGTCAGGCAACCAACGAAGAACTTGAAAAGATGAAGGTGCTCTTGCTGGAGGATCTGAAAAACGGCGCTTTGGGTTTGTCAACTGGTTTGGAATACGAACGCGGTTTTTACTCTAGTCGGGATGAAGTGTTGGAATTGGCTAAAACAACCGCAGCGGCTGGCGGGCGCTACATCAGCCATATCCGTAGCGAGGACATTTCTTTGGAAGATGCGCTGGATGAGATCGTACAAATTGGCCGGATTGCCAAACTATCGGTTCAGATTGCGCATTTCAAAATCGCCATGCGCAGCAAATGGGGCAAAACGCCTGAAATACTTGCCGCGCTACAAGAAGCGCGGCGCTCGGGGGTCAACATCACCGCGGATTGGTATCCTTACGAGTATTGGTCGTCCACCTTGCGGGTGCTTTTTCCAAAACGGGATTACGATAATTTGGCGAGTGCGGAATTTGCTTTAACAGAACTTGCTCCGCCCGAAAAGATCATCATCTCCAGTTATGAGGCGAATACAGCATATGAGTGGAAAACAATCGCTGAAATTGCCAAACTGCGCAGTGAAAAACCTGCCGTCACGCTGATGCATCTAGTTGCAGAATCGGAAGAAAAAGGGACAGATCAATCCGCGATTTGTGGTTCTATGACGGAATCCGATATGGTAGCGCTGATGGAATGGCCCTCAACCAACATTTGTTCGGATGGTGCAGCGGAAGGTCATCCCCGCGGACATGGTGCCTTTGCTCGGGTATTGGCGCGCTACGTTCGCGAGCAACACCGCCTGACTTTAGAAAATGCCATCTATAAAATGACGGGCCTTGCCGCCGAACATGTAGGAATTGCTGAACGTGGATTGATCGCACCAGGTTATTTTGCCGATGTCGTATTGTTTGATCCTGCCACAGTGCAGGATCACGCTACCTATCAGCAACCCTTGCAATTGTCTACTGGTTTTTCTAAAGTCTGGGTCAATGGGAAAGTTGTTTTTAGCAATGGGAAGGCTACTAAAGTTTACGCGGGGAGTTTGGTGAAAAAAGGGAATTAGAAATTTTAAGTTTCCCGGCTTTTTTTACAAAACTTATCAGGATAGTATTCGTTTTATTGGTTAATTAGAGTCTGTTTTATCTTTTTATCAAAAAATGATAAAACAGGACAAGTGGAATGAATGGACTTGCAAGTCCTATGATGTTTAGAGAGATTAAAAAAAAACAACAGTATGCAGCTTACAAAGCGTTTGTTTCTTTTGAGTGGGATCACTTTTTTGGCTGTTTTGTTAACGGGGATTACGGTACTCAAAAAACCGACTCCGCCAGATAAAAAAGAACAAGTCATGGTGATCATTGGGCAGATTTTGGAGCAAATCCATTTCAGTCCTAAAGCGATCGACAATAATTTTTCAAAAATCATTTACAAGACTTTTTTAGAAGAACTTGACGAGAACAAAGATATTTTTCTAGCCAGCGACATTCAGCATTTCAGTGCTTACGAGACTGAAATAGACGATG
>JBBRGN010000313.1:0-5308 GCA_038240665.1 Chitinophagales bacterium | reverse complement strand
GGATATCCAAAACCGCCCTTGCGGATGATTGCTCCCATGGGCGCACCAATGAACAAAAATATAAAACACACCACTGCAATGCTGTACTTGGTTTCGCGGTCGTAGACAAATTTTGCACGGTTTTCACGAATCGAGTTCACGCTCATAATCATCGATTCCGATTGATTCAAAATGGCGCGAACGGCGGTTTCCACTTTGTTTTGGTATTTTTTTAAATCCTTCTCCGGGAATACATCATAAAAATGAGCAGTAGCCCCCAAAACAACCGTTTTAGGAGTACTCGATGGCGGTTGGTAACCATTGGCCAAAGGATCTTCATTGCCTTCAAAATTGATATTGGCTAATGCAACGGTATTGTCTTCTGGCGGATCGGCGGATGGAGTTTCAGCTGGTGGCGGAGCAAGTGGTGCTGGAGGAGGTAATCCATTGGATTCTTTCAAAATCACGGGTTGAAGGGCAAGCGGATTGGAAGCGCCAACCGATGGAGGAGGCTGCAATCCTTTAGTTTTACTGGTATCTGGTACCTTAATAATGGTGATGTAATTGCCCCAATAATTGTAGATTTCGTCTTGCCGTTTATCAATCTCTCGGCCCATAGAATCTGCGGCTATTTTTAATTGACCAGCAGTCATCATCTGGCGGTTTTCGCTAAAAAGCTTGGGATTAGTTCTACCTAGTTCAAACTCGCTAAGATCAAAAACCTTGGTAAATAGTTTAAAGCCGGTGCGAACAAAGGGATACTTGCTTTGATTGGTAGATTGGTAATTTCGTGAATCGATGTATTGGTGTCCATCGCGCAAACGCATGATAAAATAGCGCCCGTCCTTAGAGTTGAACATCTCCCCACTTTTTGCCATGATCTGGGTAATTTTCCCTGAAGAGCCCTCACTTTGATCGTATATGATGATGTCTTTGATGGATTTACCATCGCCCAAACGCTTGCCAAAATAAATGGAATACCCCAAAAAGTCATCATTAAACCGCCCCTCGTCCAACTGCAAAACTGGTTTTTTTTGCTGGATATCAAACATCCGCGAACCAAACTGCAAATTGGCAACTGGAATCAGCGTATCAGAACAGTACCAAGAAAACACACTCATCATTACCCCAAAAACCATCAACGGTGCCATCATCCGGATTAATGATACGCCTGCCGATTTTATGCTCGATAATTCATAAAATTCGGCCATATCTCCCATCACCATTACTGATGCCAACAACATACCTAGAGGCAATGCCATGGGTATGACGTTGACGCAACGGTAGGACAATAATTCCAAAATCATAAAAAAACCAAGTCCTTTACCCGCCAGTTCATCGATGTATACCCACAGAATTTGCATCACCAACACAAACAAGGAGATGGCAAAGCTGACGATAAAGGGCGGTATAAAGCTGGTGAAAATAAAGTGATCGATTCTTTTGAACATAATATTTTTATTGGCCAGCAAAGATAGCCTTGTTTGGGAATGATTCAATGGGGGTTGTCCTAAGGCTAGAACAAAATCCAGGAAAAAAGATCTTTTGAAGCCATCAATTTTTTACGCAACCAGTCAAAGATAGATGTCTACTTTGGACGTTTTGGTTCCTTGGTGTTTTTTTTAATGAAAAAGCGAATTTCTTCTACTGGTCGTACTTTTCTTTAAAAAAACCATAACACCCGCCAAGTCTCTGATTTTCAAGTAATTTACACCCATTCAAATTGATTCAAATCAGTATTTTGTACGCAAAAAATTATTTCATGACTGATTTTTTAAGAAAAAAACGCCCGGCTTGTAACTTTTTTTTCACCCCCTCGTCTTCGAGCAGATATGAGTCCAAAAGAGTTTAATCACCACATACTGCCTATGCGCGATAAGCTTTACCGCTTTGCTTACCGCATGATGAGCGCCAATCCCGACGCAGAAGACGTCGTGCAGGAGGTAATGCTCAAGCTTTGGCAACAAGGTGAACAACTTTTTCAAATTCAAAATCTTGAGGCTTGGTCGATGCGCCTGACAAAAAATCAGTGCATCGATAAGTTGCGCGCACGCAATCATGCCCACAAAGCGTGGAAAGAAGGATTTGACCTTGCTGATCAAGCACCCCAACCCGACCGTACCACCGAATCCAATGACACCATGAATTACCTACGCCGTTGTATGGAAGGATTACCGCAACAACTTAAACTGGCGCTCCAACTTCGCGATATCGAAGGAATGAGCTACCAGGAAATTGCTGAAGTTCTTGAAATTACCATGGCTCAGGTGAAAGTTAACATTTTCCGAGCCCGCCAGCAACTGCGCGATGTGGTACTCAAAAACCAAACGCTGAATCAATAAAATAAATCATCTTATGGATAATCAATATATCAAGAGTCTTTTAGATCGCTATTTTGAAGGCGAAACCAGCCTAGATGAAGAAAAGATGTTGAGCACTTTTTTTCAAAACAGCAAAGATTTACCCGCGGAGTGGCAGGGTTTTCAGCACTTGTTTCAGTTTTTTGCGGAAGAAAAACAACAAACAGCACCCTCTAATTTGGTACTTCAACCATCAGGGTCGCAACTTCTTGACCAGTCTCCTAAATCAGCAACCATTATTTCCTTGCGTTGGGCCAGGAGCGTTGCTGCCGCAATAGCAATATTGGCTATTGCGCTCTGGATCCTGCACCCCTACGAATTCGCTAAGCCCGCTGAACCCATTGCCGAAGTGCAAAAATCCAAGATAGATTGGTCAAAATACGAACCTAAAACTACCGAAGAAGCCATTCAAATTACCCGTAAAGCTTTTCACCGGGTAGGTTATGAATTGAATCGCGGTACCCGTATAGCAACTTCCAATGTGGAAAAAATGGGCCAAATGGGCAAATTGTTTAATTAATTCATTCAAGATAGACAACATGAAAAACAGAATCATTTTTACTTTAGCGCTTATAGCGTTTTCTACCTTCTCTGTCATCGCTCAAAACAATGCCATCGAGAAGTACTTTTCTGGATACCTTGAAGATCAACGCTTCAATGTAGTCTACATCAGTCCAAAGCTCTTTCAAATGATCAGCAAATTGGATACCAAAGTACTGAACATGAAAGACGAAGCCGAAGCCAAAGCCATTATGGATATGGCCAAAGACATGCAGGGTTTGCGTATCCTAACGACTGATACCACTCCAGCTGTTTTTTACAAGGAAGCCAAAGCCAAAATCAACTCCAAAGAGTACGAGGTATTGATGACGGTACGCGACAAAGACGGTGACAACATAGATTTTTTGATCAAAGAAAACAACAACATCATCAACGAACTGCTGCTACTCTCAGGCGGAAAAGAAGAGTTTCTCCTAATGAGTTTTATTGGCACCTTGGACCTCAACAAAATTACCAATTTGGCCAAACAAATTGCGAAGTAACCATGCGCAGTCTGTTGTTTGTAATTAGCCTCGCACTCCTCCCAATGCTGGCAGCGGCGCAAGCGAAATCAGTGGCGGAGTTTTACCAGCAAAATAAAAGGAAAGAGGGCGTTTCCCATTTCAAACTCCCTGGTTGGTTGGTTTGGATTGGCAGCGGCCTGGTCTACAACAGTGTAAAAAATCGAGAACTACGCGAATTTCTATTGCTCGCGCGCAAGTTTGGCAGGCTTCGCTTAATGAAAATGGAAAAGGGCAGTTCGCTTACCGAACCGGATGTAACCGGTTTTGTCAAAAATTTACATGAACACGACTACGAAGACTTGGTCTATGTGCGGGATGAGAACAACCAACTTAACTTCCTCATTAAGGAAAACAACGACAAGATCAAAGAAATGGTGATCTTATCCAAAGAAGATGATGGTGAGCTGACCCTTGTAAGTGCCAAAACTCGGTTGAAAATCAAAGACATCAGCGATTTGATTATCCGCTTAACGCAGCATCTTCCCTGGGAAAGTCATCAAAATACCAAGGGCAAAAAAAAGAAATTGCCTCAAGCATAAGGAATGATTCAACAATAAGCTATCAATTGGGTCTGTCTCTTTTGCTGCCTTAAAACCTAATCCATCACGGGATCGCTACTGGCTAATCCCTAAAAAAACCTAAATATTATGAAACGGATAATGCTTATCCTGGCTACGCTAGGACTACCCCTTCTATTGGCTGCTCAAACCAATGTTTTGGATCAATTCCGCAAAAAATACGCCGATCAGGAAAATGTAACCCATTTAAGCTTGAATGGCTCACTACTGCACTTTGCCTCCAAACAAAGTACCGACGAAAATACCGATAAACTTTTTAATGCCCTTACCGGACTCGAATTAATTGCTTTTGAAAAGGATGTTGCAGCACCCGCTAAAGATCTACCGCAGATCTTAAATAGCTTGAAAGATCAAGCTTATGAGGATCTGGTTTATTTCCGCAACCAGGAGGGCAACAACGTTCGCATCATGGTACGTGAGAAAAACACCATCATCACCGATGTATTTTTACTCATCAATGGCGAAAAACAGTTCTTACTGCTGAATTTACAGGGAAAAATGAAATATACCGATCTCAACGACCTACACCTTGACATCAAAGGGGCAGAAGAGTTAAAAAAACTACCCGAGGATCGGAAAAAATTGAAGCGGGCTTAAAAGCATAGGGTGTAATTTTCTAATTGGCGATTCTGGAGCAAAGACCTATCTTGCGCCCAGAATCGCCAATCTATTATTATGAAATCGATCGTTATTGTTGACTACAAAGCAGCGTATTTAGATGATTTTCGACGTCTTTCCCTAGAATGGATCGACAAATACCTTTACCTGGAACCGGAAGACGAGAAACAACTGGCTGATCCCGTAGGCGTGATCATTAACCCGGGTGGAAAAATTTTTTTTGCTAAAGTTGACGATGCCATTGCCGGTACAGTTTCTATTGTCAAGTACGTCGACGAACCCGGCGTTTTTGAGCTGGCCAAAATGGCCGTTTCGGAGTCGTTCCAAGGGCTAAAAATTGGCAATTTGTTGATGGAAACCGCCATCGAAGCCGCTCGATCATTGGGCGCTCAAGAACTCATCTTGTATACCAATCATTTGCTGACTGCGGCCATTAAGCTCTACGAAAAATACGGTTTTCAATACATTCCTGCTGGCGAAAGCAAATACATTGAAGCTGACCTTAAAATGGTATTACACCTTTAAATTTGACATCGATGAAGCAGTTAACTTTCCTGTTTTTCCAGTTGTTGTCATGCACACTTTGGGGCCAATCTGGAACGCCTGACCCCAAATCTGTTGCCGAAAACTTTTTCAACTATTACACCGCCGCTATCCAGCAAAACCATTTTGATGATTTCACGGTGCGCATCATTCCTGGAGCCAAGGG
>JBBRGN010000312.1:0-5340 GCA_038240665.1 Chitinophagales bacterium | reverse complement strand
CAAAAAGCACTAAGTGAAGGTAATTCAAGTATAGCGTCTAGAAACGCTCAGTTCACCATTTGAAATATGCAACAAGCAAAATTTCAAACAATGTATGGATCATCAAAAGATGAAGAAGGATTTCCGTTGACCAAAATCACTACACGGGTGGGGTAGGTACATAGATGCCAAAACAATCAGAACAGATAGCTCAAGATTTCTCACTGTAAATATAAAAAGTTCTGCTGGCTTATTCCTCCTAACTTTCAAAATTTTATCCCCTTTTGTTGGCATTTAATCATTCTGATTGTTAAAAATCTGGATTAAAGCCCGTTATGTTGTACATTTAGACGTTAATAAAAATACTTTATCGGTGCTTTTATCCAAGATCTCTCGTATAAACATGCCAGGCGCTCAAATTGGTAAAGCACATACTTAAGAACTTGTTTTCTTTCGGCCAGCAAATAACAAATCCAAACAAAAGTTTTATACCGGTAGTTTTTTTTAAAATAGCAACTGCTGTAATCAATTGTAATCCTATGTGGAACTTATCTTGGATCTGGGGGCTAGCATTCTCAGCATTTGCATCGCCAAATGCGGTTAAAACAACTGCTACACCTCCCGTTTCACAGGTGGCTTCACCCATGGCCGAGGGCATCAAAACTGATGATGGATTCAGTGTTGAAAAATTGGTGCAGGAAATTTTTGTTCGTGGAGCCTGTAAAAACATCTTCAACATCAAAGCCGAGGGAGATAAAAGTGGCATCGGTTATTTTGAAAATGGGGAATCCTCTATCGGTATCAAGCGCGGAATCATTTTAGCTACCGGCCCAATTGGCAACTCTGCTGGCCCCAACAACGAAAGAGACATCAGTGGTGATTTTAAAGATCTTAATGGCGATGCAGATTTGCAAAAAATAACCGCCATTAAGGTACAAGACGCAGTAGGCTTAGAATTTGACTTTATTCCATTGGACAGCTTGGTTACTTTCCGCTACGTTTTTGCCTCCGAAGAATATTGTGAATTTGTAGGTTCTAAGTACAATGATGTTTTTGGATTCTTCATCAGCGGACCGGGAATAAATGGTCCTTTTAGCAACAATTCTGAAAATATTGCGCTGGTTCCAGGTACCAAAGATTTTGTCTCCATCAATAACGTGAACCACAAAACCAATGCTAATTATTTTGTCAGAAACGAAAGAGAGGAAGACGCCAAACGCTGCAATATCCCCTGGGCACCAACCCCAAATTTAGATCTGATTGAATACGATGGTTTTACAAAAGTGCTTACCGCTACTTTACGACTAATCCCTTGCAAAACCTACAAACTTCGCCTGGTCATCGCCGATGTCAATGACGGCAATTACGATTCAGCGGTTTTTTTGGAAGCCGAAAGTTTTAACATTGGAGGAGCAGTCAACTTAACGGTCGGTTCTGGCCTCAACTCGCTGCGTGATACAATCAAAGAAGGGTGTAGCGGCGGTTTTTTTCAAGTAAATCGACTCGACTCGACTAAAACCGACGTGCCAATTTCTATTGGTTTACGGGTTTCCGATGCGAGTAAGGCTACGTTAGGAGTTGATTTTGATTCTATTCCTAAAAAAGTTACCATCCCCGTGGGCGAAAAATTTGTCCGGATACCGATTAAATCAAGGGTCGACAATCAATTTGAATTCATAGAAGACATCATTGTAGAGCTTGATTTCCCCTGCGCTTGTATTGCTGATACGGCAAAATTGTACGTCGAAGACCCGCCAAAACTAAAAAGCGGTCTAGCCGCGCTTGAGGTATGTGTAGGTGATACGGTTTCCATCATGAGCAAAGCCAGTGGAGGTGTTCCTGGATATCAATTCCATTGGTCTACGGGGGATTCTAGCAGCAGCATCCGGGTTTTTGCGCCTAGAGATACCTCTTATCGCTTAAAAGTAGCGGATGCCTGTGGTAGGAAAATCGAAGACAGCGTGCAGGTCAAACGGCGCGTTCCTCCGTATGCGCGCATTAGCGGGATGCGAGAGGTTTGTCTTAATGATACGGTCATTGTTCCCGTGCATTTTTTTGGTATCCCACCCTATTCTTTTTCTTATACCATCAACAACAAGGACGAAAAAACCGAATCGGGCATTTATTTGAACCCCTACCCGCTGGTCGTCAAGCAAGAAGGCAAAGTGGTACTCAAAAAATTTTCCGATGCCATTTGTGAGGGCATTCCATTAGGCAATACGCTGGTTCGGTATTATGAAGTGCTGGTAAGCTCAGAAATCAAACCGGTAACCTGCAACGGCGATAAAGATGGAGCCATTCAACTCAAAATAGAAACAGGATACCCGCCTTATCAATACAATTGGGGCAAAGTGCTGACCAATAGACCCAACGCTGTCAATTTAGGAGCCGGCAAATATGCGTTGACCATCACCGACGCCAATAACTGCCAAACTAATCTAAATTTGGAAGTCACTCAACCTCCAGCGCTTAAACCCATTGCTTTTGATTGTCGGGAATTCACCAGCGATTTTATTTCTTTTTCGCCAGCTGGCGGTACTCCGCCTTTTCTTTATTCTATCAACGGTTCGGAGTATAAAGATGAATCTATTTTTCAAAAATTGACGCCTGGCCTAACTTATGACGTAGCTATTCAGGATGCCGTGGGTTGCAAAATCAGTCAAACCTTACTGATGCCAACTCGATATACCAAAATGCTGGAATTGGATCCGTCTTTACTTCTTAAACTGGGCGACGAGGCTACTCTACAGCCTAAATTGAACATCCCGCAAACGCTAATTGAAAAAATAGCCTGGTTTCCCATTGAAGGTCTTAGCTGTAGCGATTGTTTGTTTCCATTGGTAAAACCTTTAAAAAACCAAACCTATGTGCTGAACATAACCGATGTTTTTGGCTGTCTAGGTTCCGGTTTTGTCAATGTGCGTCTTGACCGGCAATACGATGTTTTTGTGCCTACTGCTTTTTCTCCTAATGGCGATGGAACCAATGATTTACTCATCGTATATGCCAATATCAAGCAAGTTAAATCCATTCGCTCCTTCCGCATTTTCAACCGCTGGGGCAGTTTGATGTTTGAACATCTCGATTTTTCTCCCAATGAAAGTAGAATTGGTTGGGATGGGTATTTCCAAGGCAATCAGGCCATTATTGGTGTCTATTTGTACCTCGTGGAAGTGGAACTCATTGATGGTACCGTGGAATTGGTCAAAGGAGAAACTGCCTTGGTGCGTTGATGCGATTTGAAAAAAAAACCTAATCGCACCAACTCTATTTCAGCGCCTCCTGCAAAATAGCCGTTGCCGCCTTGGGATCTGCTTTTCCTTGAGAACGTTTCATGAGCTCCCCCATAAAAAAACCAATCAAGCCTTTCTTTCCTTTTTTATATTCAGCTACCTTATCTGGAAATTGTGCCAGTACTTCCTGCGCTACTTTCTGGAGAAAATCCGCATCGTTGGTTTGCATCAAATTCAGCGATTGAGCCATTTCAGCAGGCGTTTTTTCAGGATGCTCCAATAAAGCCGGGAACAAACGTTGGTAGGCAACGGAGTTACTGATTTTGTCTTCATCCATTAATTGAATCAACTCCGCTAGGGATGCCATCGACAAAGGAAAATCGCCTATCTCGCTGCGTTGCTCTTGGCAATAAGGAATAATTTTATTGATGATGAGGTTTGCTGCTGCCTTATAATTGGCCGTTGATTGACACAAATCCAGGAAAAAAGTCGCTTGCGGCAATTCTTCAGACAACAGATGGGCATCGTAATCGCTGAGTTGATAAGCGGTCGTTATTTTTTCATACGTTGCACGGGGCAACGGCGGCAGCTGTTCTTTTATCTCCTGCAAATATTCGGCGGATAATACTATTGGTGGTAAATCCGGTTCTGGGAAATACCGATAATCGTGGGCATCTTCCTTATCGCGTAGTGGGGTGGTGACACCAGTTGAGGGGTCAAAATTAAGTGTTTGCTGGCGCACCCTTCCACCCGATTCTAGCAGATCAATTTGTCGGCGTACTTCATAATCGATGGCCATCCGAGCAAATCGCATGGAGTTCACGTTTTTCACCTCACAGCGCTCCCCTAATTTTGCAGCTCCTTTTTTGCGTACGGAGATGTTGACATCGCAACGCAAAGAACCTTGTTCCATGTTGCCATCCGAAACCCCCAAGTACCGCACCAGTTGCCGGATGGCAGTCATAAAAGCGTCTACTTCCTCACCCGAATGCAAAGCCGGTTCAGTAACAATTTCTAGCAAGGGCGTACCCGCCCGGTTGAGGTCAATAAAAGAGTGCTTTGGATCTTGGGTATGAATGGATTTACCGGCATCTTCCTCCATGTGGATGTGGTGAATGGGCACTTCAAGCCAGTTTTCGCCTTGCTTGATGGCCAAAACGCCGCCCATACAAATGGGGGTTCGATCTTGGGTAATTTGGTATCCTTTGGGCAGATCGGCGTAAAAATAATTTTTGCGATCAAAAAAATTGCTGGCATTGATGCTACAACCCAGCGCCGTACCTAGTCGTACTGCATATTCAATCTGACGCTCGTTGACCATCGGTAATGTACCCGGATGCCCTAGGGAAACCACGCTCACTTGGGTGTTGGGGTCGCCGCCAAAACTGAGATCATCGGCACAAAAAGCTTTGCTGAGGGTAGACAACTGAACGTGGACTTCCAAACCAATCACGGTTTCATATTGCTCGTAGTAAGACATAGCGGTCAATTTTTTGTCAAAAAAACAGGTCATCAACTAGAGTTACCGTCATTTTCGGGGCAAATATAGGTCTTAGGAATGATTCAACTATACTTACTCTTCACTAAGGCTTCAAAAAAGAAATATCGATACAAAGACGGTGACAGACAGCGCCAAAGTGAAGATAATCAGGTAGGCAAAATTCAGAATCATGAATTTAAGGAAGGTTTTGAAGAAACTTTGTCGGTAAAATCTTTTTATTGCCCAGAAGAGATAGATTAAAATAATCAGAAAGGAGAGTCCGCTGGCGATCTCCAACTCCATGCCAAAAGGGGGCAATAGAAAAACACCCGCCATAATCAAAAAAGCAAACGCGTGATAATGAACGGCGAAGACTAAATGCTCCACATAATAGCGTTTACGACGGAGGTACAGCAATTTAAGTACCAGCGCCAAGGCTATCAACATAATCAAAATCATCCAGGTGAATTTGGCCAACAAAAACTGGGTGAAGTTTCCAGTGTTGTTCAATAACTTAAGCCCCTGACGCACTTGCAGTCTACTCCAAAAATCGGCTATTTTATGCTGGGATAAAAATACTTCGGAGTCCTCCGTTACCAAATCTTTTTCGTTCAACACCAGCGATCGAGTGGAAAATTTGTCCTTTTT
>JBBRGN010000311.1:0-5350 GCA_038240665.1 Chitinophagales bacterium | reverse complement strand
TTGTCCACCCCCAATGGTACTCAGCTGGAAAAAGCACTTGACCAATTGGACTTTATGGTTTCAATCGATATTTACATCAACGAAACCACCGTTCATGCCGATATCATTTTGCCGCCAGCTACCGGATTGGAAGTATCCCATTATGATCTTACCTTCCACGTTTTGGCCATACGCAACACCGCGAAGTATTCCGAACCGCTTTTCGCCAAAGGAGAAAATGCCCGTTACGATTGGGAGATTTTCCAAGAATTAACACATCGCATGCAGGGCAAAACAACACCTTTTGAAGCCGAAGCGCCTGAGGCTAAGTTGGATTTAGGGTTGCGATTTGGGCCATATCAACTTACTTTGGAGCAATTACAAGCTAATCCGCATGGCATTGACCTTGGGGCTTTGCAAGCTTGTTTGCCAGATCGACTTTTTTCAACCGATAAACGCATCAACCTAGCTCCCACCCTCCTCGCGGAAGATGTAGCCCGTTGTCGAACTTTACTCCACGAAGAAGACACCGCTCCTGAATTTCCTTTTTTGATGATTGGTCGGCGGCATTTGCGCGACAACAACTCTTGGATGCACAATTCTCGAAGGTTGATGCGGGGTCGCAACCGTTGTACCTTATTGATGCACCCGGAAGATGCAGCACGTTTGGGATTACAAACGGAATCTATTGTGGAAGTAAGTTCGCGGGTCAATCAGGTTCAGCTTCCCTTAGAAGTGACCGATACCATCATGCCCGGAGTGGTGTGTATGCCCCACGGCTATGGCCACCAACGCGCCGGCGTAGAATTGGCGGTGGCGAAACAATATGCCGGAGTGAGCGTCAACGACCTTACCGATGAGTTGGTCATCGATGAACTTACCGGAAACGCGGCTTTTAGCAATGTGCGGGTAAAAATATCACCCTACCAATAAGCGTTTTTTTGAAAAATAAAAAACCGAATGAAAAAAGCAGACCCGGTTGGGATAAATGCTCGATACTTCATAGGGTGGGCGATCGGTAGTTTGTTTTTCCTCACTTCCCTGAACGCGCAAGTAGTTTGTGATTCCACCCTTGTGCCCATCAATGATTTTATATTGCGCTACAAATCACGGGTTACGCGCTGCGAAGGATTTTATAAACCACAACCCCGGGCAAGCGGTTTGCGGATAGTGAACCTCACTTATGGCGAGTTTCGTTACCAGGCAGATTTAATGGAAGTGATCCAGGTATCCTTGCCATCTCACGTAGGCGCTCAAGCTGTTCACCTGCGCGCCCAAGGCATTCCCAACGATGTATATTACCAAATGGATGCTAATTTGACGGGTGCGCAGACACTAGATTGGCCAGTGCAATATGTGTTGTTGAAAGATACGCGAACCCACCTCAACCGCAACATTGGCCTAAGTGGCTATTGGGAAACGCCCCAGGGCAAAGTTTATGTACCGCTTTTGACCCGCACAAAACTTTCTATTGCCGACGAGTTTTTATCGCCCGTTCTCAAGGTAATACACAGCAGTAAGTTGATCCAATTGCAATGGAAATGGGATAGCCAGGAGCGCTATACTTCAGCGCCGGGGCCATTCAGAGCAGGGGTATCCACCAGTTTTCGTTTGGGTACGGAAAAAAATCTCCAGCTCTTGGGAAAAACGGAGGGCTTAACATTGCGGTATCAGTTAGAAGGCAAAACAGAGTGGGAAGAAGTTAGGCTGGTCATTTTTCGCTGAATGACGCTAGTAGTTTTTCACTCAAACAATTCCCTCAATATCACCCTAAAACCGGGCAGCACGTCCTCGCCATTCAAATTATCGCCGAAAGGGACTTCACTTTCACTCCCACCGGCCCGATATACGGTGGTTTGAAGCTTTTCGGGATCGATCAACCAGGCCAAGCGACAACCACAGGCCATAAATTCAGCAATTTTTTCCTGAATGGGTTGCAAACGATCACTTGGGGAGCGCATTTCCATGATGAAGTCGGGCACGACGGGGGCGAATTGCTTTTTTTCGGCCGGACTTAAGGTGTTCCACCGATCTTGACGAATCCAGGCGGCATCGGGGCCATAGGTAGCACCGTTGGGGAGTTTAAAACCAGTTGAGGAATCAAAGGTTCTGCCCAGTTTGTTTTGATGGTTCCAAACAAACAGCACGCCATTGAATAGCGAATTGAAATTTCCTGTTTCCGATCCAGTTGGTGACATAAGCAGTATTTCGCCGTGGGTGTTGCGTTCTATTTTTACTTTCCTATTGAGTTGGCAGAACTCAAAAAACTGCGCATCACTCATGACCTGATCAGGAAAGGCGAGCGCCAAAAAACCTTCAAACTGGTTGGTGACTGCGGTCATTTGTGTGCGTTTTTTTACAAAAATAAGGTTTAAACAGCAGTTTTACAATACGCCTTAGATTTGCCATCAAAAAAGCCTTGCCCTCAATATACCATTGAAAGCAAGGCCTTTATATCCATTCTGCTGATGCCCACAAGGTTTAACCTATCGGTCAGCAGCAACTAACATTTATCTTGCGTACTGAATCGCTCGTTTTTCGCGGATCACCGTTACTTTGATCTGTCCCGGATACTGCATCTCTTCCTGAATCTTCTGGGAGATCATGAAGGCCAAATCATCGGCATAAGCATCGGTTACCTTTTCGCTCTCTACGATGACGCGAAGTTCGCGACCCGCTTGCATGGCGTAAGCTTTGGACACCCCTTCGTGTGCCATGGCCAAATCTTCCAATTCACCGATGCGCTTGAGGTAGCTTTCCAAGATTTCCCGACGCGCGCCCGGGCGAGCACCTGAAATGGCGTCACAAGCTTGTACGATCGGTGAAATGATGTTGTTCATCTCTATTTCATCATGGTGAGCACCAACGGCGTTGATCACCATTGGGTTTTCCTTGTATTTTTCACACAACTTCATCCCGATGATGGCGTGAGAAAGTTCAGATTCTTCTTCAGATACTTTACCAATATCGTGGAGCAAGCCGGCACGTTTTGCCAATTTGATCTGTTTTGGATTGAGGCCCAATTCTGCCGACATGATGGCGCATAAGTTAGCCGTCTCGATGGAGTGCTTGAGCAAGTTCTGACCGTAAGAAGAGCGGAAACGCATCCGACCTACCATTTTTACCAAATAAGGATCCAAACCATGCAAATCAAGTTCGATTACGGTACGCTCGCCGATCTCCACGATCTGCTCATCGAGCTGTTTGCGGGTTTTGGCTACTACTTCTTCGATGCGGGCAGGGTGGATACGCCCGTCGGCTACCAATTTTTTCAGTGCCAACCGCGCTACTTCCCGGCGAATCGGGTCAAAGCTGGAGATTACGATTGCTTCTGGTGTGTCGTCTACTACGATTTCGGCGCCGGTAGCCGCTTCCAGCGCACGGATGTTGCGTCCTTCCCGTCCAATGATTTGTCCTTTGAGGTCGTCAGAATCCAGGTGGAAAACCGATACTGTATTTTCGATCGTGTATTCCGCGCACATCCGCTGGATGGTTTGGATCACGATTTTCTTGGCTTCCTTATTTGCGGTAGTTTTGGCGTATTCTACTGATTCCTTTACAATGGCCATCGCATCGGTTTCTGCTTTTGCTTTTACAGCATCCAGCAATTGCTCCTTGGCTTCTTGCTCCGAAAGTCGGGCGATCGATTCCAGTTCTTTGATGCGTTTCTCGTTGGCATTGTCGAGTTCTTCGCGTTTTTTGGAAATGATTTTTAATTGTTTTTCCAAATTCTCGCGGATGGCAACTATTTCAGCGTCTTTGATTTCAAATTCTGCTTTTTGAGTATCCAAAGATTTGATCCGATCGTCCAGTTTTTCTTCCTTGGAGCGGAATTCATTTTCTAGGGACTTGATTTCGATTTCGCGTTCTTTGATCTCTACGAGTTGCTGCGACTTTCGACTATCGAATTCAGATTTTAGCTTGGAGAAATGCTCTTTGGCTTCCTGAATTTTATTTTGCTTGATGCGTTCGTTTTTGTTTTCAGCTTGAGAAACAATTTTCTCTGCTTTTATTTCAGCTTCGTCCATGGATCGTTTAGCGGTCAGACGAGCTTCTTTTATTTGCAAATCGGCTTGGTTGTTGAGTTCTTCTACTTTTGCTTGCTGTGCGCGTTTAAGTGCTATTTGTATAATGAAAAACCCTAAAACTGCTCCTATAACTAATCCGGCAATCATGCCTATTCCAATTTCCATAGAGTCATTTTTTCTGTGAACAAAACTATTTATGCTGAGTAACCCTACGCAGATCTTTTAGGAATGATTCGACAATAAGATACCAATTATGTCTGTCTCTTTTGCTGCCATACTGCCTATCTTTTTCGTTAAATAGCGCTGCTGTTCGCCTCAAAAGATAGTTGTCTGGCAACAAAATAACCTAGTCTAATTTGATACCTTATCATCGACTCATTCCTTATCCGCATCGAGTATCTTTTATTTCTAAAGAATGAACCAAAAAATCCTAACTGATCTCATCCAAGAGTGTATCAATTTGGGCGAGCTTGGCCACGAGGAGGGCATCTTGAGTAGCCGTTTGTTGGGCTTTGAAATGATCAACTGCGTATGTAAGAACAGCCATGGACAAACAATCTTGCTTGTCTTTATCGGTATACGTTAGTTGAAAACGGTTGATCTTTTCATTGACTTCCTTTACAATTCGCCGGATGGCAGCTTCATCTTCTACCTGTATTTTTAACGGGTACGGACGACCTGCGATGACCACGGTGATTTGCTTTGTCTCTTGCTCCTCCATGCTACCACTTAATTATTGGCCAACCACTCAATACATCGATCAATTTCTTTTACGTATTGATCGATTTGTGCGCTCACTTTTGCGGATTGCACCGTTTCGGTTTTGCGCTTCTGCTCTAGCTCCAATTCGGCTTTTTCCAAACGCTCGTGCAACACCTTAAAGGCGCTATCTTTTTGCGAAAGTGCTGCGTGAAGCTGTTCATTGCTTTCCCGCAGGTTGTGGTTTTCGCGATAAAGTTGACGCACTTTGAGCGCGAGCTGCCGAATTTTCAACTCAATACTCTCCAGTCTTTCGGATAAGCTCATTTTGGGGACTATCTTTTTATGACTCGGCAATTCTTTATCAAAAAAAGTCATTTTTTAAAACAACGCCGAGTTTATAAATTGATCAACGCCGAATCAAGGCGCCCAATTTGGTTTCATACTCTTTGATTAATTGCCCAACCACGCCATCGACTTCTTTGTCTTGGAGGGTTTTTTCGGCATCCTCAAACAAGTAACTGACGGCATAAGAACGTTTGCCAGCACCCAACTGTTGTTCGTTCTCATAGACGTCAAACAAATTGATCTCTTTGATCAGTTTTTTGCCAACTTTTTTGGCAATTGCCACAATATCACCAAAT
>JBBRGN010000310.1:0-5384 GCA_038240665.1 Chitinophagales bacterium | reverse complement strand
CATCAAAGGCATCACCAAGCCCATTACTTTTGAAGCGAAAATCGAGAACGTAGCAGGTAAGGTAACCGGAACTGCCGCACTGAAGGTAGACCGCACCAATTACGACATTCGTTACCGCTCTGGCAAATTCTTTCAGGATCTTGGCGACAAGGCCATCTATGATGAGTTTGAACTGGAAGTGAACCTTGTAGCAAGTAAATAACTCACATTACGCAATTTTGAATAAAGAAGTCGAATTTCAGGTAACGGTCAGCGGCATAGCCGCGAAACGTCAATAGGAAAAAAGGTAAGATGTTCGCTCGAAGGTGCAGCGCACCGAAACATTAGCTTGGCTTTACGCCAACCGGTCAATATCGTGGGTTCCGGTGCGCTGCACCTTTATCCAAAACTCGTGCATTGCCTCTAGTGACGTTTCGCGGCTATGCCGCTGGTCGGTTCAATCTGGAATTCATACATTGAATCCAAAAAATAGTAACTATACAGCCCAGTGGTTTTGAGCCAAAAAAGTAGGCGATTTTTTGCCAGACAAGCCTCCTTTTTGAAGTCGATGCAGCGCATCGGCTGAAAAAAGAGGCGCAGTATGGCGAAAAATTGACCTTTTTTGGCCAAAATGTGAACGGGCGGTATAGTTACATAATATGCCACTTTCTATGCACTCCCTTACATAGCCACTAAACGCGGCCGCGTCGGTATTGCCCGAGTTAGCGGCAACCAAGAAACAATAAGAAATAAATATAAAGATTTTGCAAAAGTTTAGGAGGGGGTGATCTAGGAGGCTTTGCCTCCTAAGATATTTGAATCAAAGGTACCATCGATAGCAGCTCGGAGTTGTGCAAAGATGGAGATATTGAGTAGGGGAAACGCCAGTTGGTGCTTCCTCAAGGTAGAGACAAAAGCATAGATGCGAGCATAGTGGTGAGCACTATGCAGGGTATTGAAATTACCGGAGATTTTCATTTTGATTTTTACATGACGAATATCTCTTTCAGCTTGATTGTTGGAAAAAGGGACATTTTGGTGCTGACCAAAGGCCAGCACAGCATCTTGATGTTCCACAAGTCGATCCAATAAATTACGGCCCTTGGTTTGCTTGGGCCTCCCTCGTGGCCTCTTTTGGGGCGGAGGTTCTTGTTCATCGGCTTGCCTACAGATCAATTCATATTGTCGTTCAACACTTTTGAGCACCTGGGGCTTAAGTACGCTTTTCCCTTTTTCGGAAAGATGATAAGCATACAGCAACAAGTCCCGCATGCGTCCAGCCCACTTGGAGTTTTGCTCAATGAGGGCTTGTAGCTCCCGCATCAGGTGAGACCCACACAAAGCGTGGAAGCAATCATCAAAAGCAAAATAGGATTGCCAGCAATCGTGTACTAACCAGGATTTAAAGTGCGGTAACAAAGAAGCTTCACTTTCCATAGCTTTTTTGCCGCGCTTAGCGTGGACAAATAAATAAGTGAACAGAGAGCTAGAAAAAACATGCAACCAATGGTTCTTTTTTTTGCAGCGAATACCGCTTTCATCCACATGTACCACGGGTGAGTGCAGTAAATGATCGATAATTTGCTGCTCCGTATCCTTAAGGTCTTCATTGGTACCCTTGAGCATACTCAAGATCGTAGACTCATTAATGGGCTGATTGAACAAATCCCCAAAGAGTTGCTTTACGCGTTTGATGGGCAAACGATAGGCTACGTTTAATAATACCGCCATTGTTTTTACTCCAGTTCCGTATTGTACTCTGGCGGTTACTTCAGCCGGAAAATCACCGCGCTGATTTAATCCACAGCGCGGACACCAACAACCCAGTTGTTGGTACTCAATGACCTGTAATTTAGGGACTGGAAGTCCAAAAACTTGACGTCTTTCAATCAACGCTTTGGGTTGAGCTCCAAGATCGTAGCCACATGTACATGTCTTGGGCTCTAACTGATATTCTTTATCAGCCTTTTCAACCAGTTTTAAGGTATCCCCCTGATGACCCCACTGACCACCTTGTGGTTTATTCTTGGTCTTACTCAATTGGGCTGCTTTGCGCTTAAAGCCGTCGGTAGAAGGTGGTTTGTGGCTGTTTCGGCTATTTTGATTCAGTTGGTTCTCTAAGGCTATTATTCGAGATTCCAGCGCTTGATTCTTTAATTCCAGTGCTTGATTCTTTAACTCCAGCTCTTGATTCCTAAATTCCAATTCCTCAATCCGCTTTGATTTTGTTTCCACCAATTGCTTTAGCTTTTCATTCTGCTCCAGGAGCGCAATGATCAGTTGATGGCAACTCGATATGTCTTGCGGAAGTCTCAATGCTCGATCTTTTTGCAATAAAAACGCGGAAGGGAGTTCCGCGACACAAAAACGCGGAACGGAGTTCCGCGACACATGTTTGCAATTGGATTAAGTTGGGAGTTAACATGGAGTAAAAAACGCGGAAGGGAGTTCCGCGACACAAAAACGCGGAACGGAGTTCCGCGACACATGTTCGCAATTGGATTAAGTTGGTTTTGCCTACCAGGCTGTTGTTAATCCACTTCCAATTTATCTCGATCCAGCATTTTAGGGAAACTGCCATGCGGTTCGGATTGATACCAAAAAACCACCGAGGAAATATCGTCCTGCAAAGGCAAATAACGGCCATCGTGCCGCCAGCCAAGGGCTTGGATGGTCACTTTGAGGTCTTTTTCAAAGCGGATGGGATCGGGGATGTGCCAGCGGTACATCCCAAACCGTTGCATCACCTGGTAATGGCCATCGCCGCGAATCACTTGTGGCAACCCTACGTAAGCGGTATTGAATTCCTGGTATTCCACCGATTCCGTGCCATCGGGATTTTTTCGGCGGGCGTCAAAGTCGTAGGAGCCGCAGAAATAGTCTTCCGTACCGGTGCCATTGATGGTGGGGAATTCTTTGTCGCCGTCGATGTAGAACTTGATTTCGCCTTCGCCCCACCAGCCATTGTTGTGCACGCCCCAAGCGATGTAGGTTCCCACGTAATGGCCTTTGCCTTTGATGCCGTCCACCAGGGTGTAAACGTCTTTGTAGGGTAGGGGATTTACGCGTCGGAATTGGGCATGGAAATAAGCGGCATCGTCGGGTACGGTGGTTTCTACATAATCGACTTGGTAGTAGAGCCGCAGCTCTTCATCGGCGAGGTTTTCGATGGTGATTTTTGCTTTTTTGCGAAAGGGCATCACCCAATAGCAGTTGAAGGCGCTACCAGGGTTGACGCATACCGCCAGCGAATTGACGGGCGCGTATTGGTTCCAACCCATACAGAAAAAATCGCCCATCGGGGCTTCTACCGAGGGTTCTTTTTCATCGTCCCAGTAGATGCGGATGATGGCATAGCGCCAGCGGATCCCGGCGGGGGTCATCCAGATGTGTTGGATGGCGCCGGAGCCGTTGATCTCGGCCATGGTAAAGGTGGTTTTGGAAGGGACTTTTACGCTAGGACTGATTTTCCAGCCTTGTCCAAGACCGCGGGCGGGCCCAGCGCCAGTACCTTCGGTTGCCATTCCACCTTTTCCTTTCTCCCCGTTGAAGTTTTCGGGGGAGATGGAACGGGTTCTGGCGTCCGATAGTTTGAATAAATTGCTCAGGTTGTTGGAGATGCCATCGTGTTTTTGGGCGCTGGCAAAAAGGCAACAGAGACTAAGGCAGCAGGTCAAAATTGCTCTCATGGTGTAAGGTTGTAGGTTTTGAAATGAGGAGTAAAATAAAAGAGTTGGTGCGATGGTGGCGATTGAAATCAAAAATAACGATTTTTTCCTTGCTGGAGGCTTATTTTGGAGTGCACAGCAGCGCTATGGACGAGAAAACAAACTAGTGACCTGCCTAAACGAGGACAACTTATCATCAACGGGTTGCTAAACCCATAAACCTTTATCGAACGTTGCGTTTTTTTCCGATATTAGCACCAAAACACACCGCTATGATCGCAACAAAAAAAATCCTATTGTGCCTACTGCTGGGAGCAACAACCCAGCTTCTTTCCGCCCAAGTTCTTACTCCGGTGGTTAAATCCAACCCCAAAGTCAGTTTGGAGCGCCTGAAACGCATTGATGAGGTCGTCAATGAGTTCATTCAGCAACAAAAACTGGTCGGTGCCGTGACCTTGGTAGTAAAAGACGGCGATATCGTGCAGTACCAAGCTTATGGAATTGACGATACCGATACCAAGAAACCGCTGGCCAAGGATGGCATTTTTCGCATCGCCTCGCAAACCAAAGCCATCACCAGCGTAGGCATCATGTTGCTGGTAGAGGAAGGAAAAATTTTGCTCAACGATCCGCTTTCCAAGTTTATCCCCACTTTCAAGAAACCGGTAGTCTTGGGCAAGTTCAACGAGAAAGATTCAACTTACACCACCGTACCTGCCAAACGCGAGATCACAATCAAGGATTTGTTGACCCATACTTCGGGCTTGGGCTATGCCACCATCGGTAGCGCTACCATGCGGGCGATTTATGCCAAAAACGGCATCACGGCGGGAGTAGGAGAAATGAAAGCTAACCTAACGGATGTGATGAATCTCCTGGGCAAATTGCCCTTGGAATTTCAACCCGGCGAACGCTGGAATTACAGTCTGAGCACTGATGTGCTGGGGCGGGTGATCGAGATCGCCAGTGGGTTGGATTTGGAAACTTTTTTCCAAAAACGTATTTTTACGCCGCTGGGAATGAAGGATTCTTACTTCAATGTTCCAGTAGAAAAACACCGCCGCCTGACGGCCATCTACCAACAAGATACCTTGGGGCGTTTGTCGAAATTGCCGGAAACCCTAGGCGTTTTATCCGATTTCCCCAACCGCAAAAAGACCTATTTCTCGGGTGGCGGCGGACTGGCCTCTACGGCTTACGATTACGCCATTTTTCTCCAAATGCTGTTGAACAAAGGGACTTACAACGGCATCAGCCTGCTCTCGCCACGCAGCGTAGACTTGATGACCAGCAACCAAGTTGGGCGTTTGATGGGTGATAGCGCTTTTGGTTTGGGTTTTCAAATCGTGACGCCCAACAATTCCGAGGATTTTGCCAGCGTGGGTACTTTTTCTTGGGGGGGTGCTTTTGCAACGGCTTACTGGGTGGATCCTAAGGAAAAATTGGTTTACTTGATCATGACCCAAAATTTTCCTTACAGCTTTTGGAATGAATTGAAGGACAAATTTAAAGTAGCGGTGTATCAGAGTTTGAAATAGAATCAGGAGCTACTATTTTTTTAAATCAATAGGAAAAAGGCCAGGCGTTTACGTATCCTGGCCTTTTTTCAGGTACTTCAAAAAATGTTCTATTTTTTTCCCAACTTATCCATCAACCAATTGGTGACGGCTTCATTTTCTTCCGGGAAAGTCCAATGCCCGGTTTCGATGAACAATTTTAACTCTTTGGGTCCGGCAA
>JBBRGN010000309.1:0-5401 GCA_038240665.1 Chitinophagales bacterium | reverse complement strand
ATTGATGGGATGCCAATTGTATCATCGCTTTCTACCGTTTATGGATTAGCAGGGATACCCAATAGTTTGGTCAAAAGGATAGAAATAGTCAAAGGACCGGCATCTACTTTGTATGGTAGCGAGGCGGTGGGGGGATTGATCAACATCATTACGAAAGACGCAATAACCGCGCCGTTGCTAAAATTGGATGTATCGAGTACTACTTGGCAAGAGCACAACGCCGACGTGATGTCGAAATTTAAAATCGGAAAAGCGAATTCATTGCTAGGAATCAATGGATTTTGGTACAATAAAACACTAGATCATAACGAAGACGGATTTACAGATGTCACTATCCAAAATAGGTTTTCGGTGTTCAACAAGTGGAATTTTGAGCGCAAAAACAAAAAAGCGCTTTCCTTGGCAGTCCGCTACATCAATGAAAACCGCTGGGGAGGACAAACGAATTGGACACCTACTTGGCGTGGTACGGACAGCATCTACGGTGAAAGCATCAACACCAATCGGGTTGAATTGATTGGGGTGTATGGGTTGCCTTTTAAACATCAGCAGGTACGGATAGAATATTCTTACAATTTCCATCTTCAAGACAGCTATTACGGTACCGTAAAATATTTGGCAACCCAGAATACGGCTTTTGCTCAATTGTTGTGGGATAAAACCATCCGCCAACATAGCCTTTTGCTAGGGGTGCCATTTCGACTCACGGCTTATGATGACAATTCACCCGCCACCGCTATTTTGGATGGAGCTACTGCAAAAAATCAACCTCAAGTCACCTATTTGCCTGGTTTTTTTGCGCAAGATGAATGGAGCATCAACAAAAAATGGACTACGTTATTGGGCCTACGTTATGACCACAACAATACCCACGGCAATATTTTTACCCCGCGACTGAGTTTTAAATACAAAGCCAATGAATTTACGACCCTGCGTTTGAGTGGGGGCAATGGGTATCGGGTGGTGAACTTATTTACCGAAGATCATGCGGCATTGACTGGAGCTAGGGTAGTGGAGATCCGCGAAAAACTAAAACCCGAACAAAGTTGGAACCTCAACCTCAATGCCATGGGTTTTATTAACCAAGATTTTGGATTTATCAGCTTGGATGGGAGCTTGTTTTACACCTATTTCACCAATAAAATCGTTGGCGATTTCAATACCGATCCCAATAAAATCATTTACGACAACCTACGTGGCCATGCGGTGTCCAAAGGCATCTCGCTCAATGTGGATGTTGCTTTTATCAATGGCTTGAAAATCAATGCTGGTGGAACGTTAATGGATGTTTATCAAATGGAGCAAAACAAACAAGGGGTTTATGCAAAAATGCCTCAGCAATTTGCGCCACATTTTTCAGGAACTTTTTCGGTGAGCCATACCCTCCCGAAACTTGGACTGACGCTCGATTTAACGGGTAATGTCAAAAGTTCCATGCATCTTCCGGTGCTCCCCAATGATTTCCGACCAGAGCTATCGCCATGGTTTTGCTTGATGAATGTTCAATTGAGCAAAAAAATGGGCAAAGCGCTGGAAGTATACGGGGGCATAAAAAATTTATTAAACTTTGTTCCTCAAAACCCGATTATGCGGCCTTTTGACCCTTTTGATAAGACTATCGGCATCAACAATCCCAATGGGTATACTTTTGATCCTAGTTACAATTTTGCGCCTTTGCAAGGAGTGCGGGGATTTTTTGGGTTGCGGTGGACGGTAGGAGAATGAAGCAAGATAAATAGGGATACAATCAAATCTGATGTAGAATCTTTGAGAATTAAATAAACCAAAGTATGATAAACCCGCATCCAATCTATCCCATCCGTGTTCCAAAAAAAATCGTGCCACGCAATCCTAAAATCCCGATTCCACAAATCCCGCCATGCCTACAAACTCCGCCGCTGACCATTCCACAATTCGTCCATTGCGGACCCGAGCCCATTTGTACACATACGACTCGCCAATCGGTAATTCCACGGTTGCCGTCCAGTTGGGGTATGGCGCCGGAGTAGCCAATACACCACGCGACAAATCCCAGTTCCCCAGCGCGCCAATGCTGCCTAGGAAATAGATCGCGTCCCCAAACTCCGCCCCAATTTGGTGTTGGAGCGTCACTTTTTTGTTGGGATTTTGGGTCTTAGCTTTTGAGACTTGCAACCAGTACACACCATAAGGTGGAATGATCAAAGCGCCTTGGTTAAAACTCAAACGGGTATCCGTTAGCACTTCATGAAAAAGCTGGAAACGCCATTCGACAGGCAAAGAAGCGAGCATCGTCTGTTGTACATTGCGGCTTACATTAGCTACCAGCAGCATTTTCTCGCCCTCGTAGGCGCGCTCGCATACGAACAAACGCTCATTATCGGGCATGATGATGCGGTCATCGGATTGACCATGTAGCGCTTTGGACGCACGGCGTTTTTGAATGTATCGTAGGTGGAAATCAAAGATGGTTTTTTCTGGGGTACCTGCTATTTTGCGTTGCGCCGCTTTTTTCCAATTCATTGCTGGACGGTGCACCCAGCGGTTGTCGCCTGCTTTTTCATGATCCAGCAAGTAGTCAAAAGAATTCAGTTGACCCAATTCATCGCCGGAAAAAATCAGCGGAATACCCCGCATAAAAAAGATGACACCATTCATCAACTCCAATCGTTGGAGCGCCAAATTGATCTTTTTTGGATCGGCCTCTACCATTGCTTGTTGTAAACCCGTCAAAGCAGCGGCAGTACCCGAAACGCGCGCCTCACCCGTTAGTCGATCCCGCTGAAAAACGTAGCCTTCGGAATAGCTTCCTGGAGTAAACCCAGCATAGAAATCGGTACAAAAATTTCGTGTAGCCCGCCCATTTTGTCCCACTGATTCTGTATTGGCATCAGAAATCCCCCAACCAATATCGTCATGACAACGGATGTAATTGATCCAAGTTGCTGCTTTTGGGATGGCGGTCAATTGCGATAAGGTGGTCCGCAGTAAATGCGTATTCTCACTAGCCAAAGCATGCCAGAGGTGATTCATCAAGGTAGCATTGTAGCCAATTTCGCAAGCTTTGCCTTCAAAACCTCCGCTACCCAAATATTTGATGATGTCGTTGGGCGCTACAATGGCTTCCGATTTAAATAACACGCCGGGCGCTACAATGCGTAATAAAGCGCGGTAAGCAACAATAATCTGCACCGCTTCGGGTTGATTTTGCGAGTTGGTACCCATTTTTTTCCACAAAAACGGTACAGCATCCAAACGCAAGGTATCAATGCCAGCATTGGCCAAAAACAGCATTTCCTGAAGCATCGCCGCAAAAACGGCAGGATTGGCATAATTCAAATCCCACTGAAAATCGTAGAAGGTAGTCCAGGCCCATTTTTTTATTTCGGGCTGATAGGTGAAATTACCTGGCGCAAAATCAGGGAATACTTCCGGCAAGTTTTTTTCATAAGCATCCGGCAAGCTGAGGTCGTCAAAAAGGATGTAGTAAGATTGAAAATGCGTATCACCCGCCAATGCCGCTTGCGCCCAAGCATGTTCTTTGGCTGTATGGTTCATGACATAATCAATCACCAGTACGATCCCTTCCTCATGAAGCTTGGTGGCCAGCTCGCGCAACTCGGTCATATTGCCCAGTTGTGTATTCACTTCACGGTAATTGGCCACGGCATAACCGCCATCATTGGGCCCTTTTCTAGGCTCCAATAAGGGCATCAAATGCAAATAGGTAATCCCCAATTCTTTCAGGTAATCAATGTGTTTCATTAATCCCTTAAGATTGCCGGAAAAAAGATCAACGTAGAGCATAACACCAACGTGGCGGGGTTCTTGAAACCAGTCCGGTGTTTGTTCGCGTTCAAGATCTAGTTTTTTTAAGGCTTGCGGACGTTCTTGGTACGCTTGTTGCAAAATATCTAAAATCTGAGCAGTTGCACCCTCCGGAGCATCAGGATACAAGGCCTGGTAAGCCTGTAAAAAATCATCCCAGTAAAGGGAATAACGCGTAGCTAATGGCTCGGGAAGTTTGTGCTTCTGTTTCATACAATTCCAGTTCTAAAATAAGTTGATTACCTCTTTTTTTGTCATACCCGGCTTGATGGCTGGGAGGTACAACAATTGTATCAATTTTCGGTCGACATTGGAATATGTCGTATTACAAGTCCAGTTTTGCTGAAAAATGCTGGTGGGGTATTGTTGGGTGTCCTGCATTAAACCAAGCGATTGGGTCAATTCTTCTCGCAGTAGGTGTTTTTGACACTCAACATCACCAGTTCGTTCAATATCCACGTACATGGAGCCATCGGTAATGGCGCTTTTTTCATCCCAATGCACCCAAAAAAGCCCCTGATTATTACCAACAAAATGCTCGGCTTCGGGCGCATAAGTATTTACATAGGTGGATGCGTTGCCAAAGTATACCATAAAATTGGCTTTGGAGCGAGAATCTACGCGATAAATCCGAATTTCCCCAATCAAGGGTTTGAGTTCTACTAAAATGTTGTCCAGTTCGCGGTTAAGCTGGGTTTGCGTAGTGTCAGGAACAAAAATGCGGACATCCTTGATCCACTTTTTGATTTGCGCTCCTTCGCCGTATTCTGGGGCGAAGGCAATGGACAAGAAGTATTGCTTTGCTGCACTTAGTTGGCTGCTGTTGGTTGACTTTTGTTCTCCTGCTCGATTACAAGCAAAAAGTAAAAGTAAAATGGCCTGCCACCACCTGTTTTTTTGATACCGCAAGTTTTTAAATGCTTTGGAAAAATAGGGTTGCGGCAATGTATTGATTTTGAGCTAATCGCAATCATCTCCGCAACGCTATTTTTAAGAAAAAAACAATTGCTAAGGACGTATTTCTGCCGTTTTTGGCGCTACTCCTAGCACTTGATCGATGCTGAGATAGGTGATTTTTCCCAAATTGAGGGCCTTCAAACCATCGTCAATTTTGCTGCGATCGCCCACCAAAAACAACACCATGTTTTGAGGATCTACATAAGTTTTTGCCGCTTTTTCAACATCGGCTTTACCCACCTGTAGTATTTTTCCTACATAAGTATTCAGGTAATCTGCGGGTAATTTATACTGGATTTGTTCATTGATTTTTGCCGCAATGGCATCCAAAGATGAAAACTCAGCAGGGTAACCAAGCGCTTGGTAGTTTTTGGCCTTGGTTACTTCTTCGTCGTTTACCGAACGGATGGCATTCAATTCTTTCAAAAATTCTACCACTGCCTTATCCGTAACGTTGGTTTGTACAGATGAGGTGGCAATAAAATAACCGCGACCTTGTGGTTCAACGAATGCCGAAGAAGCGCCATACGCATACCCATTTTTTTCCCGGATGTTGGTATTGAGCCTTGAAGTAAATGAATTCCCCAAAATGGTATTCATCACCTCAATGTTGAAATAATCGGGCGTAGAACGACTT
>JBBRGN010000308.1:0-5412 GCA_038240665.1 Chitinophagales bacterium | reverse complement strand
TGCTCCAGGCTTATGATTTTCAATGTCTGTACCAGCAACATGGCTGCGTGCTGCAAATGGGTGGCTCTGATCAATGGGGCAACATCACTTCCGGTACCGAATTCATACGTCGCAATGTAGCTGGAAAAGCGCACGCGATTACCACGCCTCTACTGACCAAAGCAGATGGTTCAAAATTTGGAAAATCAGCCGAAGGAAACATTTGGTTGGATCCCAAATTGACCACTCCTTATCAATTTTATCAATTTTGGATCAATGCCGATGATGCGGACTTGGCCAAATACCTCCGTTATTTTTCGCTAAAAAACCAAGAAGAAGTGCTGGCTATGGAAGCAGAACAGGCCTCCGATCCGCGCGAACTCAAACGATTGCTTGCCGAGGAACTGACCATCCGTATTCACTCCGTTGACGCTTACAATTCGGTATTAAAAGTTTCGGAGTTGTTGTTTAGTCGCAACGCTGATCAGGCCATGCTCCAAAGTCTGAGCGTTGATGAACTGAGCAGCGTAGCCGCCGAGATCCCTAGCTTCAAAGTAAATCGGGATCTTTTGACGCAAGGCGTCAACATTGCCGATTTACTGGGTGAGCACACCCAGATCGTGCCTTCCAAAAGCGAAGCCCGTCGTGCCATCCAAGGCAACGCGATTAGTGTCAATAAAGAGAAAATCACTTCTGCAGATACGGTCATCAACCATGAATCCCTGTTACACGGACAGTATTTGATGATCGAGAACGGCAAAAAAAATAAATTCATCCTCCAAGCATGGAACTGACAATCTACCAAGTAGACGCGTTTGCGCACCAGGTTTTTCAAGGCAATCCCGCGGCGATTATTCCGCTCCAAAATTGGTTGCCCGATGAGTTGCTCCAATCCATTGCCGCTGAAAACAACCTTTCAGAAACGGCGTATTTTATCGATCATGGCGATTACCTGCATTTGCGTTGGTTCACTCCGGCCAAAGAAGTACGTTTATGTGGACATGCTACCCTGGCCAGTGCACACGTACTGTTTCAGCATTTAGACTCAAAAAACGACCAACTTCGCTTCAAAACGCTGGGCGGTGAATTGTTGGTAAAAAAAGAACCCGGGAAATACGTGATGGATTTTCCTTTTGATCCCCCAAAAACTGCAGCACCTCTCCCATTGATGGAGCAAGCCCTAGACGTAAGGGTTCTGGATACCGTTCGAGGATTGGATGACATCTTGGTGCGGATCGGAACGGAAGCGGAATTAATGACTTTGCAGCCCAACCAGGGTTTGGTAGCACAGTTGCCTGCTCGCGGGCTCATCGTCACGGCCCCAGGAACCCATACCGATATTGCTTCGCGTTGTTTTTATCCCGCGTTTGGCATCGATGAAGACCCCGTAACTGGTTCTGCGCATACTTTATTGGTTCCTTATTGGGCAAAGTTATTGGGCAAAAACGACATCACGGCTGTGCAAGGCGGTACACGCCAAGGACAGCTCTCCTGCGCACTCCGCGGCGAACGTGTGGAACTGGGCGGAACAGCGCAGACTTACTTAATCGGCAAGATTTTTATTTAACCTGAATGCTGAATTAACAAAGAGCCAATTGGTTTTTTTTGGAATTGGTGATCAAATGATACGACAAAATCGCGTAGCGATAATAGATATTGTAGCGGTGGTTTTTAACCCGCCGCTTTGATGTCAGCTACGCATCTGGAGTGCCGTAGGTACGATCCATTTTACACAATATGCAGCTTACCTCTGGCACTCGAAATCAAAAATCCATTTTGTAGCAAGGGGTTGAAACATGCTGTTACAAAATGGATCTGCGATAAGCGATAAGTAGCGATGAAGATTAAAAACAAAAGTCAATTAACCAACTTTTAAAAGGTTGCATCTATTTGATTATCAATAGGAATAATTCAGAACTCACATTATTTTGAGCAATAGGACACTATAAAATCGCATCACTTCACCAGTTTAAAACACTGGTGAATCTTTTTGTCGCTGAAATCGTTGGGAATGGTTTGTCCAGAAATATTTTTGATGGAAGCAGCATCGATGCGCTCCTCGTCTATTTTAAATGACCGATAATTGGTGGAAAAATAGATGACTCCGCCCTTGGTCATCGCTCGAAAAGTGCGATTGATCAAACTGACATGATCCCGCTGGATATCCAAAAAATCCAACATTCTCTTGCTGTTGGAAAAAGTAGGCGGATCCATCACCACCAAATCAAACGCATTTTGTGGCAGTGAATCCAAATACTGTTTCACATCCGCCTGAATCAACCGGTGAGTAGTCCCAACTTCGTTACCAAAACCATTCGCGGCAAAATTGTCCTGCGCCCAATTGAGATAAGTATTGGAAAGATCGACAGTGGTGGTCGTAGTCGCAGCTCCTGAGGCTGCGTAAATCGAGAATGCTCCCGTATAAGCAAAAAGGTTTAAAAACCGTTTTCCTTCCGCTTCTTGTTTGACCAACTGTCGGGTGTTGCGGTGATCCAAAAACAGTCCCGTATCCAGGTAATCGGACAAGTTGATGATGAATCGCAAACCATTTTCCCGCACCATAAACCGGTTTTTTTGCTGATCCAGTTTTTCGTACTGTTGCGTCCCTTTTTGGCGTTGCCGTTTTTTGAGGTAAATCCGCTCAATAGGCAAATCAAATACCTCCGTCATCACCACTTTACAATCCTCCAGCCACTCCGCGTGTTCATCTTCGGTGAGCGTATGTTTGCGCTGGTATTCCGAAACGTACAAAGCTTGATCGTATAAATCGATCGCGAATGGAAAATTCGTTAAATCATCATCGTATACGCGAAAACAAGTTACGCCCTGTTTGCGCGCCCATTTTCCAATGTGTTTGTACACCTTAAGCAACCTATTCTTAAATTCTTCCATGTATGATTAGGGACGTCTTGGTCCCTCTATTTTTTTAATGCCACTCGATACAAAACCAAGGCCATCAAGGTAAAAGCAACTACACCTAAAAACTGAAAGCCATCTTCACCCAAGATGTTTTGCAAGCTGTGCTCGGCGTTGAGCTTGTTCAATAAAGCGTTCATCGTCGGACTAACCGAGAGCAAAGCTACGATAACGCCCATCAATGCTCCGCCAGCCACCAAACCAGTCGCAAAAAGACTGCCTTTGCTGAGGTCTTCTTCTTCCGCTACTTGGCCTCTTTTCTTGGCGATCTGATCCGCTGCTGCACGTACAACACCGCCAATCCAAATCGGCAAAGTGGTAGACAGAGGCAAATACGCGCCAACCGCAAAAGACAAAGACTTGACCCCGCATAGTTCTACGGTAATGGACAAAACAGCGCCAACAATCACAAATTGCCAGTCGAGATTAAACGACAACAGACCCTTTATCAAAGTAGCCATCAAAGTCCCTTGTGGTGCTGGGTAATAATCGCTACCGATGGCGTGTTTGATGCCTTCAGCAGCCATTTTTGCGGTGGGAATATCCAAAATTTGTAGCGTTCCGCCAATGGCAAAGGAGGACACGATGGCTCCAACAAAAAGCGCCATTTGCTGGTATTTGGGGGTTGCACCCACCAAGTAGCCCGTTTTTAAATCTTGCGAGGTAGCGCCTGCTGTAGCCGCAGCAATACAAATCATGCTTCCCACCACCAACACCATGGGTTCAAAAACTTTTCCCGTCATCCCAAAACCAATAAATAACAAGGCAGTACCCATTAAGGTGGCAATGGTCATCCCTGAAATGGGGTTGGAACTGGTGCCAATCAACCCCACTATTCGGCTAGAAACGGTGACAAAAAAGAAGCCAAAAACAATGACCAAAAGGCCAATAAACAATTTGCTGAGAATCGAATTTCCCGGAATTTGTGGCAAAAAAGCCATGAGCAAAACCAGCGCTACCGTACCCGCTGCAACGATTACAATGGAAAGGTCTTGTTCGGTGCGCTTTAGTTCGCCGCGATTGGCGCGGTTGTTAAAGGATTCGATGCTTTCTTGAAATGACGATACGATGGTGGGCAACGTTTTGATCAAAGTCATAAACCCGCCTGCAGCAACAGCACCCGCACCAATCTGGCGAACATACGCCCGGTACAATGCAACGGCAATGTTGCCAAATGTATGGGTTTCAGGATTCCAAGCGCCGGGGCCGCCGGCGGTATTCAAATCAGCCAGATAGCCCAGTTTAATGAGCTGGGTTGCGATCACTTCGCCAGGCACCAAAGTAGCCAACAAAGGAATCAAACCCAACCAGGCCAATACCCCACCCGCTACCAATACGCCGCTGATTTTTGGACCGATGATGAATCCTACACCCAAGTATTCGGGGGTAATCTCGCCATTGATGGTTGCCGCTGGAAAATATTTGTTGGTCAGTTTGGTTACATAGGTCGGCGTCTCGGCAATAACGTGGAAGACTTTCTGTAGCAAAGCGTATAAAAAGGCAACCCCTAAACCTTGGTAAGCAGTGCGCGCAAAATCTCCACCTTTTTCACCCGCAATGAGCACCGATGCACATGCCGTCCCTTCCGGATAAGGCAAGTTACCATGTTCCTTTACGATGAGCGAACGACGCAAAGGGATCATCAATAAAGTACCTAAAATACCACCAAAAATGGCGAGTATCAAGATCGTGGTATATTTAAAATATTGATCTCCTACCGAAGGATCAGTCAAAAACAAGAAAGCAGGAAGCGTAAAAACAACTCCGCCCGCAATGGACTCGCCTGCTGAACCGGTGGTCTGGATGATGTTGTTTTCTAAGATGGTAGTCCCCAAAAAGCGACGCCCCAAAGAAATGGCCAAAACTGCAATGGGGATGGAAGCCGAAACCGTCAAACCGGCTTTGAGGGCTAAATAAACGGTAGCTGCGCCAAAAATGACGCCAAATAAAGCGCCCAATACAATAGCGCGAACGGTAAATTCTTTGACCGAGTTGTCGCTGGCCGCAACGTAAGGCTTGATTTGATCTGGTGTAGGTGCATCCATGGTGGTCGTATGGTTTTTAGGTCAGTCTCTCAATACCCGAGATTGACCTGCAATTCTAATTCGGTTGAAGATAATAATTTCTGGAAGTTTGGTGGAAAATTGCCGCAAAATCTTGTCGGAGATGTCAATATCCTTGAGTTTTTTTGTGTTCCTATCTTTTAGTTTTTTGTTTTTTTGACGCAAATACTGATAAGAGTATTTCATCTGAGTAAACGATAATAAAATTACCAAACCAAAAAATTATCTCCGAGCATTTTTTTGTTTCCAGTAAAAGCGACTATATTTGCATGAGCACAGATAATCAAGTAGCTATGAAAAAACAAACTGGTCATCGTCAATACAATTTTCCGGATGCTGATCTGTACGTGCAATGCCGTGATCGGATTCGTTTTGCGCATATCGACATCGTTTATTTTGAGCAGTATGGGTATTCCTTAGGGCGGCTACAAGGTTTCAAAAACCTCTGCGACCA
>JBBRGN010000307.1:0-5417 GCA_038240665.1 Chitinophagales bacterium | reverse complement strand
CGGTTTACCGGTAAGGTTAAGCCCAGCAGCTTGACCACCCATCAACTCCGTCAGTTCGTCGGCAACGATCTTGACCATTAATTGACCTGGAGAAACGGATTTAAGTACATTTTCTGAGCCAAGCGCTTTGTCCTTTATCTTGTCGGTAAATTCCTTGGCTATTTTATAGTTTACGTCAGCATCAACCAAAGCACGACGAATGTCTTTGATCGCAGCCGCGATATTGATCTCGGTTAATCGATTATCCCCCTTGATGACCTTTAAGGCACTTTCCAAACGATCACTTAAATTTTCAAACATGATGATATCCCATTGATTTAAAATGCTGCAAATATAGAAAATTCAGGTTGAACAAGCTCCAGATTGTTTAGCCTTCAAAGAAAATAAAAAAAGACGATATAGAAATACCAATTTTAAAGGCAGATTGTTCAAATGAGGCCAAAACCTTTCTGCAGGCATACCTGCCAAATAATTGTTAAAAAATTAAAGATAAAATAACACAACCTTCTGACAATCTGTATATATTTGAATGATTCGTCTTGTATTACTACGCTTAGTACAAAAACCCAAAAAATCTTATGTCAAACACTTCACGGATTTTAATTATCCTAGCTATTTTGCTGCTCTACACCTTGGGTTTGTTCCGCTTTTGCTCGCGAGAGATATGTGCAACCTGCGGAATAGGTTCAACTGCTGCAACGACAGGAGCTGACTCGGTTGGGGTCAACCGATTTCCGATCGGATTCCGCTGGTCGGATGTAAATCCAGTTCAAGGACCTGGATTCGACTCCTTAAAAGCTGCAGTGATGGCTGGTATGAGCCCAGACAGCATCCTACAGATCACTGGCCTATACTTCGAAAACGAAGCACCGCCAGCAGGTTATGAAAACATGGGATTGGCGCGAGCCGCCCAAATTCGTGACAAATTTTTCAGCTCGGTTCCTGAAAAAAGTGTCCGTTTAAGCGCTCGTCTAATCGACGAAGCTCCAGGAGTGCGCACCAATTATTTTGCCGCTTCGGAGTTTGATTGGTTGCCTAAAAAAGAGATCATCACCGAAACGGTAGTAGAGATGAAGGATGCAGCCATTATCCGCTTCCCTTTCAATTCTGTTGAAAAAGATTATGATCCTAAAGTGGAAGAGTACCTCAAGCGTTTAGCAAAACGGGTAACCCAAACTGGAGAGTCTATTTCTTTGACTGGTCATACCGACAATGTTGATGATGATGCCTTCAACCTGAGCTTAGGAGATCGCCGCGCCAAACAAATTCGCGACATTTTGATTAAGCTTGGCGTCAAAAAAGAGTTGATTGCTACTGCTTCCAAAGGAGAAAGTCAACCCGTTTCGCCCAACGCTACCGCTGAAGGTCGTCACGACAATCGTCGAGTTGAAGTCCGTTTGAACAAGAAGAAGTAAAGGCTGGTCCTTGCTTTATGCTTGATTTTTTTTAATCACTAACATTCTGAAAAACCAAAAAATATCCTTCTCATGCAAATAGATCATCTACTGTTGTTGCAAATCAGCCTTCCTTGTTGGTGGGCAATGTTGCTGGCGTGTATTCTTCCTTTTCTGCTGGGCTTACTATTGGGAAGCCTGCTTTGGAGAAAAAGTAAATCAGGAAGCAATACCACCTATGGCGCTGCTGGAATCACTGCTGATCGCGATCAGGCGATTACCCGTGCCAGCGAATTGGAAAAAGAATTGATGGACATCCGCTATAAACTGGAAGAATCCGATAAGCTCAAGTTGGAATTCCGCGACAAACTGGCTACTTCAGACGCCAATACTGCTGGCTGGAGGGCTAAATTTGAAGTATTATCAGCTGCTGGTGCCGGAGCAGCCGGAGTTGCAGCCGGAGCCATGCTTTCCGCCGATGAAATCCAAGCACTCCAAGCTAAACTAGCCGACTGCGAAAGCAAATACGAAGTCCTCATGTCTAGAAGTCTGGGCGTGGATGTGGAAAGCGGTGGTATCAACTACAGCGCGATCTTCCAAACCGATAATTTACAAATCGTTGAAGGGATTGGACCAAAGGTGAATGAACTGTTAGCCAAATCAGGAATCGTTACCTGGGCCGATTTAGCAGCTAAACAACCGGAAGAGATTAAACCAATTTTGGAAGAAGCCGGATCCGCTTATCGCATGATGGATCCTACCAGTTGGCCAAGACAAGCCCAATTGGCCAACGAAGGCAAATGGGCTGAGTTGGTAGAATTTCAGAAGTTCTTGGACACTGGTCGTGAAAACACCGGAGACTTTGCCAATCCTTCCAAAGCGGAGCAAATGGCACTAGGGATTCTAGGTTTCTCTATCAATCCAGAAGATTTGAAAATCGTAGAAGGCATCGGCCCAAAAATAGAAGAACTGCTTAAAGCGGGGGGCATCAACAACTGGACAGAACTCAGTACCAGTACGGTGGAACGCCTAAAGGAAATCTTAACCGAAGCCGGCGAACGCTTCCGTTTGGCCAATCCAAGTACCTGGTCGAAGCAGGCCCAATTGGCTTCCGAAGGCAAGTGGCAAGAACTTAAAGATTACCAAGACTTTTTGACTGCTGGCAACGAACCAGTATAAATAAGTACGGTTACTCAAAGACGCTAAGTGTTAATTATAATGCTTAGCGTCTTTTTTATTTAGATTTTATTTCCGAATTTTATCAAAATAGAGTAAAAGTAGTGATTGTGAAATTTACTCTATTATTTCCCTCATAAAAATTCGATATGAAGAAGTTACATTTAATGTGTTGTTTATTGTTGGTCTTTTTTGCCTACTCCACGCAACTATGCGCGCAATCCAAAAATCCTGCAGCATCTGGATTTAATGAAACGGGTTCTGACCCCAAGGCCATAGCGATTGCGGATGAGGTAATGAATGCGCTAGGCGGCCGCAAAGCTTGGGATGGAACCCGCTATATCCAATGGAACTTTTTTGGTCGTCGCACTTTGTTGTGGGACAAAAAAGAGAGCATGGTACGCATTGAAATTCCTGCTGATTCAGCAGTTTACCTTTTGGACATCAACAAAGAAACGGGTAAAATCATGCGCAAAGGTCAGGAATATACCCAATTGGATTCCTTGAAAAAATTCCTGACGCAAGCCAAATCAATATGGATCAATGACTCGTACTGGTTGGTGATGCCCTATAAATTAAAAGATTCGGGCCTAACCTTGAAGTACAAAGGCGAAATGAATACCCAAGCCGGACAAGCCGCTGATGTATTGGAACTTACTTTTTCTGGAGTAGGGCGTACACCGGAAAACAAGTATTTGGTTTATGTAGATAAGACATCGCACTTGGTGGTGCAATGGCAATATTATGCCAAGTATACCGATCCACAAGCCTCCATGACCACGCCCTGGGAAGATTACCAAACGCAAGGAAAAATTAAGCTTTCTGGTGGTCGAGGTGGCAACCGTAAACTATCAGACATCAAGGTATGGGACAAAGTACCGGGAACGGCGTTTACTGAATTTGCTAAACCCAAACTCTAGTTGTCCTAGTGATTTACCTTATTATTAATTCATTCCTAAAAAATTGAATTATCTTGGCCGCTATTTTGGAATTGCACCATTGAATTGTTGTGATTGGGTTAAAATAGACTTAACACCCAATCACAACAATTCTTATCACAAAACTGCCAAGATGCCAATAATTTCCCAGCGGGCCCTGTCAGTGCCCCTCAGTCCTTTTCGCAAACTTGCCGCTCTTGCTGAACAAATCAAAGCCGGCGGACGTCATGTGTACCATTTGAACATTGGTCAACCCGATATTGAAACGCCTGCGGCCGCCATGGAGCAGATGAAAGCAGTAGACATCAAAACTTTAGCCTATAGCCCCGCCGAAGGTTGGGCCTCCACGCGTCAGAAAGTCGCCGCCTCGCTGAAATCTTTTGGCATCAATTTAGAAACCAAAAATGTCGCCATTACCACTGGCGCTTCCGAAGCGATCCAGTTGTTATTTTATACCTGTTTTGAAAAAGGCGATGAGGTCATCATCCCCGAGCCCTTTTATGCCAATTACAATGGTTTTGCTCAAATTGCCGATGTAGTAGTGCGCCCAGTAACGAGCACCATTGAAACCGGTTTTTCGATGCCCAAAATCGAAGACTTTGAGCGGGTAATCACCGATAAAACCCGGGCTATTTTCATCACCAACCCCAGCAATCCAACGGGAACCTTTTACCCCCGCGAAATTCTGGAGCAACTAGGTTTGTTGGTCAAACAGTACGATTTATACCTGTTTGTCGACGAGGTATACCGCGATTTTTGCTATGACGGGCAGGAGTTTTTTTCAGCACTCCGCATCGAAGGCATTGAAGAACAAGTGGTGGTAATCGATTCGGTATCCAAACGATTCAGCGCTTGCGGTGCTCGCGTTGGTTCCATTCTCACCCGGAACGAGGAGGTGTTGAGCGCCGTAAACCGATACGCCATGTTGCGTTTGAGTCCTCCGGGATTTGGACAATTGCTCACGGAGTTTTTGGTAGAGTTGGATGATACCTACATCAATGGAGTTCGCGAGGAATACGACCGCCGTCGGCACATTGTGTACAACCGATTGTCGAAAATGGACGGAGTTACCAGTTATAAGCCTGGCGGCGCATTTTATTGTTTTGCCAAATTTCCGATTGATAGCGCGGAGCGTTTTTGTCTATGGTTGTTGGAGGAGTTTGAATACCAAGGTGCCACGGTCATGTTGTCGCCTGGAGCAGCGTTTTATGCCACGCCAGGTTTGGGTGAAGACGAGGTGCGCATTGCGTACATCCTCAATACCAATGATTTAAGTAAATCCATGGATTGCTTGGAAAAAGCATTGGAAGTTTATCCGGGTAGGGTAGAGCGAGGCAAAAAAACTTTGGTAAACGCGGTAGGGTAGATGTTGTAGCGGCGGTATTTATCAACGGGTTGAAAGCCCGTTGCTACAAAATGGATCGTCGCTACGCGACTGGTTACGACACCTTATTGAATTTCTTGTTTAGTAGTGCTCAACTTGGAATTTGAAATTGCTTAAAATGGCAAAACACCCTGAATAGTTACCACGAAAGTAGCAAAACGACCGAAATTTATACCCATATCACTCCTAAAGGTTGGAACAAGATCAAAAGTCCCATTGATGACTTGAAAATTTAATGGATGCTTGCTTGTAAGTTATGTAATCATTTGCTATATTCGCTAGTGAAAGAACTATAGTACTGCGTAGATAAACCACTTAGACGAAAGAAAATAACCTGCGGACTAAGCGAACTTACCCGCAACTAACGACTAAGTAAAAAGACGCAATGCGGGTTTTTACTTAGTCGTTAGTTGCGGGTAAGACTTGTTGGCAGCGACTAAAAAGAAAAAAACAAAACAAAGATGAATAGCAACAAATATCTAATAAATGTAAAAGGATTAATTGCAAATAATCGACTAAATGATG
>JBBRGN010000306.1:0-5444 GCA_038240665.1 Chitinophagales bacterium | reverse complement strand
CATACTGAATTTCTACCCAGTAACCTTTTATGGTGTAACCGCCAGCTTCACTCACTTGAAAAGCAATTTTTTTCAAAGCAGTTCCCAGCACTTTTACTTTGTTGCCTAGGGGAATATTGGTCAATTTGGCGGATTCTTGGGCTGGTTTTTCCCGTAAATTCAAGCCTGAAATTGCCCATACGTACAATTCATCGCCCGTTTTATAAGCGCCTATGGAATGACCCATTAGGGGCAAAAAAGCCACCGCCATCAATAAAATCAAGATTTTTCTCATCGTTTGTATATTTTTTTTGAAAAGGAATTACTCAATACGCGCCAAAATAACGCCGCATAAACCATTCCCCGGTCAATAAAAGCAGTAACAAAGCAAACAGCCACTTGATGTTGATTAAAGAACGGGTGGTAGTATTGGTGTAAATCACCGGCTTCACCGTTCCCAAAGCTTTGATCAACTGCGGCAATTCGTCCATTTGATCCGGTCGTACCATTTTTCCGCCAAATCGATCACTGAGCAAACGGAGTAACCGGTGATCCGCAGTGGTTTCGTATTGTTCGAGCTGAATGGGTTCAATGCTAAATTGTCCATTAAAAGTAAGTGCCTCGCCATTTACGGAAGTCTTGGCTTTGAAACGGTAGTTGCCCACGGGTAGCGTCCCGGCGTTTAGGGAATAGGCTTTACCGGCTTTATCAAAGGTGTAGGTGTAGTCCTTGCCTCGATCGCCAGAAATCACGATTTGCACATCGGGTTCGTTGATGAGTTCGTAGCTTTTGTTGTACAATTCGGCTTCAAAAAACACTTGTTCATTTTCGCGAAAAATGTTTTTATTGACATTGACCCGAAACTTCCGCTTGTCTTCTTTCACGCCCAAATACTGAACCACCTTGCTGACCAACTGATCAAACAGCTCGTGGTTTTCATCTTGTAGGAAATTGAACAAGCGCCACCGCCAAATGCCTTCAGCCAGCAGCAAGCCGGTACGCGCGCCGTTGGTTTCGCCAAAAACCAACAAAGGGTATTGGGTATCAATTTTCCGAATCCGCTGGTACATCAGCACCTGCGCCGATCCTCCTACTTTAAATTCACCAAACGGTGCTTGAATGGGCGGGAAGCTGCCCAATTCCTTACGCAGCTGTTCGTCAATCAAAAACAGGGAGAAATTACCCGCCAAATTGGCCTGCACATCGTTGGTATTACGGCCATCCGACTGAATATTGACCAAATTTTGAATGCGATTGAGGGAAACCAAATCACTTTGGCTCCCGGCGATAAAGAGCCGGGGAATCTGATTTTTGTTCAAAACACCCAAAATTCCCGTCAGGTCTACGCCTTTGCCTGGCAATTGATGCAACACCACAAAATCGTAATCGGCCACATTGGCTTTGTTGTCGCGGATATAAGCTACATCCACTTGGTAGTTTTTATTGGCCTCGATGCTTTGACGGATCGCGCCAAGATCGGGATGCGGTGCGTTCGCCAACAACAGGATTTTTTGGCGCGCATCCAATACATCGATGAAAACATCCTGTACGTTATTGGCTGTCGATGCTTCCCCTGGTACTTTGTTCAATACAATTCGGTAATGCTGAACGCCAGGTTGATCGGCATTGAGTACCAATTCGCGGGTGGCAAAAAAATCAGCCCGATCAATGGATAACGCCGATTGCTGTATTTGCTGGTTGCCACCGCTGGCCACTTTGTATACGGAAACATTGCTGGCCGAACCGGCACAGTTGATCGCACCAATGTCCAATTGTACACTAAACTGATCGCCGAGGTAAACGATCTTGTTGTAAAAAGCCCGCTTGAGGATCAGGTCTTTTTTTGGCGTGGTATCACCCAATGCCACGGTGTAAATGGGGATGGCATTTTTTTCGGCTAAATACAAAGGGTTGTTGCCTTCGTTGTAAATTCCATCGCTGGCCATCACGATAGCGCCCAGGTTATCTCCACTGTACAAATCAGTGGCCGTCGACAACATAGCGGCTAAGTTGGAAATCTTATCCTGGTATACGGTATCCAAACCTTCCCGAACCGTAGCGCCAAAGGAAAAAGTTTTTACTTCGTAATCCAGCCCCAGGGCCTTGGTCAACTCGACTAATTTTTCTTGATACGCCTTGCGTTTAGCACCGGGGAGGGTATTTTTTACCGATTCCGATACATCTTGGGCGACCACTACGATGGGTTTACGCGTGGTTGTTTCTTTGTAACGCAGCAAGGGCGATAACAAAAAAGTGGCTAAAAAACCCACCACTAAAAACCGCAACACCCCCATCAGCCAACGCAACCAACTCGGTTGCTGCTCAAAAGTAGTATCGCGGTAGTAAAGCAGTAAGGCATACCCGAGGCCTAAAAGAAAGCAAAAAATCAAAAACCAGGTTGGATAAGCAAATGTCAGTCGGTCCATTCAAAAATTTATTGCGGTGCAAAGCCTATAAAACTACAGGTTATTGCGTTTCTAATAATACGGTCGTTTCTAGAAGCCTTCGGAAAAAGCCTTTTGACTTCGAAGAATCGGACACAAATTAAAAATTATTCGGTTGCCAAAAACTTGCTTTGTTACAAGAATGTTAAAAGTAAGCCCCAATGACCTATTTTAAGTATTTTTCGTCGCAAATTAAAACGCAATTTTCATGAAAAAATGGCTCGTGTTGTTGATTTTGAGTATCGCGGTAGTTCAAGCTACCAAAGCGGCCTATATACTCCTGCCCATGGACGCTGAATCGCAAAAGGATCACCTCAAGGCTTATGGCATTACTTATTGGGTGATCAATAATGGAACCGAAGCTTGGTGGTTGTTGAATTACCGTGGTGGCAGCTTTGCTTTTGCACACAACAAAATTTTTGAAAAAGAATGTCTTACCCGGGGAGTAAGTTTTGAAATCATTCCAGATGGTCAATTTAACGCTATCCTGGCTGAAATCAACAACCCCGAGGCCAATATGGACGCGATGAAACTGGAAAAAGCGCCCAAGATCGCGGTGTACACGCCCGATTACAATCAAAAAGGCGAACGCGTCCAACCTTGGGATGATGCAGTGACGATGGTACTTACCTATGCCGAAATCCCCTATGATGTGATCTACGACCGCGAAGTGATGGGTGATAAGCTGGCTAAGTACGACTGGCTCCACCTCCACCACGAAGATTTTACGGGACAGTATGGCCGTTTTTACCGCTCTTATCGGGATTATCCTTGGTACCGCGAAAATCAACGCCGTTCGGAAGCACTGGCCAAAAGCCTGGGTTTCAATAAAGTTTCGGAGTCGAAATTGGCAGTGGTAAAAAAAATCCGCGAATTTGTAGGCGGCGGCGGCTTTATGTTTGCCATGTGTTCGGCAACGGATACCTATGATATTGCGCTGGCTGCCGATGGTGCCGATATCTGCGCAGAAATGTACGATGGCGACCCGTCTGATCCCACCGCTCAATCAAAATTGGATTACAGCAAAACCTTTGCGTTTAAAGATTTTGTTTTGACCAAAAATCCATTGGAATACGAGTTTTCCAGCATTGATGTAGGTCAAAATCGCCCGATGAACCCCGACCAAGACTACTTCAACTTGTTCGATTTTTCCGCAAAATGGGATCCGATTCCGACCATGTTGACGCAAAACCATACCCGCACGGTAAAAGGCTTTATGGGGCAGACCACGGCTTTCAAAAAAAACCAGATTAAGTCCGGCGTTTTGGTACTTGGCGACAACAAACCTGGCAATGAAGCCCGCTACATCCACGGAACGTTTGGTCGCGGTTTTTTCACTTTCTATGGCGGTCACGACCCCGAAGATTACCAGCATTTTGTCAACGATCCCGAAACAGATTTGAGCTTGCACCCCAACTCTCCTGGGTATCGATTGATTCTCAACAACATATTGTTTCCAGCGGCAAAAAAGAAAGAAAGAAAGACCTAAGGAATGGGTTGAAAACTTAGAAATCGGTAGTGCAAAATTGAATTTCTGATAATACACTTCAAATACCTACTACTATGTTCAATTGGAGAATTGTTCTTAGTCTCTTGCTATTGGTGATGGCATTTTTTGCTGGCGCGGCCTGGAAAAGTAATGATGGTAGCGCGGAAACCACTATTGAAAACGGCCTCAATCGTGGCATTGCCCCGCGCCAAGACCTCACTTCCGAAGAGCAGCACACCATTCAATTGTTTCAAAAAGCGGCGCCAAGTGTTTGCTTTATTACCACTACGGCTGTTCGCCGTGATTTTTGGACCCGCAACATCATGGAAATTCCCCAAGGAACGGGTTCTGGATTTGTTTGGGATCAAAAAGGCCACGTAGTAACCAATTATCACGTGATCCAAGGTGAAGGCAATAAAGTAAAAGTAACGCTTAGTGACCGTACCTCCTGGGATGCCGATATCATTGGCATTTCGCCAGAAAAAGACCTGGCGGTTTTGCGCATCAAAGCACCAACCAATAAACTGACGCCCATTATGGTGGGTTCTTCTGAAGATTTATTGGTGGGTCAATCGGTTTATGCCATTGGCAATCCTTTTGGTTTGGATCAAACCCTGACCACGGGGATCGTCAGCGCCCTAGGTCGGGAAATTGAATCCGTAGGCGGTTTTCCCATTCGCGATGTAATCCAGAGCGATGCGGCCATTAATCCAGGCAACTCAGGTGGCCCATTATTGGACTCTTCGGGTCGACTTATTGGCGTTAATACGGCAATTTACAGCCCCTCCGGAGCATCGGCAGGCATCGGGTTTTCTATTCCGGTAGCCGCGGTGCGTTGGGTGATCCCTGAATTGATCCAATATGGAAAAATCAAACGCCCTTCCCTAGGCATTGAAGTACTGCCTACTGCGGAAAGTAAACGCTACGATTTTGCGGGTCCGCTGGTAATGTCGGTAACAAAGGGGAGTTCCGCGGAGCAAGCAGGCATCCGTTATACCCAACGCGACCGCAACGGTGACATCATCTTGGGAGATATGATTACGGCATTGAACGGCAAAGCCATTAAATCTTATGAGGAGATGGTGCTGGAATTGGAAAAATATGAAGCCGGCCAAAAAGTGAAGTTGACCGTGCTACGCAATAAACGCGAACTCAATTTGACGATTGAATTGGTGGAAAGCAAGTAACATTGTGCATCACTTCAGCTAAAAGGAGCGTAAACTTTAGGGTTTGCGCTCCTTTTTTTATGGCACTATCCACTCCCCTACTCCACTAGGCTCTTGAAACTTTAGCCGCTGATGCCCATCTCGATGAAGATACAGGGCATCTGCCTCGCTGGTTTGAAAATTCAGTACCATAAAATTAGCATAAGCAAAATCAGTAGCTTCAAGCGCTAAATCGTCGTTCCAAAACGAGGGCAAACCAGTGCCATCTTGTTCCAAAGCCGTACCCGGAGAAGCCACCGTGTCATATGCCCTACGACCAAATACCGACAGTTTCTTCCATTCTTCTTCTGCGATTTCATTGTGTTG
>JBBRGN010000305.1:0-5450 GCA_038240665.1 Chitinophagales bacterium | reverse complement strand
ATGGGCGGCAGAGTCAATTTTTCGCAGAGGTATCGCTTTTATGACTGCTATTTGCTACAATTTCGCCGAATTCATCACGTTTGTCCTAAAGGCATTGAAAGGACGAAAAAACAGTGTTTTTAAAAATGTCCAGTAGTGTGATTTGTAAGGAAAATATTTCCCGATTCTGTAATTGGTTTTAAGTCGTCTTGAATATGAAGCGTTAACTGAAAATCATTTTTCCAGTCTTTGTCGTCATAGCCATTGTCAGGGAAAAATGGTTCATCAAAAAACATTTTCAGTCCGTCAAAGTCTTTGCGTAAACGGTTTAATACAATAATGTTTGGAGCAATAACTAAAAAGTCTTTTGAAAGTGTGCTGTCTGCTTCGTAGAGTTTATGAAAGTAAGACCAAACCAAAGTCAAGCCCATAACTTTGGTTTTACCAGCACCAGTCGCCATTTTTACAACATAACGTGTCCAGTTCTCATCAAACATTCCTGTGCTAACACGTTGAGAAGAGTCGAACTTCATTAACTCATATTTGTCTTTTGCTTTTGCAACTTCATACAAGTAAATAATTGATTCTATGGCTTCACGTTGCGAAAAGAAAAAACTGAATTTTGTCTGACCGATTAAATGTTCTTGATTGAACCAAAAGTTTAATAATGATTTTGAAGTGGCGGAAGCACCTTTATAACCATCGTCTCTCCATTTTGCAACAGCAAGTCTGATTTTGTAAACCAATGGTGGCAACAACTTTTCATAAGCATTTTGAAAAGCGTCCATTTGACTTTGTGTCGGTGCCCACCTTTCGTTTGGTGGTAATATTTTAAATGGGTCTGATAGCTTCATTTACTAATTTTCTTTCATTTATTGTCGGTCGTAAAGTTAGTTTTTTAAAACCTGTTATTGTCAAAAGTTGCACTCAAATTGCCAACTGTCCAATTGTCGGGTGGTGGGTGGGCTGTGGGTGCGGTTGGGCAAAATTAAATGTGCTGCAATTTGGGTCGGCTTGTGTGTAGGCATTGCAGCTCTTTTAGTTTTGCGAAGCGTTAGTTGTCTTTCATTTTTTCTGTCGATGTTTTGATGGCCTGTCGGTCTTTTTACAATGAGGCATAACACGTAAATATGCGTAATTGTCATGCCCACATAGCTAAGATAAACCAAAAGCACCAAATTTACAAGCATCCACGGGTTTGATTTTATTAACCTGATAATAAACAGATTGATGGGAGCTAAAAAGCATAGCGGTTCCAAAAACAATACAAAATACGAAGTACGCTATATTTAAAATCACTATTTGCGACAATACAAAATGCGAAGTACGCTAGCACTTTTTTTTATCCAGCATCAGGATTTGCTCACCAACGATTTTGGCCATATAGCGCTTGAGCAGTTGATTCATGCGTCTACCCTGGAGACAGACTAGATTGACACCCTATTATCGACTCATTCCTAAAGCTTCAAGTACCGCAAGTATTTTGGATTCCTGAAGGATTTTTTCATTTGTACAAAACCGATGATGTTTGAATTTTTCAATCGACTACTCCCCGCCCTGCAATTCACAAACTGCCAACCAAGCCATCAACCCCGCGCCTACTTTTAAGGCATCTTCATCAATATCAAAGGTATCGGAATGTACAGGTGAACGCTTGCTGCCATCCGGGCTACTCGTCCCCAAACGGTAAAAACAAGCGGGCATCACCTGCGAGTAATAAGAAAAATCTTCCGCCGTTAAGCGCACGGGTAAGTCTACTACATTTTCCATGCCTAAAAAGGCTTCCGCATGGCCTCGTGCCCGCTGGGTGAGCAATTCGTTGTTGTAGAGATTGGGGTAACCCACTTCCAATAAAAAATCCAATTGCCCGCCCATGCCTTCTACCAGGTGGTGCGCCAATTTTTGCATGCGCTCATGCGCCGAAAAACGCCATTTTTCATCCATCGTCCGGAAGGTGCCTTCCATTTTTACTTCATTCGGGATGATGTTGGTAGCACCGCCCGTAGATTGGATTTTTCCAAAAGTGAGCACCGTGGGAATGGTCGGATCATTCTGGCGACTTACTATCTGCTGCATCGCCACAATCAAGTGCGCTGCAATAAGTATAGGATCAACGCAGTCTTGCGGCATTGCGCCGTGACCGCCCTTACCCGTAATGGTTAAATAAAGTTCGTCACAGGAACCCATGTATCGACCCGGTCGAAAACCCACTTTTCCAGCGGGTAGAGGAGGATGTACGTGTTGACCAAAAATGCTCAAGGGCTTTGGCGCATCCAGCACACCTTCCTTTATCATGATCGAAGCCCCGCCAGGAAGGCGTTCTTCAGCAGGTTGAAAAATCAACTTGATTACGCCGGTCAATTGATCCTTAAGCGTAAAAAGAATTTTCGCAGCTCCGAGTAAAGAAGCGGTATGCACATCGTGCCCGCAGGCGTGCATCACATTGGTATGGATGGATTTGTAGGCTACGTTATTGGCTTCTTGGATGGGCAAAGCATCCATATCAGCCCGCAATGCGACCACTTTTTGATTGCCCGGCTTTCGCCCTTCGATGATGCCCACAACGCCAGTTTCTGCCAATGGATAAGAGGCGATGCCCATTTGAGTCAGTTGTTCGGTAATGAAACGAGCCGTTTCTACCTCTTCAAAAGACAATTCAGGATGTTGGTGAATGTGGCGCCGCATGGCTTGTAGTTCGGGTAAAAACTGCTGAGCCAGAGCCTTGATGTCTTCAATGAGCATGTTTACTTATTGATTTAAGCTATAATACTTTCTAGACCAACTGTGGATAGCTGATCGGTATTTTTCATAGCGGGTAAAAAAAGCAGGAACAGCTTCATGGGTAAAACCAGTTGCGGCATTAAATAGTATACAGATACCGATGCCTTCTGCGGGATTGAGCGCTATTTCAGCCCGATAACCATTGACGTAGCCGCCATGACAAATGTAGGTCTCGGTGTTGTTGTGCAAAACCCGCCACCCACGGGCATAAAACGCTTCTTTTTGTCCAGGCCAGGCTGCAAAGTAGTGGTTTTCATTGTTTGTGGCGATTATGGGGCTAAAAATGCTATCTAGGGTAGTTTGTTTGAGGATATCTGGACGATTGCCAAGCAAAAGGGTCAACCATTTCCCCATGTCGTCGGCGCAAGCATTTACGCCACCAGCGGCAGCTGAGTTGTAGTATTTGCCGGTGACGTTGGTTTTTACCCAGGCATGGCCGTTGAAATCATGGGGGAAAGATTTGTTGCGTTTAAGCACCATGGCGCGGTAACTCAAGGACGCATTTTTCATGCCTAATGGATGGAATATGCGCTCTACCAGCAGTTGTTGATAAGTCTTACCAGTAGCCTGCCACATCACCTCTTCGATGACGCTGTAGGCCGCGTTTTGGTAGTTGAATACCTCACCTTCTTTACCAAATAATTTTACTTCTTTAAATTTTTTGATGATCTCGGGCAGATCATAGCCATCTTCAATGAGATTGGAAAAAGCTTGGTATGGTAATCCAGTGGTATGGGAAAGCAAATGAAAAAGCTTGATGCGCTTGGTCTGTTCAATGGAATTGAGTTCAAAATCAGGAAGAAATTTAACCACTGGATCCCGCCAGTGTAATTGCCCATCCTGAACCAGGATGCCCGTCAATATCGAAGCAAATCCTTTTGACAAAGAACCGATGCGGAACACCGTTTGCTCGTCCACAGAATCGCGCGAGCCGGCCATTTTTATCCCAAAACCGCGTTCTAAAACGATTTGACTGTCTTTCACAATCACTACAGCGGCGCCGGGAGTTCCTGATTTTTGGAGCGAATCATTGAAATATTGCTCATAATTTTTCAGCAATGCCTCTAGATGAGGATTGGCAACTTTGATTACCCGTTTTTCAGGTGTATGTGGTTCTTCTTTTTTTGAACAACCTACTAAAACCGCTAAACTCAACAACAATAACTTGATACTGCTACGCATACTCTGAACTCAATTAAGCCGCAAAGGTAATTTTTTTTAATATAACAATACGGGTGAAAGATCTTTTGACTTTCAGTGAAAATCAAACCCCTTCCTTGAATCGTCTTGCTAATTGGATTGGTTTTCTGTAGGTATGTTAGAATAGATTGCTGCTCTAAGATAATATATTAAACGTTTAAAAAACGAAAGGGATTATAAGTTTGGCAAAAAGGGTCATTAAAAGTATTGAAACCACATTTAAATAGAACCCAGCACGCATCATTTGTTGGATGGTGACATAGCCACTGGAAAACACAATGGCATTGGGCGGGGTAGACATCGGCAGCATAAATCCACTACTGGCCGCCAATGTAACCGGTAAGCACAGCAAAATAGGATCCAGGTTCATCCCTAGTGCAACTGCTCCCATAACGGGAACAAAAACGGTAACCAATGCCACATTGGAGAGCAATTCAGTTAAAAAAACCGTTATAGCCACTAAACCTAGGATAAAGAGCCAACTACCGCCATTGCCGCCCACAAAACGCTTGCCGATCATGTCAATAATGCCGGTTTCGGATAATACGCCAGCTAAACTTAAGCCGCCACCAAACAACAGCAAGATCCCCCAAGGCAGTTTTTCAGTATGTTTCCATTCCAGTACAAATTTCCAGTCTTTAAAATTGACCGGGGTGATGAACAGCAAAATGGCGGCCCCAACGGCTACTACCGATTCGTCCAATTTCAGTCCGGGAATCATTTTTTCAATCGGAATTTTGAACATCCAGCCCAAGGCCGCTAAGGTAAAAACGCTTAAGGTCAATTTTTCACCAGCTGACAAAGGGCCGAGGTTGGCCAATTCTGAGGCTATACGTTCCCGTGCTCCGGGGATTTTGCCCAGTTTATTGGGAAAAACCAGGTAAACTATGATGGCATAACCAATAAGCAGCAGCAACAAGGCATAGGGTACGCCCATGGCCATCCAACCTAAAAAACTTACTTCTCGGTGGAAAAGCGTTTTCATTTGTCCAACGAAAACGACATTCGGTGGCGAACCAATGATGGTTCCTACACCGCCTATGCTGGAGGCATAGGATACTCCCAACATCAGGGATAATGCAAATTTGCGTAAGCCTTCTGATAATTCTTCTTCTTCCGTTTTGAATAGACCGATTACTGATAAGGCGATGGGCAACATCATCATGGTTGTAGCCGTATTGCTGATCCACATGCTGATCAATGCCGAGGATAGAAAAAAACCAAAAACAATGCCATTGGCGTTGACCCCGGTTATGCGTAAAATATTAAGCGCAATCCGGCGGTGTAAATTCCAACGTTCCATGGCCAGTGCAATTACAAATCCTCCCATAAACAGGTAGACCACCGGATCAGCATACGGTGCAAAAACCTTTTTCATATCGGTTGCCAACCCCAACAAAGGCAGTAAAACCATCGGTAATAAAGCCGTTACCGCTAATGGCATGGCTTCGGTAATGTACCAGGTAAGCATCAATACCGCCAAAGCAATA
>JBBRGN010000304.1:0-5494 GCA_038240665.1 Chitinophagales bacterium | reverse complement strand
AGTTATTGGAATGGGAAAACTTTTACGGTGGTGGACACCGGAGGGTTTGTTCTCAATTCTGACGATGTTTTCGAAGCGGCCATCCGGTCGCAAGTAAAAATTGCGCTTGAAGAAGCGAGTGTAATCGTATTTATGGTCGATGTTACCACGGGTATAACCGACTTAGATGAGGAAGTAGCAGACCTGTTGCGGCGTTCGAAAAAACCGGTTTTTTTGGTCGTCAATAAAGTAGACAACAGCCAGCGCCTTTTTGAAGCCAATGAATTTTGGTCTCTTGGCTTTGAGCATACTTTTTTCCTTTCTTCGCTTACGGGCAGCGGCACGGGCGAAATCCTGGATGCTGTGGCTGAAAACTTACAAGAAGAAGAAGCCATCCCGAGCGAATTGCCAAAATTCGCCATCGTCGGTCAACCCAATGTCGGTAAGTCTTCCTTGACCAATGCTTTGTTGGGCGAAGAGCGCAACATCGTGACTGATGTAGCCGGAACTACCCGCGATGCCATCCACACGACCTACACCAAGTTTGGTAAGGAATTCATCCTCGTGGATACTGCCGGAATTCGCAAGAAAGCCAAGGTGCACGAAAACCTTGAATTTTACTCGGTGATGCGTGCCATTCGCGCCATTGACGAATGCGATATTTGTATCATCATGATTGATGCCCAGACGGGGATGGAAGCCCAGGATGTAAGTATTTTTCGTTTGGCACAAAAACGCAACAAAGGCATCGTTTTACTCGTAAACAAGTGGGACTTGGTGCCGAAGGAAACAAATACGGCGCGGGACTTCGAACAAGAGATGCATGGAAAAATTGCTCCGTTTACCGATGTTCCCATCATTTTTACTTCAGTGACTGAAAAAACCCGGATTTTTAAGGCCATTGAATCCGCGCTTGAAGTTCATGAAAACCGGATCCGCAAGATTAAAACTTCGCAATTGAATGAAACCCTGCTTGAACTGATTGAAAAAACGCCGCCACCATCACACCGGGGTCGTTTCATCAAAATCAAGTACATCACGCAATTGCCTTTGGCTTATCCCGCGTTTGCCTTTTTTTGCAACCACCCGCACCACGTGAAGGACAATTACAAGAACTTCCTGGAAAATCAGTTGCGTAAAAACTTTAAATTTACCGGTGTACCGATATCCATATTTTTTAGGCAAAAATAAGACTCATGCCATTTGTTCAAACACCCATTCCCGACCTACTGCTTTTTGAACCCAAAGTATGGGAAGACGAGCGCGGTTACTTTTTTGAAGCGTTCAATGCCAATACCTTTGCTGATGCTGGCATTACCAATCATTTTGTGCAGGACAACCAGGCGCGTTCCACTTATGGCGTGTTAAGGGGGCTGCACTTTCAAAAAGGGGAGTTTGCGCAAGCAAAATTGGTGCGCGTATTGGAAGGCGAGGTGCTGGATGTAGCCCTGGATTTACGACCAGATTCACCTACTTACGGCAAATGGCATGGTGTACGCCTGAGCGCTGCCAACAAAAGACAATTGTACGTTCCACGCGGGTTTGCGCATGGATACGTGGTGCTCAGTCCTACGGCCGAGTTTTTTTATAAGTGCGATAATTTTTACTCCAAAGCGCATGAAGGGGGCGTTTACTTCAACGATCCTGCGCTGAATATTGACTGGGAAATTGCTCCAAGCGAAGCGATTTTGTCGGATAAAGATCAAGTGTTGCCCATGATGGAGCAAATCGGAGTTTAAGGCTTCGATCTGGTATTTGAGGGGTAAAAACCCTCAAATACCAGCTAATTTTTACGTTGCCAAGCATTCCAAAAAACATACCTCATGATCAATATCCTAGTTACCGGAGCCAATGGCCAATTGGGCAATGAACTACGTGTTTTAGCCGCGCTCCATCCCCACCTCCAGTATACCTACAGCGATCGCGCCGAACTCGACATCACTAACTTGGATGACGTGTTGGCTTTTTTTGCCGAAAAAAACTTTGCTTACTGCATCAATTGCGCTGCTTACACCGCAGTTGACAAAGCAGAACAAGAACAAGAGTTGTCCTTTGCGATCAATGCAAGGGGTGCCGCTCATTTAGCACAAGCCTGTGCCGCCCATCAAGCCACATTGATTCACATATCTTCCGATTATGTGTACCACAATACCCTCAATCGCCCACTGCAGGAAGAAGATCCAACCACGCCCCAAGGCATTTACGCTCAATCCAAACTGGAAGGTGATGAGCTGGCAATACGCCACAATCCCAATACTTTGGTGTTGCGTACTTCTTGGGTGTATTCCAGTTTTGGCCACAATTTTGTCAAAACCATGCTCAAACTGGGCACCGAACGCCCGGAATTAAGGATAGTGTATGACCAAGTGGGCGCGCCGACCTACGCCGCTGATTTGGCGCAGGTCATTGTGGAACTGATTCATAGTGGAAAAGCCAAATCGAATTCTGGTATTTACAATTACAGCAATGAGGGCGTCACCAGTTGGTATGATTTTGCGCGCGCTATTTTTGCATGGAGTGGGATTGCTTGCCGGGTATTACCAATTGAGAGCAAAGACTACCCTACCCCGGCCAGTCGTCCGCATTACAGTTTGCTCAACAAGGCTAAATTTAAAACTACTTTTGGACTGGAGATTCCGCATTGGCAGGATAGCTTGATCGCTTGTTTGACTTTGCTGGGGGCGAAGAAGTAGAAAGCCGCCGCTTTTGTAATGAAATCAAAATACCCAGCAATAATTTTCCAACCAAAGTTCTAAGATCATACCAAAAAGCTTTATTTTGCAGTGAAATCAAACTCTCTTACCAACACTGCACACATTATGAAGACATTATTCTGCACGCTTTTTTTGAGCCTGTTCTTTTTTATTGGCAACGCAGCGGCACAGTCTGCGCCAGCTCCAGCAGCATTAGACACCGTTGCTGCCAAGGTTTACTTGGGCAAATACGATACTGGCGGTATGGGCAATGTATTTGTTACCTTGGAAAATGGAAAAATCATGGGTGAGCTTGAAGGACAAGGAAAAGCTGAATTGGCTCCTGCCAAAGATGCTGACGTATTCATGATCATGGGCATGGATGGTATAGTAACATTTCTTCGCGATGACAGCAAAAAGATTGTCAAGCTGCAAATAGCAGTTCAAGGCCAAGTCATTGAAGCTACCAAGTTGTAAAGATTCCGATTTTGTTGAATTAGACAAAGGCCATTCGGTTTACGAGTGGCCTTTGTCGTATTAAGGATTGAACTGAAACAATTCTAAGGCACTCAATTGCTTGCCCTTCGAAACAATAAAAAAGAGATCGTAATGCGTTTGTGGGAGAACTTTCACATCCCACATCCTAAAACTGCATCTATGTCTAATTTAAAAAACGGCTTTCTCGGAGCTTTTTTCTTGCTGTTTCTTACCTTTTTCCAATGCTCGCTTTTTGGACAAACTGGCGAGGATCAATACATTGGTCAATTTGAAAACAAAGAAGCCCAACTCAGCATATCAGTTGGGGCTAAAGGAGATTACTACGAAGGAAACTTGGTCTTTCAGGGGGTAAAATACCCGTTTTCAGGAAGCAACCTATTGGGTACTATGACGGGTAACTATTACTTCCAGAACAATATAGCCAGTTTTATCCTTTCAAAACTCTTGGATGTTTATTATTTTACTGCCGATGGCGTTACCATTACTATTGAAAAAAAAGCCAACAACCCCGCCGTTGTCCCGCCTACCAATCAACGCAGTTCCGTAAATGCTGGTTCGCAAACGATCGGTGGTTCCACTCAAGCTCCAACAGCAACTGGACAACGCGTCAGCGATGCCAATGCAGGCTATAGTTTTCAGTTACCCGCCGGTTTTCAATACACTGCCAATCAAGGAAATTATACCCTAAGCTCGGCTGGAAGCAAGATCCAAATAGGCGTTTCTCCCCACAATTACAACAACCTCGATCAAATCCGGGCAACCGCAACTGATGTTTCAGACGCTGCATCCAATACTTTCCTAAAGACCACCGTACAATCCTATGGAAACAAGGGGTTGATGATCAATATGAAGGGAACGGCTCAAGGTCAGTCGGTGTCTATTGTACTCTTTGTTTTGCTATCACCTTATGGCGGCGGTACAAGCATAGCAGGCGCAGGCACCCCCAATGATGTGACCACTGATCAAATCACTTCTTTAAAATCCATTGCCAACAGCGTCCAATTCATCAAGCCTCAAGTATCGGCGGAAGCACAACAATGGCGGCAACAGCTCGCTGGAAAAAGGCTCACTTATTTGTACACTGGATCAGGATATTCCGAAAAAAAGGTGATCTTATTGTGCAGCACAGGTCGATACGAACGTTCTGGCGACGATTCCTACATCAGCAATGATGCTTATAGCAATTTTTCAGCTGCCGGTCAAAACGGCAATCAAGGAACTTGGAAAATCATTAGCAGAAGCAATCAAGCTTTTTTACTGCTGTTATCTGATAATGGAAGTACTCAAGAATACAGCATTGTACCTAAAACAAGTGGCCAATTGCTATTAAGCAACAAAAGATACTTTATTGAGACCGCAGATTGCAACTAAGAAATGATTCAACAATAAATTACCACTTTTGAGGGCTATTTTGCCGCCATACTGCCTATCTTTTTCGTTAAATAGCTCGGCTATTCGCCTCAAAAGATAGTTGTCTGGCGGCAAAATAGCTTCACCAAATTGGCAACTTATTATCGACTCATTCCTAAAAATCTAGTTACTTTGTACAATTGCTTGCAATCCTTTTTTAGCAAAGAATTGTTAAATTTGGGCGCGCTGCTTAAATCTACCGGAGTATGAAGTTCAACCCTTGTCTTTTTTCGCTCAAATCATTGGTTCTTTTTGCTGTGGCATTCTGCGGATTTGCTGCTCCAGCATGGGCCACCCACAACCGTGCCGGTGAAATCACCGTTGAGCAGGTGGGCAACTGTGTGGTCAGCCTTACTGTACGTGCTACCATCGTTACCTACACCAAAGCCAGTAGCGCGCAAGTAGACCGCGATACGCTGGAACTGCTTTGGGGCGACGGCAAACGTCAGCGGGTAGCCCGAGTAAACGGACCGCTGGATCGCGCTGGACAAGCAAAAGGGGAGCTTCTTGAAAATGATACCCGAAAAAACATTTATGTAGCTATTCATACTTATCCAGCCCGGGGAACCTATGTACTTTCCATGAGCGACCCCAACCGGAACGGCGGTATTTTAAATGTAAACTTCCCCAACTCGGAGCAAGTAAAGTTTTACATCCAAACCAGTTTTACCTTCCCCAATCCACAGTTTCAAGGGTGCAACAATACGCCGATACTGCTTCAGCCACCCATAGATATTGGCTGCGTAGGTCAAACTTTTATCCACAACCCCAATGCCTATGATTCGGATGGCGATAGTTTGGCTTACCGCTTGGTGGTTCCTTTGCAGGATGTAAAACTGCCAGTTCCAAATTACTTGTATCCCAACCAAGTCAACCCCGGCCCTCGCAATAACCTGCGCATCAACGAAATAACT
>JBBRGN010000303.1:0-5499 GCA_038240665.1 Chitinophagales bacterium | reverse complement strand
CTTGTTCCAGATCCTCGCCAAATGCAAAAATGCCTTCGACATGACCTTCCATCACCAATATTTTTTGTTCCCGCAAATCACTGTTTTTCAACAAATCAATGATTGAATAAGCCATTTCCGGCGAGCCGTAGGTAGCGCTGGCGTCGGTTGTAGGGACGCGGTGCAATAGTTTTTCCCAAAGTTGTTGATTGTGTACATGGATTACCCCTTTGACCTCGGGGCATTCTTGGTAAAAAACGGCATGACTCATTGACTCTGAAGAAGCAATGATCGGTCCTTCACAATGCAGGGTATTGCTGGGTAAGTCCACTTGGGTTACCCGCGTAAAATGCTCGGTAGTCAGTTGTTCAAAACGACCCGTTCCCGAACCGCTGATCAAAAATTGCCCCTGCTCCTCCCAACGTTGACTGATGTTGCCAAATCCAATCCCATTTGAATAAACCCCCAACAAGCCCATTTGATACAGCCGGTTGCGCCAATGGTTGAGTTGAACTATGGTTTCATCCGGAAAAGCGGGTTGAGCCGTCCATACTGCCCGAAACTTGATGTAACCTTCCTCTAACATGGAGTGTTTCTGGAAAAAGTCCTAAAATGCCGGTTTCGGAGGCTTCACAGATGCCCCGCTCGGTAATCAACCCCGTAACCAATCGCGCTGGAGTGACGTCAAAGCCATAATTCCCCGCAGGACTGTTGCCCGGAGTAGTCAGTACTTTGTGAATTTCCCCATCTTTCCAACCCCAAACGTATTTGACTTCCTCCTCCCCGCGTTGTTCGATCGGAATCTCTTTCAAGCCATCGCGCACCGTGAGATCGAGTGAACTAGAGGGCAGCGCTACATAAAAAGGGACTTGGTTGTCATGAGCAGCCAAAGCTTTGAGGTAGGTTCCGATTTTATTGGCTACATCTCCCTGTCGGGTGGTGCGATCGGTTCCTACGATGACCATGTCCACCATCCCGTGTTGCATCAAATGCCCACCAGCATTATCGGTGATGATGGTATGCGGTACGCCGTGCTCAAGCAGTTCAAATGCGGTGATTTTGCCACCTTGGTTGCGCGGACGGGTTTCATCTACCCAAACATGAATGTCGATTCCTTTATCAAATGCCGTATAAATAGGAGCCGTGGCCGTACCATGATCGATGCAAGCCAGCCAACCGGCGTTGCAATGGGTAAGCACATTTACGGTTGCTCCTTTTTTGCGTTCGCTGATGGCTTCAATGATCGGCAATCCGTGTACGCCAATCATCCGGCACTGCTCCACGCTTTCATCGGCAATCGTGGTTGCCGTCATCAGGGCCGTAGCGATGCGGGATTCACGGGTATCAGCCTCCTTGAGCGCTTCCATCATCTGCTGGATACAGTGAAAAAGATCGATCGCCGTAGGACGGGTTTTGCGCAGTCGGGCTGCTGCTGCTGCCAAAAAGGCTGCGCCTTCCGCGCCTACCGGAGCCACAAGTGTCGCCAAATACAAGCCATAAGCTGCCGTAGCACCAATCAAAGGCGCACCGCGAACGTGCATTTCTTCAATGGCCAAAGCCGCATCTTCTACTGAGCGCAGGGGCTCAGTAACGATTTGGAATGGAAAAAAACGTTGATCAAAGGTGTATACCGTACCTGGTTCATTGGATTCTATCCAAATGGTGCGGGTCAATTTACCTTGTAATTTCATCTAGCGTCGGATTTGGCAGCGAAGATAAACAGAATGGTGAAAAGTAGGAAAAGCCTAGCTTTTTGGAATCAGGTTTTTTCCCAGTAGCAGTTTTTCCTAACAGACCCAATTAAAAAAATTAGACCCCTAACTCCCAGGTTTCAACAACACCTTGGTACAGCCTTCCTTTTTTTCAGCAAAAATACGATAAGCCTCTCGACCCGCCGATAAAGGCAAACGATGCGAAAAAACGGTTGTCAATTGTGCAGCATCTTCCTGCGCCATATCCACCAAGCGATCCATATAATACCGCGCTGGACAGCGCCCTACTTTATACGTCAAATTTTTGTTGTAGGCTTCTACTGGAGAAAACGCCATATGCGTATCGGTACAGACTCCTACTGCAGAAAGCGTACCGCCTGGGCGTAGCAAATTGATGGCCAAACGATTGGCGCTGTGATTACCCACCGCTTCCAGGACTGAATCGGCACCACGTCCTTGGGTTGCAGCCCGAATTACTTCCAGGGGATCGGTTGTGCTGGAATCAATGGGTATAGCACCCCAGGCTTTGGCTTTTGCCAACCGCTCGGGTGCCATATCAACGGCATACAATTGCTGAGCGCCCAGTTTGCGTGCCGACCAAATGGCCATTAACCCTACTGGCCCGCAACCGACTACCACTTGAACTTGATCGGGTTTGATCATTGCTTGATGTGCGCAAAAATAGCCCGTGGAAAGGATATCGCCCAGCAGCAAGGCTACTTCAAGATCCATACCAGAGGGAATTTTAACCAGCGTTTGATCAGCCAGAGGTACACGTACATACTCCGCTTGGCCGCCATGCAAACCTTGTTGCTGTTCGCGCCACCCAAAAAGTTGTCCTTTCGTGCACCGACAAGTTAATCCCATCAAACAGTAAAAGCATTGTCCGCAAGAGGTAGTAAAAGGACTCATGACCAAATCGCCAGGACTGAATTGGGTCGTATTTTTGCCTACTTCTACAATCTCGCCTACAAATTCATGCCCCATCACCGCGCCATGATCACAGCCTTTTTCATGCTCATGGTACACATGCAAATCCGATCCACAGATGGCGCAGCCCTGCACTTTGATGATAGCGTCGGTGTTTTCAACAATAGTAGGATCAGCTACTGATTCGTAATGAATGTTTTCTTTACCGTGAAAAGTAAGTGCTTGCATGGATTTGGATTAACTTCTGCTACTGGTATGATCGGTGACAATGACCCAGTGGCCGTCGATTTTTTTCCAAATTAAATTAAAATATCCGCCGGGAGCATCCGATTTGCGTTTTAAATTCCAGGTTCCCACCAAAAAGATGACTTTTTTGCTGATTTTTTCGATACTTACCACCCCAAATGTCAACTGCCCCATAGCATCCAGGTTGGGATAACGTTTTTTATAGTTATCGAGCGTTTTTTGCCAACCCATCGTTACCCCGTTGCCGTTGATGAATTGGAGCTGATCGGATTTCCAGTAAGCTTGCATAAAAGCATCAATATCGCCACGGTTCCAAGCAGCCTGTTGTTGAGCCAAAGCATTTCGTACCTGGATTTCATCCGGATCGGTTTGGGCAAAGGCAACATGAGTCAATAACACCAATATGAATTGTAGTGTGGCAAACATTAATTTGAAGCGCATAAGCGTAATTTTATAGGTGAATTGAATCGTCTAAAAAGTAAGCATATTTTTTTCATTCTCTCCAAAAACCTCCTTTTGCTTTCTTTTTTAGCTAAAAATGACAAAAAAACCAAATTGAAACTGATTTTTTTTCCTATACCCGAAATTTCACTAGCTTAGTGGGCGTGGGGTACAAGCAGCATGATTGGCATCCACAAGATCCTTTTTTACATAACAAATAAGCCATTATGTCAAAACAAAGAAAGTTCGTTCTTACGGAACAAGAGATTCCGGAACACTGGTACAACATCGTTGCGGACATGCCCAATAAGCCGCTGCCGCCTTTACATCCGGGCACCAGAGAACCCATCGGCCCGGAAGCTTTGGCACCGCTTTTTCCCATGGAACTGATCAAACAAGAGGTTACTGCTGATAAATGGGTGCAGATTCCCGATGCAGTACGCGACATCTACACCATTTGGAGACCCACTCCACTTTATCGCGCTTATGGTTTGGAAAAAGCCTTAGGTACTCCAGCCAAAATCTATTACAAATACGAAGGCGTAAGTCCTGCCGGCTCCCACAAACCCAATACCGCCGTTCCGCAAGCCTATTACAACAAACAAGAGGGCGTAAAACGCATCACCACGGAAACTGGCGCCGGACAATGGGGTAGCGCTTTGTCTTTTGCTTGTCAGCATTTTGGAATTGAATGCGAAGTGTACATGGTCAAGCACAGCTTCAACCAGAAGCCCTACCGCAAAATGATGATGAACACCTGGGGTGCCAAAGTATTCGCTTCTCCAAGCAATTTGACCAATGCAGGTCGACAAATTCTGGCTGAAGACCCCAATTCGCCTGGCAGCTTGGGCATAGCCATCTCCGAAGCTGTAGAACGTGCCGCTTCTGATGAGAACACTAAATATGCTTTGGGTAGCGTGCTCAATCACGTGTTGATGCACCAAACCATCATTGGCCAGGAAGCGATCAAACAAATGGAAAAAGCGGGCGATATGCCCGATATCGTGGTTGCTCCATTTGGCGGCGGATCTAACTTTGCCGGTATTGCTTTTCCTTTCCTACGAATGAATTTTGAGGAGGGCAAAAAAATCCGCTGTATCGCCAGCGAACCCGCTTCTTGTCCAAAGTTGACCCGCGGAGTTTTCCGTTATGATTTTGGCGACACTATTGGCATGACGCCATTGTTGCCGATGTATACTTTGGGTCACAATTTTATACCTGCGCCGATCCATGCGGGTGGTTTGCGGTACCACGGAGCGGGTGTAGTTGTAAGTCAACTGTTAAAAGACAACTTGATTGAAGCTGTTTCATTGGACCAATTGGAATGTTTCGAGGCTGGCGTTTTGTTTGCCAAAACGGAGGGCATCATTCCAGCACCAGAAGCCAACCACGCCATCGCTACGGTAATCAACGAAGCCAACCGCGCTAAGGAAGAAGGTGTTTCCAAGACCATCCTGTTCAACCTTTGCGGTCATGGTCATTTTGACTTGCAATCTTACGATGATTACTTCCAAGGCAAATTGGAAAAACACGAAGTTACTACCGCAGAAATTGAAGCTTCATTGGCCAAATTAGATACGCCGTTGATTGACTAATTTTTTTCAAAAAAAGTATAGGAATCAATAGCTAGAGCAGAACTAGCACTGATTCCTACCTTTTATTTTCCACCTTAACATTCCATTAATGGCTCCCCACTTGTCATTCACCTTCCAATGCCCTTATCTTTGACATTACATGAAAAATCATGATGATGAAAACACAAATACTTTCCCTGTTGGCATTGGTTCTTTTGCTGAGTCTGAGCTCCTGTTTTACCCCGCGTGCGGTAATTCGCGTAGAACCCACTTCTGATCAAGTCCGTTGGGAATATGGTCAAGCCATTTTAGAAACTACCGCAGATAGCATGCTTGGACGGGCATCATTTATTGGTGCGACCAAAGAATACCTGGTTTTTAATGTTGAAGTTGAGAACCGAAGCCATAAAGACGTTTTGGTTTCTCCCGAGCAATTTTATTTGACCAGCCCAAACGGCAATCGTTTTTTTGCCATCGATCCAGAAAAACAAATGCTGGGCATGGAAATTGAGGAATCGCGCAAAGAGGCTGCGTCTAAAAAAGCGGCGGTTGCGGTAGCCGTTTTAGCGGAAGCTGCCTTTACCGCCGCCGTAGTGGCCGAAGTGAGCAGCGCCAAG
>JBBRGN010000302.1:0-5550 GCA_038240665.1 Chitinophagales bacterium | reverse complement strand
ACTGGTGTGGTGAACGTAAGTCTTACTACTGCCGGACAACCCAGTTACGATATTGTACATCCTTCTGCTTGGGACTTTATTGCTTTGAACCCCGCAGTTCAGCAAGTGGCCAAGGATGTGGACATGTTGGTGTATGGAAGTTTGTCTTGTCGTACCAATGTTTCCAAAGAGACCTTATCCCAGTTGTTAGCGAAAGCTAAGTTGGGCGTTTTTGATGTCAATTTGAGAACGCCTTATTACAGTCCAGAATTGATTGAAGAATTGGGCGCGCAAGCGCAGATCATCAAACTCAACGATGCGGAATTGGCGCTCATGAGCGAGTGGTATGGCATCAAAGGCAGCAATGATCGGGATCAAATGGAAAGCGTTTTAAAGCGTTTTTCGCTGCAAGGAATCGTGCAAACCCGAGGCGACAAGGGAGCAATCTATTTCAACGGACAGGAATTTTTTGAACATCCTGGTTTCAAGGTGGAAGTTGCAGATACCATTGGCAGTGGAGATGCTTTTTTGGCTGGTTTTCTTCACGGCACGCTGAGTGGATTATCTCCTCAAGAAAACCTTGCTTTGGGTTGTGGAATGGGGGCTTTGACCGCCACCTTTAAAGGAGGGACGCCAGTAATTTCGCTGCAAGCGCTAGAGGTGTTTGTAGGTTTAAAATCAAATGATTAGACACAAATTTTTTTTCTAGATAATGTACAAAAACGTTAGATTAGTAGTTACCTTATTTTGCCTGTTGCTTGGAGTTGTTATTCAGCTCCAAGCACAGCAAAATGCTTATCACGAAAAACAGCGCCTGCAGTTTCATTTTTCTCCTCCCGCCCATTGGATGAATGATCCCAATGGCATGGTGTATTATGAAGGGGAGTACCACCTTTTTTACCAGTATTATCCAAACGACATCATTTGGGGCCCTATGCACTGGGGGCATGCGGTAAGCAAAGATCTAGTGTACTGGAAAAACCTTCCCATTGCGCTTTACCCTGATTCTCTGGGTTTGATTTTTTCTGGTAGTGCGGTGGTTGACTGGAAAAACACCAGTGGCTTTGGAAAAAATGGTCAAGCACCGATGTTGGCCATGTTTACCCATCATAGCATGGAAAAGGAGAAAAAAGGGAGCATCGATGTTGAAAATCAATCCTTGGCTTACAGTAACGATCGGGGTCGGACTTGGACAAAATATACCGGAAATCCAGTTATTCCCAACCCAGGGATCCGCGATTTTCGGGATACCAAAGTTTTTTGGCATGAAAAATCCAAGCAATGGGTCGTCGTTTTGGCGGCTCAAACCCAAGTGCAGTTTTACGCTTCTCCCAATTTAAAAGACTGGAAACTCCTCAGCAGTTTTGGCGCTGATCAAGGCAGTCACAGCGGCGTTTGGGAATGTCCAGATATGTTTCCCCTTCAAGTTCCGGGCAGCAAAGAAGAAAAATGGGTATTGTTGGTAAGCTTGAACGCTGGATCACCCAACGGCGGTTCAGGGACGCAATACTTTGTCGGCAATTTTGATGGAAAACAATTCAGCAATGACAACCCAGCGGATAAAGTATTGTGGCTAGAATATGGTCGCGACAACTACGCTGGGGTAACTTGGTCCAATGCGCCGGATGGTCGTCGAATATTTTTGGGTTGGATGAGCAACTGGGAGTATGCTACCAAGGTACCCACTACACCTTGGCGGAGTGCAAATACGCTGGCTCGGGAATTGAGTTTGCAAACCACTCCCCTTGGTTTAAGGGTGAATACGCAGCCAGTAGCCAATATGAAAAAATTGCGGGAACGCAGCTATTCCATACCTACACAAACCATTTCTTCTTCGCTTGATCTGAGCAAAACCAGCGGGTTAGTGCCTACTCAGTTGGAAGTAGAATTGGAAGTCAAGTTGCCCGTAGATTCCAAAGTAAACTGGGGACTGGAATTGCGCAATGGCCAAGGTGAAAAATACCGGATTGGTTTTGACGCTGTGAAGAATCAGTTTTTCAGCGACCGCCAACAAGCAGGTAATGCCGATTTCTCTGCTGAATTTGCCAAAAAAATACACGTAGCGCCCCGGGAAAGCCAGGGTCGCTTGGTGAAAATGCACCTCTTTTTTGACGTCTCCTCCGTGGAGCTTTTTGCTGACGAAGGTAAGGTTGTACTCACCGATCTGTTTTTCCCTGCTCAACCGTTTTCCAGTATAGCTCTTTATGCGGAAGGCGGCAGTATTGAACTGGTCAAAGGACAAATGTGGGCACTAAAAGGAATTTGGAAATAAGCAATTGGATTATACTTGGTAGTTGATTGTATAGAAAAAGGCTTGATCCGAGATTCGGTACCAAGCCTTTTTCTTGGGAATAGATTCGTTTACTTTTTCTCCATCCCTGGCTGCTGAATGCTGAAATCGTCTTTCTTCTTTGAATCAAGCACCATTTGGCGAACATCAGCCAACAATTTTTTGGCATCAAAAATAACGCCGTCTTTGATGGTGTATTTCACGCCACCTACACGTTTTACGCTGTTATCGGGCATGAGTTTGATGGCGCCAGTACCGTAAAGGGTCTGGATGTTTTCCAAAGGATTTTCCTCTACAATCACCATATCGGCTAGTTTGCCCACTTGTACCGTTCCAATTTTGCTCGATAAGCCCAGCGCTTCAGCACCGTTAAGCGTGGCACTTTTGATCACTTCCAAGGGGTGAAAACCAGCTTCACGCAACATTTCTAGCTCGCGGATATAAGCAAACCCGTACAACTGGTAAATAAAACCCGAATCCGATCCGGTGGTGACACGCCCTCCACGGTTTTTGTATTCATTCACAAAGGTCATCCACAAACGGTAGTTTTCTTTCCAACTTACTTCTTGTTCGGTTCCCCAATTGTGCCAGTAAGAGCCATGCGATATGCGGCTGGGTTGGTAAAAACGCCAGAGTGATGGTAAGGTATATTCTTCATGCCATTCCGCGCGGCGCGCTCTTTGCAAATCGCGGTTGGCATCGTAAATGTTAAAAGTGGGATCCAAAGTAAAATCTAAAGCCAACAATTCTCCCATTACCTTTTGCCAGTGCTCAGAATAGGGTGCTGCCGCTTGTTGCCAGAGTTTACCTGCTTGAGTAAAGCGATCTTGCTCATTCGCATAATTGTAATCCAAAGGATAGTTCTGTACGGTACGATCAGTAAACAAAGCTTCCGGGAGGCCGTACCAGTGTTCCATCGATGTCAATCCAGCTCGGGCAGAGTTGAGCACATTCCACCGCGCTACATCCATCTGCGCATGGTGGCAGGCCGAACGCAACCCCAATTTTTTGTTTTCATCCAATGCCGCGGTCATGATCTCTGGCGAAGCACCAAAGAACTTGATGCCATCTGATCCTTTTTTGGCGTTCTCGCGTACCCACTCGCGGGCCTGATCGGCTGTGCTGATGGGCTCTTCGCGACCCTGGCCAAAGGTGGAAAATGCCACAATTCGCGGCGCAGTAATTTCATTTTTTTCACTGCGTTTTTTGTGTTCAAGTACCCAATCCAAACCATTTCCCGAGCCAGGGTCACGCACGGTGGTGACGCCATGCCCCATCCAAAGTTTGAAAACGTACTCGGCATCTGCACCTTGCGCCTGACCACCGATGTGACCATGCATGTCAATAAATCCAGGCATTAAATACATGCCAGTACAGTTGAGTTCTTTACCGCCAGCCTTGAGTTTAGGGCGGCTTTTTTCTTCAATGGGAACTCCTGGATAACCGACGGTTTTTACTTCCTTGATTACATTTTGCTCTACCACGATATCGACCGGACCAATCGGAGGTGCACCATTGCCGTTGATCAAGGTGACCCCGCGGATAATCAATTGCGGATAAGGCCCGTCACCTTCTTTACGATCCGGTGATTTTTTCACTTGCGCCACCAGGAGGTTGGCGCAAAGCAGACTCAAAATCAAAGCGACTAAACTATGTTTTTTCATACTAAAATTGATCGTTTATTGTTGAATGATTCACTTTATCCCGGGTTGCAAAAGCTTAAACTTCTCTTTAGTCTTGGCTTCGTTCACCATTTGACGGACATCCGCTAAGAGTTTTTTGGCATCAAAAACGATCCCGTCTTTGATGGTATATTTTACACCTCCCACCCGTTTTACACTGTTGTCGGGCATGAGTTTGATGGCACCCGTGCCATAAAGCGTTTGTAGATTCTCCAAAGGATTTTCTTCAAGGATTATCATATCCGCCAATTTGCCGACCTGTACGGTACCAATTTTATCATCCATACCAATGGCTTGAGCGCCATTGAGTGTAGCACTTTTGATGACTTCCAAGGGGTGGAAACCCGCTTCGCGCAGCATTTCTAACTCGCGGATGTAAGCAAAACCATAGAGTTGAAAAATAAAACCCGAGTCGGAGCCTGTGGTTACCCTGCCTCCGCGGTTTTTGTATTCATTGATGAAGATCATCCAGAGACGGAAGTTTTCTTTCCAGGCTATTTCTTGCTCAGTTCCCCAATTGTGCCAGTAAGAGCCATGCGATATACGGCTGGGCTGGTAATACCGCCAGAGTGAAGGCAGTGTATATTCTTCATGCCATTCCGCGCGCCGGGCGCGTTGCAGATCGCGATTGGCATCGTAAATATTGAAAGTAGGATCGATGGTGAAATCCAACGCCAGCAATTCATCCATCACTTTGTTCCAATGTGGGGAGTAGGGCGCGGCGGCTTGTTTCCAAAGTTCGCCTGCTTTGGAAAAACGATCTTGCTCATTGGCATAGTTGTAGTTGAGCGGATATTGTTGTACAGTGCGGTCGTCAAACAAAGCTTCTGGAAGCCCGTACCAATGCTCCATCGATGTCAAGCCAGCACGAGCCGAGTGCAAAACATTCCAACGGGCTACGTCCATTTGTGCATGATGACAATTAGAGCGCAGACCCATTTTTTTGTTTTCATCCAATGCCGCGATCATGATTTCGGGCGGAGCACCGCTAAATTTGATCCCATCTGCTCCTTGTTTGGCGTTGTTACGTACCCATTCTCGGGCTTCTTCTGGCGTGCTGACTTCCGGATCCCGACCCATTCCAAAATAGGTATGGGCAATAAGTCGGGGTGCAGTGATCTCATTTTTGGCGCTCCTTCTTTTTTGATCCAAGACCCAATCCAATCCATTACCCGAACCCGGATCTAGCACCGTGGTGACACCATGACCCATCCACAATTTAAATACATATTCTGCATCAGCACCTTGCTCAGGGCCGCCAATATGGCCGTGCAAATCAATGAATCCCGGGAGCATGTACATGCCGGTACAATCCATTTCTTTCCCACCAGGCTTGAGTTTTGGTCTTCTTTTTTCGTCAATGATCACCCCGGGGTAACCTACATTTTTGATCTCCGTGATCACATTTTTTTCCACTACGATATCCATAGGGCCGATCGGAGGCGCACCATTGCCATTGATCAACGTCACGCCGCGGATGATCAATTGTTCATAAGGCCCTTCTCCTTCTTTGCGGTTGGGGGCTTTTTTGGGTTGAGGGATGGTATCTTTTTTTTGCTCATTGGTCTTGGAGGCTACATCCTTGGCTGCACTCGTTTT
>JBBRGN010000301.1:0-5583 GCA_038240665.1 Chitinophagales bacterium | reverse complement strand
TCCCGGGCTTTTATCAATGATACGCCCGTCAACCTCAAATTGATGCAGGAGCTGTGCCAAGAATTGGTTGACTTACACCAGCAATTTTACACGCTGGATATCCACAGTTTATCCTTTCAACTTAAAATGATTGACGCCCTAGCTGGAAATAAAAGCCAGTTATCAGCCTATCAGCAAATATTTAAAAGTTATCAAGCCAATCGCCGCCAATTGAGTACGCTCATTCAGCGCAACGAGCAGTCTGCTAAAGAAGTGGACTTTATTCAATTTCAATTGGAGGAATTGAGCAAAGCCAATTTTAGTGAAGGCGAACAAGAAAAATTGGAAGAGGAACTTTCGCGTCTTACCCATGCGGAGGACATCAAACGGGTACTGGGCGGCGGTTTTCAGTTGCTAATCGAAAGCGAGCATTCTGTAGCTAGTCAGCTGCATGATTTGAATGCAGCGCTCAGCCAAGTGAGTAAGTATGATGCTGGTATCGCAGGATTTTATGAACGTTTTTCCAGTATCCTTTTGGAGATTCGCGAATTGGGAAATGATTTTGAAAAAGTGGCCGATCAAACGGAATTTGATCCAGAAAGAATCAGTGAAGTCCAATTGCGGGTAGACCTGATCTACCGTTTGCAAAAAAAACATACCGTTGCAACCGTAAAAGAGTTGCTGGCCGTTCAGGCTCAGCTGGAAAAAACTTTGAATGGCTACGGGGATTTAAGCAACGAAATACTGCGCTTGGAAACCGAAATTGCGGAGCAAGAAAAAGCGCTGCATCAAATGGCTCAAGATTTGGGTGAGCGCCGGCGAGCAGTAATTCCGGTTTTTGAAGAAAAAATTGTGGAAATGTTGGGGCAGTTGGCCATGCCGAATGCCCAGATTCAGATCCAATGCCGCACCTTGCCAGAATTGGATCCAACCGGGAATAACGAAATTAATTTCCTTTTTTCTGCCAATAAAGGCGGGCGTTTACAAACCATCAAAGATGTAGCCTCGGGAGGGGAATTATCGCGATTGGCTTTAGTAACCAAGTCTTTGGTAGCAAGCGCCATTCCTTTACCCACCTTAATCTTTGATGAAATCGACAGCGGTATTTCGGGTGATGTGGCGCTAAAAATGGGAACCATCCTCCGGAAATTATCGAACGAGCACCAAGTTGTCACCATCACCCACTCTCCACAGGTCGCCTCAAAAGCCGATCGCCATTACTTTGTGTACAAAAAAGAAACTACAGAACGTACGGTTACCAATGTGCGGCTATTGGACGCCAACGAAAGGGTACGCGCTATTGCTACCATGCTGAGCCAAAATCCGCCAAGCGAATCGGCATTGGAAAATGCCAGAGAATTGCTGGCCATGAAGTAATTTGCGGAAAGGGTTTCAAAAAGAGTACTCTAAATTTTACTTTGTATGGGCTGAAAACGCACTTCCTAAGGAATTAAGGTACAACCCATAGCTTTTTATTACTTTTGCCAATCAATTTAATGAGTGGTTGCAACTCATCGCAAACAGTCCAAAAAACGAAAAATCCATAAACAATGGCCAATAACTTATTACAGGGCAAACGTGGCGTAATCTCTGGAGCGCTTGATGAAAACTCTATTGCCTGGAAAATTGCGGAGCGCTGCGTGGCAGAAGGAGCAAAAATCACCCTGACGAATGCACCGGTAGCGATGCGTTTTGGAGAAATCCAAAAACTTTCCGAGCAAACTGGCGCCGAGGTCATCCCCGCCGATGCTACCGATATGGCGGATCTTGAGAATTTGTTTGGTAAGTCGATGGAGATATTAGGCGGTAAGCTCGACTTCGTGCTGCATTCCATTGGCATGTCGGTCAACGTGCGTAAAAAGAAGGAATATACCGATTTGAACTATGAGTGGATGGCTAAAACATTTGATGTATCGGCTATTTCCTTTCACAAAATGATGCAGACCCTCTGGAAAATGGATGGAATGAACGATTGGGGCTCGATTCTAGGGTTGACCTATATTGCTGCTCAGCGTACTTTCCCTGATTACAGCGAAATGGCGGAATCCAAGGCCTTGTTGGAATCTTTTGCGCGTAGTTTTGGGTATCATTTTGGTGAACGTAACAATGTGAGGGTCAATACCGTATCACAATCACCTACCAAAACTACGGCAGGTTCTGGCGTAAAAGGATTTGATACTTTCTTTGATTATGCCGATAAAATGTCTCCACTTGGAAATGCTTCCGCTGACGCTTGCGCCGACTACTGCGTTCTGTTGTTTTCTGATTTTACGCGGATGGTCACCATGCAGAACCTCTATCATGATGGCGGTTTTTCCAATATGGGCATGAGTCCAGCAGTTTTGAACCTCTAAAAACTGCGCTAATATTACCCGATGCTGAAGGTTTTACTGACGTTGCTTCTTTTTGGTTGGGCTCAACTGGTATTTGCACAATTTCCTGGTTCCTCGATCGGTAATTCATCGCGTGGGAATGGAAGTCAATTTCCAATTGACTCTGCTCAGCGGGATCAAGAGTTGGATACCTTTAAAGTGAATTATCGATTTGCCGCCGATCCTTTTCGGTCTTTTCCGAATAAAGATACGGCGATCAATCGCTTTTTTCATCAGTTTGATCCTACCCGTGCCCGTACCTGGGATTATCGTAACTTGGGTAACGCCGGTTCAGCTGCGGAGCCTATTGTCTACGAACCTACGTTTCGACGAGGATTTAGCGTGGGGTTGAATCAGTACAACCTCTACTATTTGCCGGCCAGTCAGATGCCGTTTTACGAAGTTGATAAACCTTTTTTAAATGTTGCCTTTTTTCAGGCTGGCGAACAAAACAACAGCGGTGTTGCCCTACAATTTTGCCGCAATTTTGGTCCTGGGCTCACCGTCTCAATTGATTATCGGCGAATCAACCTGAATGGCGAAACGACGCTTTTTCCGGATCAGCGTTCTCGAGATACGGGGTTTGGCATCGGTTTTTGGTTTAAAAGCAAAAAAAAGCGCTACACCAGTTTTTTAACCTTTACTAATAATCGCATCAACTCCTTTGACAATGGGGGCGTGATTTCGGATACGATTCCTGCGGATCAATTTTCAGCATCTACCCAAGCTGCCGTGTACTTAAGTGGTGCCCGAACCCGCCATCAGCACCAGGAATTGCTCTACACCCAGTACTTACAGTTTGGGAAAGTGGACTCCCTGGGCGCAGTTGCTGATACGCTCCGAAAAAACAAACAGATCTTCCAGATTGCCCATAGCATTTCGTTGCAAAACAACTTTTATCGGTACTCGGATTCTTATAGCTCCTCGGAAAGTACAACGCCGGCATATTATGGGGCTTTTCTGACCGATATCCGAGGCGTTCGGAATTTTATACAGCATCAAAAAGTTGAGAACTCCTTTAGGTTCATTACCTTTCGAGGACAAAGCAACCCAGATCAGCAGGTTGGGAAAGAAAAAGGACGTTTAGAATTGGGAATAACCCATGCTTTACACCGAATTCGGCAAGAACCCAAGGATTCAATTTTAAACGAGTTGTTTTTGACGGGGCGTTTGAACATCACCCCAAGCCAAGGAATACAACTGCGCACTGCCGCGCAATTGGCAGTTCTGGGAAATGTGGGGGATTATCAATTGACCGGTGATCTGCAAATTGCCTTGGGGAAGTTGGCCGTTTTACACGCCAACGCGCTTAATCAATTGTACAGCCCAACTTTGGTCCAACGCGAGTTTATTGTAAGTCAGCAAGCCATTTGGAACAACAACTTCCGTAAAACCTTGGAAACCAACTTTCGGGGAAGTATTGAATTACCACGTTTTTTGTTAGAAGTGGGCGCTGGAGTCACCTTGTTGAACAACTTTATTTACTCCGATACGAGCGCAGTTTTCCGTCAATCCGGTGTTCCAGTTAGTGTTTTACAAGCTTTTGTGCGCAAAGATTTCGTGGTATGGAAGTTTCATTTAGAAAACCAAGCAGCCTTTCAATCCAGTTCACAAAATGTATTGCGGGTTCCACAGATTTTTGGAAAGCACAGTTTTTATTTTTCAGGAAGACTATTTAAAGTATTAGATACTTGGATTGGCGTAGATTTGCGCTACCAGACTGGTTTTTATGCCAATACATATTTTCCGTTGACTGGGCAATTTCGCCTCAATGACCAGCGTGCTTTGAGTTTATACCCAGGTTTGGATTTTTTCGCCAGTTTTCGAATTACTAAATTTCGGGCATTTATTAAATTCGAAAACATGGGTAAACTCTTTCTTCCAAAACAGCAATATTTTGCCCAAACTGCTTATTATCCGCTACCTCCTTCATCCGGGTTTCGATTTGGATTTCAGTGGAGGTTCTCGAATTAAAATATAGATTATGAGAAGTGTTGAGTTAGGAAAGGTCGGAAAAAAAATTCGTCAAATCCGCAAAGAGCGGGGGATGAATCTTCAAGAAGTTGCTGAAAAAAGCGATATCACTGCTGGCCTTTTGTCCAGGATTGAGAATTTCCGAACCTTGCCCTCCTTGCCGGTATTGCACAAGATTTCTTTGTCGCTGAGCGTAACGCTTGCTGATTTAGTAGAACAAGTTGACAATAGACCGGAAACCGATTACATCTATATTCCTAAAGGCGCTGGAGAGGTTGAAGAAAGAGAGGATTCGGTTGGGGTTCTTTACGAAAACATTTTGAGTTCGGCAGTCTCGGATGTCAACTTACAGACCTGTATTGTCACCATTCCTGCTAATACTTATCGTAAACCGCTTACAAATGATAGCATGGAACTGCTTTATGTGATCAGCGGTAAAATTCAGTACGGACTCGGAGAAGAAAAATTGGATCTCTCTACGGGCGATACCCTATATTTTGATGGGAGCATCCCGCACTCTTTACACAACACTTCATCAGAAACGACGGTGTTGTTTAAAGTCTATTTGCTGCGGAAACAGCGTTAAGAACTGGGCTTTTTACATCAACAAGAAAGGGGTACAAATTTAATTTGCACCCCTTTTTCGTTCAATAGCTAATGGTTCTGGCAAAAATGCTGCGCCAAAACAGGCAATTGGCTATTCTCTAGTAAAAGAACTGTTCCTTTACGATCTTGCCATCCTTTACTTCATAAACTACTACCTCTTCCATGTGCATGCGATTACCATCTTTCATGGTGGCGTCAAGACTCATCTCGACGGTAAAAAAGTTTCCAGCCACCAAAGGCTGAGAAACATGTCCGCCGTGAACAGCCTCAATTCCTGATTCGAATTGGTCATGATTGGCCAAAAGATTGGTTAGGCCTTCGGTAGTGCGCCCTTGGGTATGCGCTAGGGAGTCAACAGCAACGGCATCTTGAGCAAAAAGCTCTTCATAAGCTTTACGGTTTTGGTTAGTTGAGCACAACTCAACCAAACGGCCAGCGATTTCGGGAGTAGTCATAATTTTGGTTTTTAGATGATGAATGCCTACAAGTTAAGATAATTTAAATTGTTTAATGTTAAATTAAAATTAAATTTTTTGTTTTAAAATTAAATTTTTACACTTTTAGGAATGAGGCTATTGACGCATTCCTAAAAGTGCCAAGTTATTGTTGACTCATTTATTACCTTCGTCTTTTCAAAAACAATGCTTTGGGT
>JBBRGN010000300.1:0-5597 GCA_038240665.1 Chitinophagales bacterium | reverse complement strand
TGCCCATTTACCCAAACCTGGTGAAACCGTACTGGGCGGAAAGTTCGTGATGAATCCTGGCGGCAAGGGCGCAAATCAGGCGGTTGCTGCTGCCCGATTGGGTGGCGAGGTTTGTTTCATTGCCCGGGTCGGCGACGATTTATTTGGCCAGGAAGCGATTCGTGGTTTTCAAAGTCATGGAATCAATACGGAACATGTAGTAGTGGATTCGGTATCGCCTTCCGGGGTAGCGCTGATCATGGTAGACGAAGCAGGCGAAAACTGTATTTCCGTCGCCCTTGGTGCCAACGCCGCTATGCAAAAGGAAGACCTCGACAAGGCTAGAAACGACATCAAACAAGCGGCCTTTGTGTTGGTTCAACTGGAAATCCCGCTGGAAGTAGTAGAACATTTGGTCAGTATAGCTCAGGAGGATGACGTAAAAGTCATCCTCAATCCTGCGCCGGCACAATCCCTAAGCGAATCCTTGCTTGGTTCCTTGTACTTGATTACACCGAATCAATCAGAAGCCGAATTGCTAACCGGCGTTAAAGTACACGATGAAGTCAGCGCACGCAAAGCAGCCCTACACTTGATCGATAAGGGGTTGTCGATAGTGATCATTACGATGGGCTCCAAGGGTGCTTACGTACTGGGGCAGGGTGTTGATCAATTGATTCCAAGTATCCAAGTAAAGGTGGTTGATACTACTGCCGCAGGAGACACTTTTAATGGCGCTTTGGTGGTAGGATTAACCGAAGGAATGCCTTTGATTGATGCTGTAATTTTTGCCAATAAGGCTGCCGCTTTTTCGGTAACCAAATTGGGTGCTCAGGCATCTGCTCCTACTGTAAAGGACTTTGATTAAGAATCACTCAAGGAATGAGTCAACATTAAGATACCAATTTAGTCTGCCTCTTTTGCCGCCATACTGCCTATCTTATTCGGTAAATAGCCCCACTATTCGCCTCAAAAGATAGTTGTGTGGCAACAAAATAGCCTAGTCTAATTGAATACCTTATTACCGACTCATTCCTAAAATCAAAAAACATGTTTATACCAGAAAGCTATGGACTGGCGGTGGCACTTTGTGTAGTCACTATGATTTGCTGGGGATCTTGGGCCAACACCCAAAAACTGGCTTCCCGATCGTGGCCATTCCCTCTTTTTTATTGGGATTATTCCTTGGGGATTATTTTACTTTCCCTTGTATTTGGATTGACGCTGGGGAGCACTGGTACGCAAGGCCGAAGTTTTATTGAGGACCTGCAACAAGGTGCCAATAGCTCCTTTATTTCTGCTTTTGTAGGTGGAATCGTATTTAACCTCGCCAATTTATTGATCGTAGCAGCGATCGATATTGCTGGTATGGCCGTCGCTTTTCCGATTGGCATTGGGATCGCCTTGGTATTGGGCGTTGTGGTCAATTACTTGGCAGCACCAGTGGGCAATCCAAGTTTGCTTTTTACGGGTGTATCATTGGTCGCAGTAGCCATAATTCTGGATGCTTTGGCCTATCATAAACGATCCTCAGATGAATCGACTACACCCGTTCGCGGGATCATACTTTCGGTTGTTGGGGGCATATTGATGGGTTTCTTTTATCGATTTGTGGCCGCTGCCGTTTCTACTGATTTCGCCAACCCAGCGGCTGGACTTTTCACCCCTTATTCTGCGGTTTTTGTTTTTGGAATTGGTATTTTTATCTCCAATTTTGTGTGGAATAGCTTTTTTATGTTCCGACCTTTCAAAGGAGAACCCGTTAGCTATGCCGACTATTTCAAAAAAGGCGACCTACAATTGCATTTGATCGGCTTATTGGGCGGTATCATTTGGTGCATAGGGATGTCCTTGAGTATGATTGCTGGTGAAAAAGCAGGTTTTGCTATTTCCTACGGATTGGGGCAGGGTGCCACGATGGTGGCCGCAGCTTGGGGCGTATTCATTTGGAAAGAATTCAAAGATGCACCTAAAGGAACCAATCGTTTGATCATCTTGATGTTTTTGTTTTTTTTAAGTGGTTTGTCCTTGATTATTTTTTCCCGTTTGAGTTAAAAAATTGATGTATACAAAAGTAAATCTCAAGTCTATTGCCCAGGATCTTGGCCTATCAGTAGGAACTGTTTCCAGAATTTTGAATGGTAAAGCGAAGCAATACCGCATTGGCCAAAAAACCGTAGACTTGGTGACCGAATATGCTTCGAAAGCCAGTTATTCCCCTAATTTGATTGCCAAAAGCTTGCAATCTTCCCAAACGCAAACCATAGGATTGGTGATACCCGATATCGCCAATCCTTTTTTTGCGCAAATGGCTCAACAAATCGAACAAGTAGCTTCGATTGAAGATTTTTCCATCATCCTCGTAGATTCAGGAGAGCAAATTGCTAAGGAAAAAAAGCAATTAAAAAACCTGCTCAGCCGTAGCATTGATGGGATTATTGTAGCGCCCGTAGGTACTGAATTTACTCATTTTTCCGAGATACAGCAACGTAAAATTCCCTTGATTTTTGTAGACCGCTATGACAAAAACGGATCGATCCCTTATATTTCCTCCGAAAATTTTCAGGCGGGTTTTGAGGCTACGCAATACTTAATCGAACAGGGGCATCGCAGAATAGCCATTATCAAAGGTGATGAAGCCATTAACTCCGTTCAAGAGCGACATGAAGGGTACAAAGCGGCGCTAAAAAAATACCATATCCCGCTGGATCCAAGATTGCAAACCGGGGACGCCTTTTCTATTGAAAATGGGTATCAAAGTACGCTGCAATTGATCCGGCAAGTCGATCGTCCAACTGCGCTTTTTGCGCTCAACAACTTGATTGGATTGGGGGTGCTAAAAGCCTTGCAAGAGCAGAGTCTTTCCATTCCCCAAGATATTTCCGTTATTGTTTTTGATGATCAACCTTATGCTTCTTTTTTGAATCCGCCACTGACCACCATTAAGCAAGACATCGAAACCATTGGCCAGCTGGCCATCAATTTCATCATTCAAACCCTCCGGTTGGAGCCCGTACAACCTACAGTACAATTGATTCCCACGGAGATGATCATCCGAAAATCAGTGCGTAGGCTTTAGGCGTGTACTATTTCTCAAATACCTTAGGATCTAGACCAGGAATAATCCGCAAAGCATTTTTGTAATAGATTTTCTTCAGTACTTCATCCGAAAGATCCAAGCCGTACATTTTCCAGAAAGCATGATAGCGTTTGTAGTAAGGAAAATATTCATCGGCGGTTTCCAATACGCGGAAATAGGTATGGTATTCTTTGGGTTCATAAGCATCTTTGCCAAAAAGGATGCGGTCTTGGTATTTTTCAAAAAAAGCTTTTGCAGCTCGGGGTTGGCGACCCAATTCTGCGATGACGGCTCCAAATTCAACATTCATGTTGGGAATCTCTTGCAACAATTGACTCAATTTTGCCAAATCATTGGCATACCAACCAAAGTGAGCATTGATAAAAGTGGTTTTGGGGTGTTTTTTAAAAATATGTTGCTGTTCGCCAATGATGGTTTCCCATGGCGCTGGATTGGTATCCGAGCGGCGGCGACCAGGGTGGGTTTTTAATTCCAGCCAGCGTTCATTTTTTTCATCAAAAGTTTGCCAAAATGGGCGCGGATCCGCGGCATGAATCAATACCGGAATGCCCAGTTCGCCACATTTTGCCCATACCGGATCCAAACGTGGGTCATCGATTTTGATGCGGTTGCCTTTAGCGTCTTTGTCCTCCATGCCTTGGCTTTTATAGATTTTCAAGCCTTTAGCGCCTTGTTTTACATCAAACTCAATTTGTTTTACCGTTTCAGCCGTCCATTCTGGATCGTCGATGGTACGTAGGCTGATGTTGGTAAACACCACGATGCGTTTTTCCATACCTTGCGACCTGATGTTGTCCATGATGCTTTTCAATCCTGCGCCACCTCTACCGCTCAAGTTGACGCAAACGCCCATGTTCATCGAGTCCATTTGACCTACCAATACTTTCAGGTCTTGCGTAGCCATCCCCCAGTGGTGGCTGTGTACGTCGAGGAAAGGAAATTTGGAGCGGGTTTTGGGGTGTTCCGGTACCACCAAAGTAGAAGGCGGGTCATAGGCTTCAAAATCCATGGTTTGGGCGGAAATTTGTAGCGCAAAAGCTACTAAAATAAAAAACAGGCTGTAGATTTTGTGGCGCATACTATTGGGTGTTATAGATCAAGATGGAAACATCAATTTTTACAATCATTACTTCAGCAAAGTAGCAATTTGTTTTTAACTTTCAGAAAGCTGATGTGAGGAATGATTCTTCAATAAATTACCCCGTAAAGATGCCCATCAACAGTATTTGGAAAAAATTGAACCCGTATGCCAGTTGGAAAGCCCTGTCTGTTCCTTCTTCCTTGGCTCGAGTGCAGGTAGCCGGCTTACTCTTGCTTTTAGATATACTTCTGGGGGTAGGCGGCTTTGTTTTTATCGAGCATTTCCGGCTCATCGATGCTTTTTACCAGACGATCATCACCATTTCAACAGTAGGGTTTACGGAAGTCAAGCCTTTTTCCGATGCCGGAAAAATTTTTGTTTCTTTTTACATCATGCTCAACATTGGGCTTTTTGCCTACTTCGTTTCGGTATTTTCTTATTTAGTCATCCAGGGCGTAATTTTTAAAAACATGCACATGAACCACATCAACCGAAGCATTGACAAGTTATCGAATCACGTGATTGTCTGCGGATATGGCAAATACGGCAAGGAAATCACCCATAATTTTGTCAAACACGGGATTGATTTTGTAGTCATCGATAGCAATCCAGAAAAAATTGAACTCATTCAGCGTTCAGAAGAAACCTTACTTTTCATTGAGGAAGACGCCACGCATGATGAGGCTTTAATCCGCGCGGGAATTACCCGGGCCCAATCTTTGATTTCCGCGCTGCCGGATGATTCGGATAACCTATTTGTAGTGCTCACTGCCCGACAATTAAATCCGCGAATCAACCTGATCAGTAGGGCAAAAGATCCCAAATCACAACGCAAACTCACTTTAGCCGGCGCCAACCACGTGGTGATGCCCGAGCAAATTGGCGGTTTCTACATGTCGGCACTGGTCACCAAACCTGGAGCGGTAGAGTTTTTTTCCTTCATCACCAATGAATACCGCTCGGATATTGGGTTTGAAGAAATTGGTTATGAAACGGTGCCGCATACCGTACAAGGTAAAACCATTGCTGATTTGCGCATTCGACAAAATACGGGTGCCAACATCATTGGTTTTCGAGATGCCAATGGTACGTATCATGTGAATCCTTCACCAAGCACCTTATTGCTACCCGGTTGTAGTTTTATCATTCTGGGGGATGGGAAGCAATTAGCGGTTTTGAAAAATTATTTGGAAAAATATGTTTAAAGAAGGATTATTGCAGATTTAAACTCACCTCGTACATGTCCATTTCGGCTTTATCAAAAGCAAAACCGCGTTTTTCAAACAAATGAATCATGGCGCTATTGGCCGGCAACACCGATGCTACAATCTTTTTGATCCGGCGCTCTTTGGCGATTTCGAGGATATAATCGGTTAACATACTTCCAAGCCCTTGTCCTTGGAAATAATACGCCAGCAAGATGGAATATTCGGCATT
>JBBRGN010000299.1:0-5620 GCA_038240665.1 Chitinophagales bacterium | reverse complement strand
TGGGCGGCAGAGTCAATTTTTCGCAGAGGTATCGCTTTTATGACTGCTATTTGCTACAATTTCGCCGAATTCATCACGTTTGTCCTAAAGGCATTGAAAGGACGAAAAAACAGTGTTTTTAAAAATGTCCAGTAGTGTGGTTTCAACCCCAATTTGGAGCAGGATAGAATTTTTTGTCATTAGAATGCTGCTTATTATTAGTTATAGCTCTGATTAGGAACTACAATAAAAATTCATACAAATATTTTGAAAAAGAAAATCAATTAAACCACATGTTCATGGGTTTTGCAGATTTTTTTAAACTTTAACAAATTAAATAAAAGATCAACTATTTGATTTTTAGACATTTAACTTGTCTTTTAATGAAGATGTACCAAACAATCTGTCAATGTAATTTGTCAATTGTCGGGCATATTGAAAAAATTTCTATAACAAGATTTAAACAAAGCTGAATCAGGTTATAACAAAATATAAGTGGATTTTCGCAGAAAGAACAAAATATAATACTTTACAGCCAAAGCAAAAGGAGGAGCTAAAAGTTAATATTTGAACCTAAGAAATTTTTAAGGCACAGAGTGTATCAAGTTTAGTAAAAGGGAAGTCTAGATTTAATACCAAAACCTACACAAAAGTAGATATTAATTTAAGAATAGTTGCTTTTTTTCTTTTTTGAAAAAATAGTACCTCGTAATGGCCGAACAAACCCAGAGGGCACAAAGTAAATTGATTGGATCTTTAAAAAATTCATATGCAGTTTTAAATTAGTCGAAAATGAATTTATTTATTTAATAATTGTTAATATTTAATTTGTTAAAATACCGTTTAGACCTAAAGAAATCGACAAAAGCCAATCTTTTTCTACCTCCATGAGTCAATGCTATTGCCCGCCCAAGGTATGGCATCCCCAAAATACACCATTTAATATTACAACCTATTTAACTTTTTTCACCATATTAGCTGGACACAATAAAATCTGGAAAAGACATGAAAAAACTGAGTTTTACACTGGCCTTAGTAGCTGTAGCCTTTTTTGTATTTGGTCAATCGTCCTCCCCGCAATCAAAAGCGCTAGAGTCCCGCCTCAAAAGCCTTAAAGAGGAAGTGGTAAAAAAAGTTGACGCACGTGCTAAATTAGCGCAAGTGATGGTCGATAAGGTGTTTAGCTTCGCCGAATTGGGTTTTCAAGAAAAACAAACCTCCGCTTACCTGACGAATATCTTGAAAGAAAATGGCTTCAGCATCGAGTATGGTATTTCGGGTGTACCTACCGCTTGGATGGCTCGCTGGGGGAGTGGCAAGCCCGTCATAGCATTGGGGAGCGACTTGGACTGTATTCCCAAAGCCTCTCAAAAACCTGGCGTAGCCTATCATGACCCAATCGTAGAAGGTGCGCCCGGTCATGGAGAAGGTCACAATTCAGGGGCGCCGCTGAACATCGTTTCTGCTTTAGCGGTAAAGGAGATTATGGAGCGGGAAAAAATTCCCGGAACACTAGTCCTTTGGCCTGGAGTTGCCGAGGAACTTTTGGGTACTAAAGCCTACTATACCCGAGATGGCTATTTTGACAACATCGATCTGTGCATCTTTACCCACGTAGCTGATAACCTGAGCGTGTCCTATGGGCAAGCACCCGGTACCGGATTGATCTCGGTGCAATACGAATTCGAAGGGGAAGCAGCACATGCCGCTATGTCGCCGTGGCGCGGGCGCTCGGCTTTGGATGCCGTAGAATTAACGAGCATTGGCTGGCAGTATGCACGCGAACACCTCGATCCGCTGCAACGGTCTCACCATGTCATCAAAAATGGGGGCGATCAGCCCAATGTGGTTCCTTCCAAGGCTTCGATTTGGTTTTATTTTCGCCATGTAACCTATCCCAAGATCATGGATCTGTATGCAAAAGGTACGAAAATAGCTACCGCCGCCGCCATGATGACCGATACCAAAATGACTTCGAAAATACTAGGTTCGGCTTGGCCGCTGCATTTTAATAAGGTGATCGCTGAAAAAATGTACGACAACATCAAATTGGTCGGACTTCCTACCTGGAGTAAAGAAGACCAAGCGCTTGCTATTGCCATCCAAAAAGAAGTAAAATCTCCAAAAGACACTACCGGTTTGAGTACCAAACTCGACAGTTTGGGGAGACCGCTGGTTACTTTTATCAGCGGGGGCTCGGATGATATCGGCGATATTTCCTGGAAATTGCCGACGGTTACCTTGGGGTATCCTTCCAATATTCCCGGTTTACCTGGTCATCATTGGGCGGATGCCGTGGCCATGGCAACGCCGATTGCGCACAAGGGCGTAGTAGCTGGCGCGAAGGCCGAAGCCATGACTTTACTTGACTTTTTTCTCAAACCAGAACTGGTTGCTCAGGCTTGGGATTATTTCCGCACGGAGCAAGGAATGAAACAGCAGTACATTCCTATGGTGGGTAAAGACGACAAACCAGCCATCTATCTTAATGCCGGGATTATGGAAGAATTTGCCCCTAAGTTGAAGCCTTTTTACTACGACGAAACCAAGTATGGGTCTTACTTGGAGCAGCTGGGGATAAAGTACCCGATCCTAAAGAAGTAAAGAACTTTCTTAAAGTTGAACAAACCCAGGTATTCTTTTGGCATTGGCAACTTTTTTCACCATTTTAGCCTTACGAATGATTCAAAAATAAGATATCAATTTTGTCTGTCTCTTTTGCTGCCATACGGCCTATCTTTTTTGTTTGAAAAAGTAGGCAGTCAAACATAATCAATGGTGATTGATGGCCTCTTTTTTCGTCATGCTTCGTTAAAAAGCCTCGCCGTAGCGTTGCTATGGCTGCGTTTTTTGACTCACCTGACAAAAAAATAAGCGCATAATGACCATCATTATTTTCAACTGTCTACTTAGCCCCACTATTCGCCTCAAAAGATAGTTGTCTGGCAACAAAATAGCCTAGTCTAATTTAATACCTTATTATTGACTCATTCCTTACACAAAAAAACTGGAAAAGACATGAAAAAACTGAGTTTTACACTGGCCTTTTTGCTACTGGTCGGTATGGTATTTGCCCAAACAAGCGCTCCATCCAAAGCCTTGGAAGCCCGGCTCAAAACCTTGAAAGAAGAAGCCATTAAAAAAATTGACGGCCGTGCCAAGATGGCACAAGTGATGGTCGACAAGGTATTTAGCTTCGCCGAATTGGGTTTTCAAGAGAAACAAACCTCCGCCTACCTAACCGATGTCCTGAAGGAAAATGGTTTTACCATTGAATATGGTATTTCCGGTGTTCCTACTGCCTGGATGGCGCGTTGGGGTAGCGGTAAACCAGTTATTGCTTTGGGTAGCGATTTGGATTGTATTCCCAAAGCATCCCAAAAACCTGGCGTTGCCTACCATGATCCTATTGTAGAAGGCGCTCCCGGGCACGGTGAAGGCCATAATTCTGGTACTCCTTTGAACATCATTTCCGTATTGACGGTAAAAGAGATCATGGAACGGGAGAAAATTCCTGGAACCCTGGTGGTATGGCCGGGCGTAGCCGAAGAATTGGTAGGAACCAAGGCTTACTTTACCCGAGATGGCTATTTTGACAACGTCGACCTCTGTATTTTTACCCACGTATCGGATAATCTAAGCGTATCCTATGGCCAAGCAATGGGAACGGGTTTGATTTCAGTGGAGTATGAATTTGCTGGAGAAGCAGCCCATGCCGCTGGAGCTCCTTGGCGCGGCCGTTCGGCTCTTGATGCAGTAGAATTGACCAGTATTGGTTGGCAGTATGCGCGCGAACACCTGGATCCGCTCCAACGCTCGCACCACGTGATCAAAAATGGCGGCGATCAACCCAACGTTGTTCCTTCTAAGGCTTCGATTTGGTTTTACTTCCGCCACGTAACGTACCCCAAGATCATGGATCTTTACGAAAAAGGAACTAAGATTGCTACTGCCGCAGCCATGATGACCGATACTAAAATGAGCTCAAAAATATTGGGATCAGCTTGGCCGCGTCATTATAATAAGGTGATAGCCGAAAAAATGTACGACAACATCAAAATAGTGGGGCTGCCTACTTGGAGCAAAGAAGATCAGATGCTGGCCATGGCCATTCAGAAAGAAGTGAAATCCCCCAAGGATACCACGGGGATGAGTTCAAAACTGGACACTTTGGGGAAACCGCTTGTCAATTTCGTGAGCGGTGGCTCAGATGATATCGGCGATATCTCTTGGAAATTGCCCACCGTTACTTTGGGTTATCCCTCCAACATTCCGGGGCTACCCGGGCACCACTGGGCGAATGCCGTTGCGATGGCCACGCCCATTGCCCACAAAGGGGTAGTAGCTGGCGCCAAAGCGGAAGCCATGACTTTGCTGGATTTTTTCCTTAAACCAGAATTGGTGCCTTTGGCTTGGGATTATTTTCGTACCGAACAAGGGATGAAGCAAAAATACATCCCGATGGTGGGTAAAGACGACAAACCAGCCATCTACCTCAATACCGGTATCATGGAGGAATTTGCTCCAAAATTGAAACCGTTTTATTACGATGAAACCAAGTATGGTTCGTACTTGGAGCAATTGGGGATAAAGTACCCGACGGTGAGGAAGTAAAAATTGGATCCCGAATGTAGCCTACACAGCTACATTCGGGATTCTACTTCCTCTGAGTTAGCAACAATTTATTAGTCTCTTAATGCATGCAAAATGTCTAGAACATTAAATCCCTACCTCCAATTCTTGTTCTGCTACTTTTTTTTGTCGATTACAGGAAATGTTGCGGCACAAAGCTTTTCGGCGCAAGAAAAATATTTTAGTCAATTGATCGCTAAGCTGCCTAGGTTCGCTTACGCCAATCAAGATTCTTTGGATTATAACAGCGCGATTTTTACCAAGACTTTTACCGAATTTATTGAAAAGCATCCCTCTACTTTAAATTATCCTTTTAAATCCTTGATGGATGGTAAGCAGGTTTTTATCGCCACATCGCCGGATGGGCTGCTGAGAACCTACTGTTGGAGTAATTGGAGTGGGCTGACCAACCATGATTTTGTGGGGTTTTATCAATACAAATCTGGAGGAAAAGTCTATACTTCTCCCATTGGCGCGGCAGGGTATTATTCTCAGATTTTCCTGATGAAAGCCAACGGAAAAAACTATTATTTAGCCATTGCCCACGCCGTTTTCAATCCCAATAGCGACGCTTACGATAAAAGTGACTTCGGGGAGTCGATCTCCATTTTTTTCATCAAAAACAACCAGCTGGACGGGAGCGAAAAATTGTTTAAATCACCTACCAAAATATTCAATCGCATCGAGATACATTTTGATATTTTTAGTGTCGTGAATCGTCCGGAAGGACCCCTGCGATTGATCAAATTCGACCCCGTGAAAAAAATCGTTTACATTCCCGTGATTACCGATAAAAACGAAGTGACCGATAGATTTACACTGTATCAGTTTAAGGGCCGGTATTTTGAGCAGATTGTGGCGCAAAAAAGTAATCCAAAATCGTTGACAATAAAATCGAGAGATGCCATAAAGGATTAATTTGGTTATCTTAACCAATCCAAACCTCATCGTTGGTCTGAGTAGTCCATTACTTTTTCAACTCCCTAAAATGTCAATATGCCATACATCA
>JBBRGN010000298.1:0-5670 GCA_038240665.1 Chitinophagales bacterium | reverse complement strand
CCCAGAGTGTTAAAAATTTAGCTCATTTTCTACAGTCTACCTTGCAAAAAAAAAAGTTACTACTTGATTCGTTTCAAGTCTAGATAAACGCATTCATTTTTGGTAATTAAAGTTACCAAATGGGTCTCCTTATTTTTTAACAGCGTTCTAACACCAAATTTTTAGCAATGAAAGTATTCTATCTGCTTTTTTTATGTATTGTAGTCCCCTTAACAAACGTATTTTCACAAACTGGCGAGGTAGAAGGCGGGGTCATCCTTGGCGCCACTTCTTATTCCGGTGATGTGAACCCATCGATCACGCCGCGTTTTAAAGACATCGGCGTTACTTACGGATTAGCTGCTAGAGTTTCACTTACCAACAAGTTCAACTTCCGCTCTTCACTGACCAGTCACCACTTTCAAGCCAACGATTTAGATTATCCAGAACGTGGCGCGCGCAACTTCAAATTCAACACCAACATGTATGAATTGGCGTTTATCGGCGAATGGGAGCCCTTCGGTAAGGAGCACTTCTATGGTGATGCTTCTGGGGGTAAAATCTTTAAGCGCTTGATTTCTCCTTATTTCTATTCTGGATTTATGGTGGGACTAGCAGTATCAAACCCTGATTTTTCAGGGTACAAGGAATCTAATCCGTCGATTATGGCGGGTATTAGACAAGATTTGGCGCATGGTAGTGCCAATTTTGTAGTTTCTATGCCTTTGGGTTTTGGTATCAAGTACGACTTGTCTGAGCGGACAGTCATCGCACTTGATGGATGCATGCGGTTAAGCTTTTCAGACTATATTGATGGCATCAGCAAAGCGGCAGGCCCTGATAGAAAAGATACCTACACCACCATTCAAGTAATGGCTTTTTACAAGTTTAGAAAACGATAGACAAAGGGTAAGCAGAGGGAGCGTATGAATTTATAAGCTCCCTTTGCTTTTTATCCCCAATCTTCTAAAATCATCGCTGCCCCTTTTTCGGCAATCATGATGGTTGGGGCGTTGGTATTTCCCGAAACAACCTCTGGCATGATGGAGCAATCAATGACTCGTAAGCCTTCAATGCCGTGTACCCGCAAGCGGGGATCCACAACCGCCATTTCGTCTTTCCCCATTTTACAGGTTCCAGCTGGGTGGTAAACAGTTTCTAATTTATTTTTGATGTGCTGGGCTAAGGCATCATCAGAAGAAGTATCTAGAGGTACTTCCAATTTTTTCATTAGGCCGGTCAATCCATTGGTGTTGGCAATTTCCAAAGCCATTTTTGTACCTTCTACCAATATCTTTAAGTCATGTTCAACCGATAAAAAATTGGGTTGGATGATGGGCGTATCTGCTGGATTCTTGGAACGCAAGGCTAAGTATCCCCTACTTTTGGGTTTAAGCAAGGTAGGCAGAATGGAAAAACCGCTCTCAAAAGGCAAGGTTTCTATTCTATGCATATCGCTATCAATTTTGCCATAAATAGGCGCAAAATGGATTTGCAAATCGGGTTGGGGGTTGTCCTTAAACACATAGGTGAAGGCATTGGCTTCCAATGGACTTATGGTCATAGGGCCTGTTTTGAAAAGCCCAAACTCGATTAAATATCTTAGCTGGTTCAGGGGTTTTAGGGCATCGTTACTGGTTTTGACGGTAGTGGTCGCCGAAATAGGGCAAAACAAGTGGTCTTGAAGGTTTTTGCCCACCCCAGGCAGTTCTTTTTTAACAGAAATGCCTAGCGCTTTTAACTCATCAGCTTGCCCAATACCCGATAACAGCAACAACTGCGGAGATTGAAATGATCCTGCCGATAGCAAGACTTCTTTGCGGGCGATCGCAGTTTGCTCGGGTTTGCCTTTTACTGAAAACACGACGCCCGTGGCGCGGTCATTTTCAATCACAATTCTATGCGCCAGTGCGTGGGTAATAACGGTCAAATTGGGGCGATCCAAGGCAGGTCTTAAATAGGCGACTGCGGCGCTATGGCGCTGTTGATTTTTGATGCTAAATTGAAAAAGTCCGGCGCCTTCTTGGTTCGCACCATTGAAATCTTGGTTTTCCGGGATCCCGATGTTTTTGCAACTTTCTACAAAAGCATCAGCAACTGGCGACCGATACTTTTGCGCGTAAGTGACATTGAGCGGGCCATTTTGGCCATGAAAAGCCTTATTGAGCTGATCGTATTGTTCGTTGTGTTCTGATTTGATGAAAAAAGGCAGCACCTCAGCGTATGACCAACCTTCGTTTCCTAGTTCGCTCCAGGTTTCGTAGTCCCGTTTGTTGCCGCGGATATAGGCCATGGCATTGGTGGAGCTGCTTCCTCCCAGCGTTTTTCCCCGCGGCAAAAAGATCTTGCGGTTCACAACATCTTTTTGCGGTTCGGTATAAAAAGCCCAGTCTACATTAGAATGGTGCAGTTTGGCATAACCGGCAGGGATGTGGATCTCCATTTTTTTATCCGGTCCGCCCGCTTCAAGCAACAATACAGAATGATTAGGATCGGCGGATAGACGGTTGGCTAAAACACAGCCCGCGGAGCCCGCGCCAATGATGATAAAGTCGAAAGTCATATGCTCAAGGTTTCAATTGAATTATTCCTACATGCAAAATTAGACCCCAGCGTATTTTTTGATAATGCTTTCAAAAGTGCTCGCTGGGAGAATTTTTTTGAAAATTAAAGATAACTTTTGCATTGGTTTTCCCAGGGGATAAGTTTTTTTTATTTTTTGCTTTTCAATAATTTCTATAATTTGTTCTGCGATTGCCAAAGGGTCGGCCCCGTGATCAACTTCTTCATTCATGGTTTTGGCCACTTTCTCAAAAGTAGCTCGATAAGTAGGATCTTCCTTATCGTATTCCATAATGCGATGATCATTGATTTCTGTTCTGATATCACCGGGTTGAATAGAACATAGGTCAATGTTAAATGGCCCCAATTCCATGCGCAGCGCATCAGTAAGTCGATCTACTGCTGCTTTGCTGGCGCTGTAAATGGCACGGTAGGGTAGGGCGATCTCTGCAGCGATGGAACTGATGTTGATGATGCGTCCGCCTCCAGTTTTTCGCATGCTGGGTAGAACCGCTTGACACAGCCGTATAACGCCAAAAAAATTGGTATCCATCACCGTTTTGATACTTTCCAGCTGCAGTTGTTCCAAGGGGCCAGCAATACCAATTCCCGCATTGTTGATCAGCACATCAACGCGACCGCATTGGGTGAGGATTTGATCTACCGCTACTTGTACGCTTTTTTCGTCTTGTACATCCATACGGAGCATGGTGAAGGGATATTGCTCCGGCTGAGGATTGCGGCTGGTGCCATAAACCGTATACCCTTTTTTATGAAGAAGCGCCGCTAATGCCTTGCCCAAACCTGAAGATGCGCCAGTGATCAATACTACTTTTGCCATTTTTATATGCTTTGGGAGGCAAATATAGATTTAATAATGAGCCTTGGTATGAATTTAAATAATTGTATTGCTTACCTACGCAAAGTTTGAAAAGCCTTTCCCAAATGATCAATGATATCGCTGGCGATGAGCGCTTCTTGTTCCAAGGCTTCTGACGCTAGATCTCCCGCCAAGCCATGTACGTACATGCCCAATATTCCGCTTTGCAACGGCGTGTATCCCTGTGCCAATAATCCAGTTAGAATCCCGGTCAGCACATCTCCGCTGCCGCCAGTGGCCATTCCGGGATTTCCCGTAGCATTGAAATAGCAATTGCCTTCCGGATCAGCAAAACAGGAATAAGCGCCTTTGAGCAAAATGAAAACACCCAACTTTTTTGCTTGTTGGCGCTGCAATTCCAAACGCTCGAAATCATTGTTACTGGGGCCAAAAAGGCGCTCAAACTCTTTGGGGTGTGGCGTAAGGATGCTTCCATTAGGGATCCGACGTTGCCAGCCTTGGGCGCCGATGATGTTTAGCGCATCCGCATCCAAAACCAGCGCTTGTTGATGGGTTTGTAACAACTTATCCAGCGCAGCTACCACTGAAGTTTTGTTGGAGATGCCGCAACCAAGGCCGATAGCCGCATATTTTTCAAGCTGAACAGGAACATCCGACCATTGGTATTCGTGGTGATCGACGCTGACCATCGCTTCGGGAATGCTGATTTGCAAAATAGGGTAGCCACACTTGGGGCTATGGATGCTTAGTAACCCTACACCGCTGCGTTGGCAAGCTCGCGCACTGAGAATGGCTGCGCCCATCATGCCGTGGCTTCCGCAAATCAATAGCGCATGGCCAAAAGTACCTTTGTGGCTGTGTTTACGCCGGGTTTTTAGGATGGCTTTTACCGTAGAGACGTCTAAGTAGTAATGGTTCGTTTTTTCTGCTGCCAGAAATCCAGGATCCAAACCAATACTGCGGATATGCCATTGCCCAACCCGTTGATCATTTTCAGCAAAAAAATAGGCGAGTTTGGGCAATTCAAAACTCAAGGTATGCTGTGCTTGAAAACTGATACCCGAGGTGTGTGCATCGGCATACAAACCAGATGGGACGTCAATGGCTATTCGCGGACCAGGGTGTTGATTGAGGTGTTGTAATAAGTCGGCCCAATAGCTTTCTATTTCCCGATTTAAACCCGAACCAAAAATGGCGTCAATCACGATAGAAAAAGGCGACAGCTCCGGAAATGGGTCATTGGTAAGGAGGGAAAAAGTCGACAATTCGTTCCAACGGGGTAGCCGCTCCCAGTTTTGGCGAAAATCCGGGGAGGTTCCGTTCCCAATTTCACATTTTACAATCTGAACTTCATAAAATCGGCGGTGCAGCATACGCGCTACCGCCAAGCCATCGCCGCCATTGTTCCCGGGGCCGCAAAAAATGACAATCGTTTGTTCTTGATTGGGAAACTGGAGCACGAACCAATCCACAAAAACCTGCGCTGCTCTTTCCATCAAATCGATGGATGAAATGGGTTCTTGCTCAATGGTGCGGGCGTCAAGCCCTTTGATTTGTTGGGTGTTGAATACCTTCATTTAAGCTGTTTTGCGGGATGTAGGTTGAGTTGAATTTTAAAGTTACGAGAAAATCATGAAATAAAATGACATTTCAAAAGGCAGTAGGGCAAACGCATGAAAATTGGAGTACTTGTCCCCAAATGGTACAAAATCCAACAACTCTCGCCCCCTAAAAGGGCAATTTTTTGACTTAAGGAAATTGACAAGTGTCAACCTGAATATTGAACAGTGACATTAGAGGGCACTGTAGGGGCAAAATATGGGTAGGACAGGCAGGTTTAATGGTGTTTTAGTCCTGCAGGGATGTGATGTGGAAGCTTCTACCCATGTTTTGCCCCTAGCGGGGCTTACGCTTCTGCTAAAAAATCATCCCTTAGAATAACTCCAATGCTTAAATTTCTACTCCAGGAGCACATTGCGTCACTACAGGACTAAAACGGAGGATAACCGATCATTTCTACCCATATTTTGCCCCTAGCGGGGCTTACGCTTCTGCTAAAAAATCGTCCTTTTGGGTAACTCCAATGCTTAAATTTCTACTCCAGGAGCACATTGCGTCACTACAGGACTAAAACGGAGGATAACCGATCATTTCTACCCATGTTTTGCCCCTAGCGGGGCTTACGCTTCTGCTAAAAAATCGTCCTTTTGGGTAACTCCTATGCTTAAATTTCTACTCCAGGAGCACATTGCGTCACTACAGGACTAAAACGGAGGATAACCGATCAT
>JBBRGN010000297.1:0-5735 GCA_038240665.1 Chitinophagales bacterium | reverse complement strand
AAGCCCATTGAGGATTGGCCCCGCCTGCGTTGGTATGCTGAAAATTATAATAACCCGCTTGACCTTTGTTCACCAGCATGTTCCAGGAAATTCTGTACCTGCCAGTGGTTTTATTTTCCAACGACAACAAAAGGTCGGGAGCTACTGCGCCATTCCGCTGAAAACGCAATTGTTTGCCCAGCGTATTGGTCGTAGTTACAACGGCAGCATCGTAGGAAGCAGCCTCCCATTTAGCCCAGCGTGTTGATTGCGTAAGGATACCTCCATCATTGTAGCCATCAAAATTTTCACAGAGAATGTTTTGTCCAAGTGGTACATCTGTTCCCTCCACACAAGAACAACTGCAATCAAGGCTGATGTTGAATCGCCCCGCTGTAGTAGCCGTTAATCCGTCAACAATGATGAAATAGATTCCGGGTTCCAGAAATGCGCTGATGCTTTCTTGATTGGATGAGGTATTGTTTCCAGTACTAGCAGCAACACACGAAGAACAACCTGAGCTTCCCGAGGAATTGAATCCACCCGTAGGAGCGGGCAAGGTTTGACAGTTTTGTAATAAAAATAGATCAAGGTTTATCCCTGGATCCAGAATATTTAACTTTATCTGTAGACTAGTGGGTTCTGAAACGACTATGCGATAAACTTTATCTGCACCGTAGTAGGCATTTTGAACTGGCGAGCAAGTAGAGAAATCTTTAGAAGAAAAGTCGCTCCCTGCCCCTTGTGTAGTTTGATTGTTTAAGGATTGGTTGCAAGCTATAGGAATGGCTTTGGTGCAAGCCGAGGAAGTGGTGCGGCAGGTGCCAAGTAGCACCTCTTCCCCTTCAACATAACCATCGTAGGCCGGGAGAAAACAAGCATTGGTTGGTTTGTAGCTTCGAGTTCCTCCTAAGCAATAGGTTGCTGCTGAGGTAGCGCAGGGGCCGCCACTTTTGGGTACCGGAGCTTGCTGGTAACACAATTGATCAATATAGAACTCAAAGTCATCTTTGGCATAAAAATCAATCGCGCCTAATTTTTTTAATTTGGTGAAGCCGTCGCTTACGCCATCGTTGTTGAGGTCAATGATACCAGGACTAAACGCCCATTTGCGGATCAAGCGATTGTCGACAAACAATTCTACGCTATCCTGGTCCAGGTTGATAACTTGAGTCACTTTGAGCCAACAATCAGGTTGGTAGGCTCCTACCCGCTTGGTTGGCTCCCCGGCAACCATTAAATTAATGTTTCCGCCAGTAAAAAAAACTTGATAGGCCCAGATCGGGCGACTCTTATTGAGTTCCTGCATGTCATGCTGGATGTTGTAGTATCCCGTTTTTCCGGTCGGTACTTTCATTTTCCAGGACAATCGATAGATGCCCGTAGTAACATCAAACAAATCTTTTAATAAATCAGGTAAGCCTCCCGAAGCCGATGGCTTTACTACCAAGGAACGGTTTCCTTGATATTTGGCGTCAGTAGTAAGGTTGGAGCGCACGTAATTACCAGCATCGACGGGGTTTCCAGGCCAAGTCCACCAGTTGTTGAAACAGCGGGCAGTAGTTAAATTACAAGATTGAGGTGTGTAAGATTCAAAAGTCTCTGTGCCCAAGCACTGACCTCCCAAACTTTCACCCGCACAACAATTATTCTGGCAGTGGGCAATAGTGCTGCTAAGCAATAACATGAATAAAAAAAAATGGCGTAGATGTTTCATATTCAGGGATAATAATTAAAATTCAGTCAAAGCGCGGCTTTAAGCTATACTTGCTATTAGCGATACAGATGGTTTAAAATGTAAGGGTTCTTAAGCCAAGAATGTGAACGTACGTGGTAGGTCGTCGATTTATATTTTGCAAGTTAATCAATACCACGCATTTAGGCAAAAGAACTTTTACTACATTTTTGATAAAAAAATTTGTTTTAAAAAACAAAATGTTCTATATTTGTGAAAACATATTTCTTAAAGCTATGGAGTTAGACGTATTGATCAGCAAAAAGGGTACGCGGGTAGTTACGGCAATGCACCTGCACCAACTGTTGGAACTACCCAACCACCATTACAGCATCAACATTCGGCGTTGGTTGAAGGATGTTTATGAATTTCAAGATGGGGTAAGACGACCGGTAGTGATGAAAGATTACGCCATCCGAAAGTCGACCAACCAAGCCGTTTTGGAAGACTATTACCTATCGGTTGAATTGGCTAAACTCATTGCCTTGCATTCGAAAAGCAAAGCTAAATTAAAACTAGCTAGGCAGCTGCAAGAAGCCGAAGCAGCCGAAGGTCATACGCCTCGAATGACCAAAGAGGAAATGACCGAGCTCATTGATTTGGTTAAAGCGATGAGTTTGCGCTCCTGTCAAGAAGCTAGCGAAAAAAGGCACTTGGAAGTATATTCAAGTAGGAATGGCAACTATACTGGCAATTGGTGGCCGTATCGGGCTGGCTTAATGGGGTATTCCAGCGAAAATTTACGCGATCAAATGGCGGCTAAAGGCTTGGGCAGCAAAGGCAAAAGTCAACGCCAAATGCTACAATACCTGGATCCTTACGAAGTCATTCGTGGAGCAGTGATGGATCACTACATGGCAGAAGGTAAAAATTTAAGTTATACCCGCATCATGGGCGATTTGGCCAAAACTTTGGCCATCGAATTAGAAGTTGAAATTCTTGACGACCGCCTAGCTGGGAACCTATTTGCCCAAGAAATCAATGAAGGACTGGTTAGACAAGTAAAAAACCTACACGCGGAGAGGGCATAATCGCAAGCTATTGATTTGTTCGGTATTCAATCCTTAAAGATGAGGTGACCGCCTAACTTAAGGCTTCAATTCTTGGTTAAGTTACCTTACTTATTATCCAGGATTTGGATTGCCTTATTCGCTGCTTTGCACCCCAAAACAGCTGTTTTTCAGCCCCCAATGAGCTTAAAGAACATGCAGATAGTCTATCCTCTGGTGATGTGGCATTCAAATACCCGACTGTGTATGCCGCGAGTTGATCAAACCTTGAATAGGGAGCTTCATCAATCGATCGATTGTAACATTACAATTTTGCTTGCGTGAGCTTTACTAGATTTTTTTCGAGGGTTTTAGTTTTGATTGACCAAGCGCCTTTATCCGTCAGAAACCAAACCAGCTTATCTTTCTCCAAAAACAGCAACACTTTTTCTTGTTGTAATGCAAAGGGTGCTCCTAGTAAGTCGGTACTAACCTGATATCCTTTAGTTTTCGGACGTGTATAAATTTCTTCTTGAGCTTCATGTTCATGGGCTTCAATTTTGGCTGCTAAGGCAATGATGCCTTCTTTGGAAGCAATAAGATAAGATTGGTTGGGAAGATTGCAAATGGAGTAGAGCTCGTTTTCCCGACTCCCTACGTAATCGAAAGTAGGAAAATGAGAACCTTCTTGGGAAGTTGTTAAAAAGACGAGGTTATTGGGCATTACCACCCATAAGTTGCCTAATTTATCAGGAAACAATTTTTCAACGTAATTGTCTGGTAGCTCAAATCCACTATACCCCTCTTCGGCGTAGCGGGTCCATTTATCAGTAGCTAGCTCTAGCAGGTACAATCCTAAATTGGTACCTACCCAAACCTTGCCCGGGGTACTTACAATGGTATACACTGGTGATATTTGGCTGCGTTGAGCAAGTGTGCCGTCTTTTTTTAGCTCAAAAGCACCATTGAATTCCGTCCCTACCCACAAGCTACCTTTTTCATCAACCACCAGTTTATTGATTTGTAGATTTCCTTTCATATTGGGGATGGGATAATCTTCAAGCTTTTTTGAGCCCAATTGGAAAAACTTCAGGCCATTATCGGTTCCTAGATAGATTTTATCATCCAACAATACTGCTGAATGGGCTACGCTAGGCAGGGAAATCGACTTGAACGCGTCTTTTTGTTGTATAGCATAAATAGAAGATTCAGTGACAATCCATTTTTGGTTTTTTTGTTCGATCAGGGCTACTGGGCGCTCCTTTTTTTCAAATAAAAACGAGCCTTGGCCAAAAGATAAAATACAAACCAATAAATTGAAAAAAGTAAGCAAAATCAGGCTTTTCATAACACTAAAGTCTTGCGAAGATGATAAAAATAAAACCAGAAACTTTGGATGGTAAAAATTTTGTTAACCCGAAATAAATTAATTACAAAATTAGTAAGCTAATGTTAATTGGATCGTTAAGTTTTATGCTCAAAAATTCACCATTAATTAATAATAAAAGTGGCTAGTAACAAATGGATAGCTGGATCTTTGCAAAAAACAAAATCCAATGAAAAGATTTTTTACGTTGTTCAGCATTTGCTTGCTGACTGTAGTAGCACTACATGCTCAAAAACCACGACAAGTCATCATGTACATTGGTGACGGATTCGGCGTAGCTCCGAAAACAGCCGCTCGTATGGCGCTTGGACAAGGAACAGAAGGAAAGCGTTTTTCTACTGATCCTAATTTTCAAGTTTTGGCGTTAGACAAGTTGAAGTTCAACACCATGGTAACTACCCACTCTAAGAACTCTTGGATTACCGACTCAGGTCCTGGCGCTTCAGTTTATGCTTCTGGCCAAAAAGGTAAGGTGGATAACGAATCCATCGCTTTTGACGTACAATCAAACACTGCAGTACAAACGGTATTGGAAGCAGCTAAGAAAGCTGGTTACGCGGTGGGTTTGGTAACTACGACCCGTGTTACCCACGCTACTCCTGCTTCTTTTGCCAGCCACACCTGGTTCCGTGACTTGGAAGATTACATCGCAGCTCAATTTGTTTCTTCCACTCAAGCACAGTACGAAGCCATCTACAATGATGCTACTTCTAAGATCAAGCCTTATGATGCCAACCGCGACTGGAAATTGCCAGATCCTAAAGTAGGCATTGAAGTTGACGTTATCTTAGGTGGTGGTTCTCGTCACTTTTTCCCAAGCGGTTATCCTGATACCATTGTTGACAAAACGGGTAAGGCAATCATCAATGCTGCTACGAATAAAATTGTAACGCAAGGTGGTCGTCGTAATGATGGCGTCAACTTGGTTACGATTTCAAAAGGCCGCGGATATACTTATGTAAACAGCCGCGATGCCTTGTTGAATTTGGATCTTACTCAGTATGGCCCAACGGGCAAGAAATTATTGGGATTGTTCAATCCATCACATGTGAACTATGAGCAGGATCGTCAATTGTCGGCTTCTTGGGAACCTTCCTTGTCAGAAATGACGGAAATTGCCATTAAAGTATTACAGGCAAAAAGTCCAAAAGGCTTCTTCTTGATAGTTGAAGGTGGTCGTATCGACCATTTGGAGCATGCTAATGCTGGTGGTATTTCTGTGATTAGCAATGGAACAGCTTCTGCTTATACCGTAGATTCAGACCGTCCAGCTTATGTAGGTGGTGGCGATGCTAACTATTCCGCTACCATTTCTACTGCTCGTTTGGATAGTATTTTCGGTTCAGATTATTTGATTAAAGAGGTTTTGGCTTTCAACTATGCTGTTGAGCAAGGCCGTAAGTTGTTGGCAAGCAACACAACTGAAACTTTGATCTTTTCTTCTTCTGACCACGAGTGTGGCGGCACTGCAGTGGTAGCACTTCATGACGAAAGCGATTTGCAAGCTAACTTGACCAAAGCACGTACATACGCTGCTGGCCCAAAGCAAAACAACCTTAACGCTTCTTCAAGCGGTTCTGCTACAGCATCTGCAGTGGCTAATCCATTAAATGTAAAGCGTGGTGATGTTGATTTCGGTACCACT
>JBBRGN010000296.1:0-5759 GCA_038240665.1 Chitinophagales bacterium | reverse complement strand
AACTGAATCATCCCTCGAAGTTCTTTGTAGTAAGAAGACATTTTTAACTTGGAGGAAGACGTCAGGCGTTGTTGAAAACCTACTTCATAGTCGATGGTACGCTCCGGGCGCAAATTTGGGTTGTTCAATGGGTTGGAAGTCGTACCTGGATTATCGGTAAAGTAGAAATAATCCAAAGCCGTAGCTAAAGTATTGGAATTGGGTCTTTGCACCAGTACATCATAGTGGGCAAAAAAGTTAGCATCTTCGGAAATCGGAAATGAAAAAGCCAAACGCGGCATAATGTTGATCTGCTCTTGATAGTCTTTAAAAGATACCGTAGGATCGTAATCTGGGCTTTTGATAAAGTTGGTATTGGACTGTACCCGGTCGTCTTTATAACGGGGGTAAACCAAGCCCCCCGAGAAAATATCATTGGGGTTGTTTACCGGGTTACCATTTGCGCGGTACCATTGATTTTCGTTACGATAAGCCAGTACACCAGAACCTGAATCATTGAGGTATACCTTATAATCTTCGCCAATATTTCCAGGGCGTTGGTTTTTAAACCGCTCATCGTACTCGCCTGCGCCGATAATTTCATACAAGGAATAAGGATCTTTGAGCACTTTGGTGTTTGCATCGTAGCGATCTACCCGGACTCCCAAACGGAAGATGATGTCGCGGAAAGTAAACTTATCCTGTATATAAAAAGACGAATACAGCGGTCGGTTGGGAGCTACTGGAAAAGTTCGGATACCGTTGGCATCTCGGGCTTTAAAAAAGTCTACAAAATTGCCATTAAACGGATTCCCCAAATAATCATAACCAATGTAGCTCAAAAGATTTTGGTCATTCAATTCTTTCGCAGAAAAAAGACTCAAGCTCAATTGGTCGGGAGAAAGTCCGTCTACATTTACGTATTGGGTAAGCGGAACATTAAGCTTTTCGCGTATTTTTTTGTAAAACTGGTTGTCGGAATTTTGCACAATGGTTAACGCACGCAAAGCGACATTGCCAAATTGTGCGCCAGTATTAACTACACCAATGCTATCGGCATTATCGGCAATACCTTGAATATGGCTATTGGCTTGTTGGCGGGCGATGTCCCACAAACCGCGCGGCGACACTGCATATCCCCGATCAGTCCGCTGTTCGTACCAGAAACCAGCCTGGATATTGTGGCGGCCTTTGTCGGAGTTACCAGGTACCAAGTCAAAGTTTACCCGCGCATTGAACGTATACAAGTCATTGTTGTTTAAGCTTGCATTGTTGTATACCCAGCCCACATTGGAATGAAATCCCCAGGAAGTATTGTAAATCGGTGAAATAAAACCATTTGGAGCAATAAAGCTACCTCTACTTATGATCGATCGGTCGTTAAAAAAATCGGTAAGGATAAATTTGCCAATTTGAGAATTGATGGCTTCTCCGCTTTTTACGCCCAACACATTATTGTAGTTGGACAAAATTGGATTCACATCGCCGCCAGTATATCCCCGCAAAACTTCCCGATAATCGGAGTGTTGCAAGGTCAGTCGCTGGTTGACCTGATCAAACTTCAGGGCAAAGGTAGGTACCCATTCTATGTCAAATTTCCCAATATAACCGTAGTTGAAATAATTTGATCCATGGCGAGAGTCGCTGTTGTCGCCACTGTTTTTTTCGTAAGCAAAGGTCAAGGTATAAGAAGCGTTTTGGATCAAACTCGATTTATTTGCACTCCCCTCTCCTCCGAAACGATGCCGAAAACGGAAAATTCCTCGGTAGGTATTGTTATTGGAAATCGGATTATTCTGGCTGTTGAGCAAACGCCAAGACCCACCACCATTGCCAGTCTCAAAATGATCTTCCACAGAAGTAATTGTTCCGGTAAAAGAAAGGTCAATGGCTTTGGTCAAGCGGGCATCAATACGGCTGGTAACATCGTAGCGTTTAGAAGCGTCGTTGGGGCGGGCCTTTAGCGCATTTACATCATTTTGGGTCAAAAAATCTGCTGCTACTAAATTAGAACCGGCCTTCTGGATGATTGGGTTGGCCTCTAATTCTTTTAGTTTATCACCTTTTACTTGATACAGTGGCACCGCTGAAGGGCTATCGTTGAGGCGATAAGTATAGCGCCCGGAAAAACGATACCCCAAGATCGATTTACCTTTACTATTTTTCAAAATCGGACCGCTTAAATTTACCCCGGCCAAGTTGTTGTTGTAATTATCAAGGTATTGCGAAGCTTCTACCTCGGCACCGCCGGTAAATTTGTTGGCCGGTCCTTTGGTGGTAATGGAAATGATTCCTCCAGTTACGTCACCATATTGAGCTTCTACCCCGCCAGTTATAACTTGCAACTGTTCGATTTCCGTTTCGGGAATCAGACTTCCACGTACCCGAATACCATCCAGGTAGTAGTTAGTGGCATCGGGACGAGAGCCTCTTACGGTAATGGCACCACCTTCATCCGCAGACGATAAACCCGCTGAAGTAGCCGCCAAAGCATTGATGTTTCGTATAGGAAGTTGCTTGATTTGTTCGCCAGTGATGACACCTCCAGAGGTAGTATTATCTTGCTCAATTAAGGGTACTTTATATTGAGTTACTATAAAGTCCTGCAATACAATTCCGCCAGAATTGGTCAAAATGATATCGGCTTTAGAGGCTTTACCAGCAAGTACCCTGACATCTTTCACTCTTTTGGAGTTGTACCCCAAAAGTACAGCTTCCAGGTCGTAGGTTCCAGGGTCAATATCGGGAAAGTTGAAGTTTCCTGATATATCCGTATCGGTTCCGGCAATTTGTACGCCATTTTTAAACAATACCACGGAAACATAATCCAGTGGCTTCTTGGTTTCTTCATCGGTAACCTTACCTGCTAAGGAGGTTTGTCCGATAGCTAGTGTTGTTCCAAACAACATAAAGAAACCTAACAGTTGTAAACTTCTCGCCATAAAAATGTTTTTGAATCACAAGGATTGGACATTAGGGCTAAAAATAATAATTTTTCTAATGTAGCTTAGAGTTATCTACGTTTGCTCCCCGACAAAAGCGCAAATAGACGCACATCGCTTTAGGTAAATGCTACAGAATACAAGCATAACTGGCTTTAAAGCCTCTGAGCATCAGTTCATTTAACGAGGAAGATGAGTTGAAAAGACCGTTTTTTTGGTTTCGAAAACAAACATACACTAAATCTAGCAGCCGTGAAATCCAAAATTTCCAAAACCACCTTCTATATTTGTACCAACTAAAGCTAATCGCTCATGCGTCGTATCTACTTTTTAGGACTTCTTGTTTTTTTTGTCGGAATGGCTTGTCATCAAGAAACCAAACAAAAAAGAAAACCCATCACCGTTGATCTCTTTGTTCGCTATTTACAGCCAGAACGGCAGTACAAAGCGGAAGCCGTTGTGTACGAAGGCGATTCACTGGCCACCGCCCAGACCCGAAGCTTACCCGGCGGCCTTATTTTCATGAATCAAGGCCTAAACGCTCGACAACTAGGAGAAAATAAGTTAAGACACGATATTACTTTTATCGCTAACTATGAGGCAAACGCTGCTTTCCGTTTTCGCGATGACGACAAGTTAGATCACGTCGTTGCCATCAATATGTCGCCAATTATTGATTTTAAAGTGGCCAGTCCCGCCAAACTCAACGGTATTTTAAGCATTCAGTTGGAAGATCAGCTTTTGGGGCAAAAAGAGGCTTTGGTCGTACTTTTGACAGATAGCCACAATCAATCTTATTCCGTAACGCTACAAGGACCAGCGGTTTCTAAAAATTTTGACGTGCCCCTCAGTGCTTTTGGCGTGGTTAATCCCGGTAAAGCCGATTTGTACTTGGTGAAAAAACAGATTCAAAACGATTTGTCAAAAGATAGACTCCGCATTCATACCCTGGCAGAGTTTTATACCAAAAGCATTGCAATTGAGTTGGTGCGGCAGTAGATCGATTGGCGTAAAATTGATCTTTTTCTGAAATTACCCCTGAGCTTATTCGCCTAAAGTCCCAGAGAGGTGTATCTTTGCCCGCAATTTGGAAAAGCGCGAACCATGCCTAGAGATAACTCCATTAAATCTGTCCTCCTCATCGGAAGTGGTCCGATCATCATCGGTCAAGCCTGCGAATTTGATTATTCTGGTACCCAAGCCTCTCGATCGCTGCGGGAAGAGGGGATTGAAGTAACTTTAATCAATTCCAACCCTGCTACCATCATGACCGATCCGGTGACTGCCGACAACATTTATTTGTTGCCGTTGACTACCGATAGCATCGTCAAGATCCTAGAAGAACGGCATATTGACGCCGTATTGCCTACTATGGGCGGCCAAACCGCGCTTAACCTCGCCATCGAAGCCGATAAACTGGGGATCTGGGAAAAATACGGCGTGCGCATGATTGGTGTCGATATCGCCGCCATCGAATTGACTGAAAACCGCGAAGCTTTCCGCCAACACATGGTGGACATCGGCTTAGCTGTTGCGCCTTCTTACATTGCCAATTCTTTCCTTGAAGGCAAAGAAGCCGCACAGAAAATCGGGCTCCCCTTGGTAATCCGTCCTTCTTATACCCTTGGTGGTACGGGTGGCGGGATCGTTTTTAAGGAAGAGGAATTTGACAATGCTTTGCGTCGGGGTCTGAACGCTTCTCCTACCCATGAAGTTTTGGTGGAAAGAGCGGTTTTGGGTTGGAAAGAGTTTGAATTGGAGTTATTACGTGATAAAAATGACAACGTTACAATCATCTGTGTGGTTGAAAACCTGGATCCCATGGGTATTCACACGGGAGATAGCATTACGGTAGCGCCGGCGATGACCCTCTCCGACACAGCCTATCAGGATATGCGCGATCAGGCGATTCATGCCATGCGTTCGCTAGGGAATTTTTCTGGGGGTTGCAACATCCAGTTTGCCCAAGATCCTGTAACCGAAAAACTGATCGTGATCGAGATCAACCCCCGGGTATCACGTTCTTCCGCCTTGGCCAGTAAGGCAACGGGGTATCCGATTGCCAAGATTGCCGCCAAATTGGCCATCGGCTATCATTTGGATGAACTAAAAAACCAGATCACTAAAACGACTTCGGCCTATTTTGAACCTACCCTTGATTATGTGATCGTCAAAATGCCGCGTTGGAACTTTGAAAAATTCCCCGGTGCCGATCACCGCTTAGGACTGCAAATGAAATCGGTGGGCGAAGTGATGGCCATTGGTCGCACCTTCCTGGAAGCTTTACAAAAGGCTTGTCAATCATTGGAAAATGGCCGCAAGGGCTTGGGAGGCGACATCAAAGAGTGGATTAAGGTAGAGGATGTACTGTCGCGCTTGGAACATGCCAGTGGCGATCGACTCTTCCGCTTGAAGGATGCTTTGCGTTTGGGCGTTCCTACTCAAACCATCCAGAAACTCACCAAAATTGATCCTTGGTTCATCAAACAGATCAAGCGATTGGTGAAGTATGAAAAACAGATCCAAAAATTTAACGTTCCCGAAGATATTCCTGCCGATTTTTTGCGTGAATTAAAAGAAGTGGGCTACTCTGATGCGCAGATTGCTTGGCAAATGCGCGTAAAAGAAGAAGAGGTAACCCGTCATCGCAAAAAATTGAACATCCGCCGTACCTATAAAATGGTGGACACCTGTGCTGCAGAGTTTGAGGCACAAACACCTTATTATTATTCTACTTTCGACCAAGAAAATGAAAGCATCCCTTCCGACCGAAAAAAGGTGATCGTCCTTGGTTCTGGCCCCAACCGCATCGGACAAGGTATCGAGTTCGATTATTGT
>JBBRGN010000295.1:0-5874 GCA_038240665.1 Chitinophagales bacterium | reverse complement strand
CCTCCAAACGATTTTCAAAATCAGGGCGTAACGTTTCGAGATAAGCTTTTACTTTCTCTATGACCCTTGTCGGTAAGGTTAGATAATACCCTTTGTTGGCGGCAGGGATGGTGGCCTTTGAAAAAGCTGGATTAAGGAATTCAACAGTTGCCAGCGGAAGATCGGTAAGCTGCACTATTTTTTCAAAACTTAGATCTTGAAAAACCAGCAAGGAAGTCGTTTGCAATTGATCCGCTTCTGGAGCTTTGGGATGCAGGTCATGCTTATCAAAATGTTCCATTAAATAGCAAGCGGCAATATAAGCAGGAACATAGTTGGCAGTTTCCCGGGGCAAATATTGTCGAATTGCCCAGTAATTGGTGCTGCGACCGCGTTTTACCGCTCTGCTTACTCGACCGCTACCACTATTGTAGGCAGCTACGGCGAGTTCCCAATCGTTAAAATGTTTGTACAACTGTCGAAGATAAGTGGCAGCAGCATCTGAAGCGCGGTGCGGATCGCGGCGCTCATCCACAAATTGGTCGATTTGCAAGCCCAATTCGCGGGCAGTAGGCGCCATGAATTGCCAGAGGCCTACAGCGCCAGCATGTGAAATAGCCTTTGTCTGAAGCGCCGATTCTACTACGGCTAAAATTTTAAGTTGATGAGGGAGTTCTTTTTGCTTAAGCGCTTCTTCAAAAAGGGGGAAGTAAACGGATTGAAGTCCTAAAATGGCCTCAGAAACTTCTCTTCGGCGCTGGGTATAAGTATTGAGGTAGCTTTTTACAACAGGGTCGTAACGCGGTTTTACGACTGGGTTCTCCATGCTTTCGAGTCGGCGAATAATCGCTTCTTCTTCTGTTTCGGGAGTGGTTGTATTGCAAAAAATAGAAAACGGAAAGAGCAGCATAAATACCAGCATAGCTAGTATTTCAGCCTTGTTTTTTGACGAATCCATATTGTAAAAATATTGGTCAGGTCGTAAAGATAGTAAATACTTTCATAAATACAACCTTATCCCGGAGCCTTCTATGGCGGGGATCCGTCGTACAAGACGTTTTTCGTCGAATTTTAACCTTTTTACAAAGTTTTGGAAAAGCTCAACAATTCCGCTTCTTTAAATTTTCCAGCCAACAATTGGAGCCCAATTGGCAAGCCATTGGAGTGGTTTCCGACTGGAAATGCCAAGCCTGGGATACCCGCCAAGTTGGCTTGTACGGTAAAGATATCGGCTAGGTACATGGCGATGGGATCTTCCAAGCTTTCGCCAAGATTCCAGGCCGTAGTCGGCGCAGCAGGCATAAGTAAAAAGTCGAATTGGGCAAAAATCTCGTTGGTTCTTTCTTGAATCATTCTTCGTACTTGCTGCGCTTTGGAGTAATAAGCATCATAATAGCCTGAACTCAATACAAAAGCGCCTAGCATAATGCGCCGTTTTACCTCTTGGCCAAAACCTTCGGTTCGCGATTTTTTGTAGGTTTCTTCTAACGTTGTCGCATTCGGACTGCGGTAGCCAAAACGTATCCCATCGTAACGCGACAGATTGGAGGAAGCTTCTGCCGTTGTAAGGACATAATAAGCGGGAATCATGTATTCCAATAGATCAAAAGGAACCGATTCAACCGTATGCCCTTGACCCTGCAAGGTGTCAATTACCTTCAAACAAGCTCCTTTAATCTCTGGATCGAGGCTTGGATGGTTGACTGCGGCATCAAAATAAGCAATCCGCTTTGAGCCCTTAGGCGCAGGAGCTTGTGTATAGGCAGGTACAGGGTGCTGACTAGCTGAAGCATCGAATTTATCAGCACCAGCAGCAATTTCTAGTACCAACGCAATATCGTCGATGCTATGGGCTAAAATTCCAATTTGATCAAAGGAAGAGCCATAAGCCAGCAGCCCGTGTCTAGAAATCCGGCCATAGGTAGGTTTGAAGCCATATACGCCACAAAATGCAGCAGGTTGGCGTACCGAACCGCCGGTATCCGAACCTAAAGCTACCAAACAAGTATCAGCCTGAACGGCTACTGCTGCGCCGCCTGAAGACCCTCCGGGAACTTTGCTGTGGTCGGCGGCATTGCGTGTAGGTCCGTAGATAGAAGTTTCATTGGTAGACCCCATGGCAAACTCATCACAGTTGGTGCGACCAATGATGATGGCATCTTCAGCCAAAAGCCGTTCTACTGCCGTAGCAGAAAAAAGCGATTTAAATCCTTCTAATATCTTGGAGCCCGCCGTCACGCTATGCCCTTGGTAACAGATGACATCTTTGATCGAAATCACCATGCCATACAAACGACCTACGGATTGGGGGTCTTGCTCAAATTTGGCGTCCAATTCTTGAGCGCGCTGCCGTGTCTCCTCGGCAAATACCTCCGGATAAATATTGAGTTCCTGAGAAGCTTCAATTTGTCGGAGATAGTATTCCACTAGGCTCGTCAAGGTTTCCTGACCGGAACGCAGCGCTTCTTGAACAGCTGCTAAAGCGGTATAGCGACTCATAGTGGTAAGGCAATTATTTCAGCAATCGTTTTTTTCTCTTGCACCCCAGTTTGCATGTATTTCAAAGTCAGCTGTCCGCTGTTCATTTCTTCATCGCCGATCACAATCACGTAGGGTACTTTTCGATCATTGGCGTATTGCATTTGCTTCTTCAGTTTAGTGGGCTCAGGGTAGAGGTCGGAATTGATCCCCGCCGCTCGCAATTGTTGCAATTGCCGGAAGGCATACAGGTGAGAAGCATCGTCAAAAGCAACCAACAGTACTTTGAGGGTATTGGCTGTATCAGGAGGGAAAAGTTGTAATTCTTCTAATACATCATATATCCGCTCTGCTCCAAAGGAGATGCCTACGCCAGAGATGCCTTTTAAACCAAACACCCCGGTAAGGTTATCGTATCTACCGCCTCCGCCAATACTGCCCATTTGAACGCCTTTGGCCTGGACTTCAAAAATGCATCCAGTATAATACCCCAAACCCCGCGCCAAAGTAATGTCAAATTTTACTTCGTTTATAGGCTGACCGGTGTTGAAGTAGGTGAAAAACGTTTCCAATTCCTGCAACCCTAATCGTCCAATTTCGCTATCCGCCAACCAAGGGCGCAAGACGTCAATGGTATCTGCCTCCAGCATGGCGCTTATCTTTTCAATGGCTACAGCTGAAATGCCGCGTTCGCTCATTTCTTTTTGCACCCCTTCCATCCCAATTTTATCCAATTTATCGATGGCAACGGTCATGTCGACTAGGAGGTTTTCAATACCAGCCACTTGTGCTATACCCGCTAAGATTTTGCGGTTGTTGACTTTGATGACTACTGGTAATTTCAACTGGCCAAAAACTTCATCGTAGATTTGCGCCAATTCTGCTTCGTAGGCCAAGGAAGTAGAACCAACTACATCTGCATCACACTGAAAAAATTCTTGATAACGTCCCTTTTGAGGTCGGTCGGCACGCCAAACTGGTTGAATTTGGTAGCGTTTGAAAGGGAAAGCTAATTCATTTTGGCGCATCACTACAAACCGGGCAAAAGGCACGGTAAGGTCGTAGCGCAACCCGCGTTTGGAGATCGAGGCGACTATTTTACGCGAGTCACGTGCTTCGAGCGCAGCAGTATCCGCTTCAGCTAGAAAGTCGCCATTGTTCAGTACTTTGAAGAGGAGGCGGTCGCCTTCCTCGCCATATTTACCAGTAAGGGTGGCTAAATTCTCCATGGCAGGAGTCTCAATAGGCTGGTAACCGTATTTGATGAACACAGCGCGAATGGCATCGAAAATATAATTCCTTTTCAGTACCTGCTCAGGGGAAAAATCGCGGGTACCTTTGGGTATGGATGGTTTCATTGAAAGTCAAATTAAGGTTGTTGTGCCAAAAAAACGGACGCGTTACTAGATCACCGACGTGAACTGTTTCAAAAAGCGGACATCGTTTTCAAACAACAAGCGGATATCGGTAATCGTGTACAGCATCATGGCTTGGCGTTCGATGCCCATGCCGAAAGCAAAACCTGAGTAAACTTCTGGGTCGATTCCGCAATTGATCAACACTTGAGGATCAACCATGCCGCAACCCAAAATCTCTACCCAACCCGTGTATTTACAGACATTACAGCCCTTGCTGTTGCAGATAAAGCAAGTAACGTCCATTTCTGCACTGGGCTCAGTAAATGGAAAGAAAGAAGGGCGCAAGCGGATCTTGGTATCCGGACCGTACATCTCGCGGGCAAAATAATAGAGGGTCTGTTTCATATCTGCAAACGAAACATTTTTATCGATGTACAGGCCTTCCACTTGGTGAAACTGACAGTGGGAACGTGCTGAGATGGTCTCATTGCGGTACACCCGACCAGGAGCGATGATGCGGATCGGCGGTTTTTGTGAAGTCATTACCCTGGCTTGTACCGAAGAAGTATGGGTACGGAGCAGCATTTCGGTGCTGTCCTTGAGGTAATAAGTATCTTGCATGTCGCGGGCAGGGTGATCCTGCGGCGTATTCATGGCGGTAAAGTTGTGCCAATCGTCTTCAATTTCCCGTTCCTCAGCCACTACAAATCCGATGCGTTCAAAAATACGCACGATGCGGTTCATGGTAACGGCAACAGGATGGCGAGAACCCAAATCTAAAGGTTCGCCAGGAGCAGTAAGATCTAGGTTGCTGGCTTGAGAATCTGCTCCAGCAGCTTCAATTTGTAACTTGACGGCGTTATATTTGGCCTCAGCGGCTTCTTTTACCTGGTTGACAAGCTGTCCAAAATCCTTTTTTTGTTCATTGGGTACATTGCGCACCTCTCCCATCAAGGGTTTGATGATATTTTTAGTACCCAGGAAGCGAATTCGAAAGTTTTCGGCATCTTCAGGAGTAGCGGGACTGGCCTGGGCTATTTCTTGAAGCAGATCCTGTAGATCTTGAAATGCATTTGTCGCCATAAAAAACAGGTTTTCAGTTTAAGACTCAAGGGGCTTTTGCCTTCGCAGTCAATTTAGGCTGCAAAAGTAAACAATTTTCTACCCGCTGTTCCTGTTGAACGCTTAGATTATTGCAACAGGTTCCTGCATTTTTTAATCCTAAGGACTTTTTTTCATGAAAAAACTACTGCGTTCCATTCAACCAGCCCATTGGGTCTGGTTTTCTAGCGCCATCCTGGTCTTTGGAATGATCCTTTCCTTTTTCCTCCAATCGATCGGGATGTTTGGCTTAGCAGCTTATGCCTTGTTTTCTTGGAACTGGGACAAACGTTTTCCCATAGGCATCCGCCAAGGCTGGAGCGAGCACTGGCAGGCCTTTATTCGTCGGCCAGATTACTGGATCACTGCGGGTTATTTTGCAGTGGTGTTGGTGGGCGTATTTCCCTTGTATGATCAGGGTTACTGGCTCGAACGCTTGCGCATCAAAGTCCCGTTCTTGGTATTGCCTTGGGTCTATTTTTTGTTGCCAAGATTTACCGAGCGGCAATTTCAAGGTTTGCTGTATTTCATTTTGCTGATCATGACCGCCACCAGTGCTTGTATCCTCATCAATTACCTCGCCCACTTTGAAGCCATTCAGTTGCTACTTAAACAGGGTCAACCCATGCCTACGCCGGGTAATCATATTCGGTTTAGTCTGTTATTGGCCATGACCATCATCGGCGGAGGCTATCTGGTTTTTCAGCAATATTATTGGCTAAAAGTCTGGGAAAAATGGCTAATCCGCGGTTTGACGCTGGGTTTGTTTGTATTCATGCATATTTTGTCGGTACGCAGCGGGCTGGCAGCTTTGTATCTGGCGTTGGGAGGTTTGGCATTGCGTTATGCTTGGGTTTCGGGTCGTTACTGGATCGCGATTGGAGCCGTTTCTTTGTTATTGGCTTTGCCGATTGTTGGCTACTATTCTCTACCTAGTTTTAAAATGAAAATCGATTAT
>JBBRGN010000294.1:0-5875 GCA_038240665.1 Chitinophagales bacterium | reverse complement strand
GGGGCGCAGTTTGGATGTTTTTGTTTCCCGTCTCCGCAAATACCTCCAAAAAGACGAGCGCATCCGCATCGAAAATGTACACGGTATCGGATTTCAATTCGTTTGCCCGGATTAAACTATCAACCATACAAAATATTCTGGTTTGTTATTCCAGTCAAAGCCATTACCTTTGCAGCGCTTTTGTAAAAATCACAACATACTTTACAAAAGAAAAACTGTCCAAGGTTTTCTTATTTTGCGGGAAAGCTTAATTTTGCAAGCCTTTGAAGGACAGCTCCTTACTTTAATACCCTAAATGAGGTATTATTGGAGTAAAATAGGTTTGCTTAGGCGAGCCTAATTCATACTAGAAATTAAAAGTGAAGAACAGATGGCATTGATTAGTCAGATTCGGAAAAATGGCGCATGGGTATTGGTCGTATTGATTGCCCTTGGCTTGCTCGGCTTTATCATTCAAGACATGACGGTGGGGCAAACCAGTGTATTTGGTAGCATGCAACCAAATGTAGGAAAAGTAGAAGGCCAAAAAATCGACATCAACGATTTCAATCGTACCGAAAGCATTTTATATGCCAATTCTACGTCCGATATTTTTGGTCGCCGCAGCGCTTTGTGGGATTATTATGTAGAAAAAATATTGGTTGACAAAGAAGCTACCAAGCTCGGCTTAGGCGTAAGCAAGACCGAGTTATTGGATCTACAATTTGGCCCCGACCCAAGCCCGATTATTGTTCAGCGTTTTACGGATCAGACCACTGGTCAGGTAAACCGGGAGCAATTGGGTCAGTTGAAGCAAATGATCACCACCAATACCTTACAACCTGAAGCCAGATCTTATTGGGCCATTCAGGAGAAAGAGATCATCAAAGATCGTTTGCAAAAAAAGGTGGAAGCGTTGGTATCTAAAGCAATGTATACTCCAGCTTGGCAGGCTGAGCTTATCCAAGTAGAAAACACCAGCATGCTGAATGTACATTATGTACGGATTCCATTTGACGAAGTCGATAATTCTGACGTAACGCTGGCTGATGAAGATTATGCCAAATACCTCAAATCACATGCCAGCAACTACCAGGTAGAGAAGCCTACACGTAAAATCAGCTTTGTTACTTTTGATGTAAAAGCTTCAAAAGACGACTCTGCTACGCTGCGCAAAAAAATTGCTGGCCTTCTTACTGAATTCCGCACCACAACCAATGATACGGCATTCATCGAACGCAATCAAGGTACATTTGACGGTTCTTATGTCAAAAAAGAGGTTATAAGCCCCGTCATTGCCGATAGCGTATTCTCGCGGGCAGTGGGCACTGTACTCGGACCATACTTAGATGGCAATGCATATCGCGCTGTTAAAGTCGTTGGCCGTCAAGCTATTGCTGATAGTGTAAAATCACGCCACATTTTGATCCGTGCTACTGACGCTGCTACTTTGTCGGCTGCACGTACCAAAATCGATAGCTTGAAAAAAGAAATCGAGGCCGGTCGTGGAAAATTCGAAGATCTTGCCAAAATATACAGCCAAGATGGAAGCTCATTAAAAGGTGGGGATCTGGGTTATGCTGGACCTAATCAAATGGTTAAGCCCTTCAATGATTTAATCTTCTTCAAAGCACAACCTGGAAAGGTCTACTCCGTAGAAACTCAATTTGGTGTTCACCTGGTAGAAGTAACTGGAAAAAAATCAACTTCCAACTCCACCGGCGTTCGTTTGGCTTATTTGAGCCAAACCATCACTCCTTCTGATGAAACGCAAAGATCGATCTACGATAAAGCGCAGGCTTTTCTTGCTTCTTACAAAACAAGCTTCAAAGACCTTGAAGCGGCATTAAAAAAGCGCAAGGACTTAAAATTGGAAAATGGTCAAGGGGTAACCGAAAATGACTATTTCCTTGGTTCATTGGGAACTGGACAGCAAGTACGCGATATCATTAAATGGGCTTTTACTGCTAAGGTTGGTCAGGTATCTCCTGAACTTTACACTTTTACGGATGCGGTAGACTTCTATGACAACAAATATATAATTGCCACGCTTAAGTCCATCCAAAAACCGGGAGCAGCTACTGTTGATCAGGTAAAAGACGAATTGGAGCCTTTGGTTTTGAACTACAAAAAAGGCGAAATCATCAGCAGCAAAATCAAGAGCAAGGATTTGGGTACGATTGCGTCTCAATTCAAGTCAAAAATTGATACGCTAGCCAACATGCGCTTCAATATGAGCTTCATCCCTAATTTAGGAAACGAACCTACTTTGCTAGGGGAAGCTTATCGCCTCAACAAAGGCCAGGTTTCAAAACCAATCATCGGCAACAGTGGCGTAGTGGTATTGCAAGTTGTTGATAAGACCACGCCGCAAATTCCTCCTAGTTTGTTTGAGTTGCAACGTTCTTTAGGTGCCGCTACTCGTTCACAAGTTGCGGTTAAATTGATGCAAGCCATCAAGAAAGGAGCAGACATTAAGGACAATCGCTCAAAGTTTTTCTAATTCTAAGCAAACATTACTGAGCTTTTTTTCAACTGCTTCGTAATTTCGCTTTTGTCTAAATAATCAAAAAGGCGCAAATCAGATTGACTGATTTGCGCCTTTTTGATTTAATCCATTCAGAAACACTTGTAAAACAAGGGCTTTTGACTTTCTGCCTGTTCAAGCAATAAAGTATCCAATTAATAGAATGAGAGGGGTATTCGTGATCTAGACACTAAAACCTTTGGCGGTTTTTGTTTTTTTACCCATCTTTACGCCACGATTGACATCGAAAAATTAACTTTAAAAACCGCTCTGGAAATGTCTGAGTTAGAAAACGCCGGCGAAAAGGGATACTGTTTTATGTACCTCCTGATCTTTTTCTTTATGTTTATTATATTGCTGATTTACGTATACCAACGCAATTTCGCAGGACTAGGATATTAGATTTGTTTCGATAGGAAAGTATAGCTTGCTTCTAATGCTATTTTTTGAACCAAGCTATACTTTCTCTATTGAGATAATTCGGGTACTTCTTCCAATACTACCTTTCTACATACATGTCTTCGATTGCGTCGTGGTATTTATTTAAAATCACGCGGCGCTTCAATTTCATGGTTGGAGTCAATTCAGCTTCCGTTCCGTCGGTTTTTATCGGTTCCCAAGTTTTATCCAACAAACGGAATTTCTTGATCTGATCGATGTGGCTGAAATTGGGATTGATGGTATTGATAATTTCTTGAAACTTACTTACAACTTTGGGGTGTTCAATCACCTCATAGAGCTGTGTCCATTCTATACCCTGATTTTTGCACCAATCTTTTAAGGCATCTTCCGCAGGTACGATCAGTGCAGAAACAAATTTGCGCTGCTCGCCTACTACCATCATTTGTTCTATCAAAAACTCCTCTCTAAACTTGCTTTCAATCGGAGTAGGTGCTACATATTTTCCACCTGATGTTTTGAGCAATTCTTTTTTACGGTCGGTAATTTTCAAAAATTGTACCCCACCAGGTCCGGCAACCATTTTACCCACATCTCCGGTACAAAACCATTGTTTGCCATTGATTATTTTCGTCACTTCGGCGGTTGCATCTGGCTTTTTATAATATCCCATCATGATGTTTGGACCGCTAGCAAGAATTTCGCCTTCGCCTGGTTGGTAAATCCCATCAGCAGGATCAATATAAATTTCCACCCCCGGAATTGGAGCTCCAACTGTTCCCAACATGGAACCGCCTGGGCGGAAGTCGTTAAAAGTCAACACTGGCGAAGTTTCTGATAAACCATAGCCTTCCCGGATGGGGACGCCCGCAGCCGAAAAAACCTGAGCGATCAATCTTGGGCAAGCTGCCGCGCCTGTACCAATGCCCTTGATATTTCCCCCCAACGCTTCCCGCCATTTACTATAAATTAAGCGATCAGCTATTTTCCACCGAATGACCTGAAAACCCGAAGGTTTATAATCGTATTGATAATTTTCAGCCAATTTTAGCGCCCAAAAGAAAAGCTTCTTTTTGATCCCCGTTAATCCGAGGCCACGATTGTAAATGCGCTCATATACCTTTTCCAATAAGCGAGGAACTGTAGTAAAAAAATGGGGTTTTATGGCCATTAAGTCCCCCTTTTCACCCCCTAGATTATCTGTACCTGTATAGGAAACCGATACTCCTTTATAAGTGTACAGATAAGTTACGGCGCGTTCGTAAATGTGGCAAAGGGGCAAAAAACTAATCACGCTATCTCCTGGCTTTAAAGGGAATGCCTCATTATTGGACATCAGATTGCTGATGATGTTGCGGTGCGAGAGCATGACGCCTTTTGGAAGTCCGGTAGTCCCTGATGTATAGATGATGGTGGCCAAGCCCTCGGGGTCTATTTCTTTCTTTAATTGATCCACTTCTTCCTGCCCTTCATCCGAAAACACGTCTTCCCAAAAAGGAACACCGGCTATTCGATCAAAAGTGTAGATCTGTTTTAGGGTAGGAACCGAGGTTTGAGCCTCTTTTACTCGCTCGTATAGATCGCCTGCATCTGAAAAACAAAGTATTGCTTCAGAATCATTAAAGATGTAAGCAAAATCGTTGACGGTAAGTGTTGGGTAGACGGGCACATTGATGGCGCCGATCTGGAGAATACCGATGTCTAAAATCACCCATTCTGGCCGGTTTTCATTAACAGACACCCCAATCCGATCTCCTGGTTGAATGCCTAACTTAAGCAGTCCCCGGCTAATCTTATTGGCAAGGCTAATGACTTCATCAGTGCTGTAATATTTCCACTCTTGGCCAACCCGCTGACCAAATGCTTTGGCTTGCGGAAAATGGGCTTGCTGATAATAGATAAGATCAAACAATCTGGTGGGTTCCATAGGGAATCTGTTGATACCGGTTATTTTCGAAATATTTTCTTCCTAAAGGCCTAAAATAAAAAACTTTCGAAAAGAAACCAAGTTCGCAGATTCCCTATAAATTTAAAAAAAAGGTTTCAATCATTCCTAAGGCTGAATGGTGCGATAAAATCTTTTGGGGTTATCCAGAATTTCAAAAAATTCATTTAAATAATTTGTAAAATCGGTACGGTTGTATTTATCAAAATGCGGGAAGTCTTGGCAAAGCGCCAACATCATGGGTTTGGCATCCTCAAACCGTTTTCTTACCAATTCCAATTCTGTATCGCTCGCCGCTGAACCTCGATAAAGGCGTTCTTTTACACTTTCAATCCCGAGGCTTGGTTCAGGCACAGCATAAGGTGTACCAACAAGCCCAGCATAATCAAAATCGTAGGGAACCGGTATAAGCCTTACCACCTTAGAAGGCATTTTTATAAACCGGGTATTGTGCAAATTGCCAAAGCTCCAATCGGTATTGCCTATCATGTATTGAAATACCCCAAACACCAAGAGTGGGTTACGCAAAATAGACTTCATTTCTTTTGGCGGCTCTTCCATCATTTCACCTCCTAGTCGATCGGCAACTTGATCTTCATCTTCAACTAAAAATCCAATTTTCTCGATCTTGCGATCCGGGTTTTTGGGATCTACCAAATTGATGCGCAGCAGTTTAGTTCTAAACCCGGACGATAGCAACATATTGTACAAGCGATAAGCCAAGAATTCACGATAGATGTATTGTTCGTATACATTGCTTCCTTGACATTCCCATACTATTTTCATCTCGTTGTATTTGCCGTATCCTTCTCCTTCTAGTATCGTTTTTTTGAACTTTACCTTGATTGGGGGGTGCTGACATAGTTGTTTACGGGTTTTTCCGCGTGCTTTGATTTCTACTTCATAGCGCTTGGCTGTACCGTCTTTATCGGTGTACGAAAAGACAGCAGGTTGGTATTGTTCCGACATTTTGCCCTTCATGAGCTGTTTCATGTCAGTTTCCAGGGTAACATCCATGATGCCGA
>JBBRGN010000293.1:0-5891 GCA_038240665.1 Chitinophagales bacterium | reverse complement strand
ATGAAGCCAAGGCGCAATTTTACGACTGCATGAAACGAATAGGAAAGCGAAAAGGGTATAGATGGGATTTCTACCCAGACTTGAAAGATTTATGTTCGATAATGGCTGCTTACTTTTCAGGCAACCAAATTCAGGGGATTGATTTACATAAGGGGTTTTTTATTTCTGGTCCTTGCGGATGTGGTAAGACTGAGCTTTTTCGATCTGCTCAGCTTATGTCATCTATAGTTCAAGTGCCTGGTAGATTCTTTAAAACCATTGATACGGAAAGGATAATGGGGGATTATCTGCGTTCGTATGATGGTTTTTTTACAGATAATTGGTATTTTGATGACCTTGGCAATACGTCTTTAGTTAAAAAGGAATGGGGAAATGAAATCAACCCCATGCAGCAAATATTTTCTAGGCGTAGCCGCAACATGCAATCCAGGTATTTAGTAACGCATGTGAGCTCAAATGTAAGACCGGAAAGTTTTGGGCCTTCAGGCGGAGTACCTGGTATTTTTGATGATCGTGTTATTTCAAGATGGAAGGAAATGTTTAATTTTATCAGTATCGATGGTCCAGATTATCGATAAATTTACTATGCCCCAATTCTATAGACTATACTAACAAATTTATAAAATTTTAATCCATGAGTGTGATGAAAAACAAACTTCAGAAAGCGCTGTTTGATTTGTTAGAGAGCATGACCGAAGCTTCAGACAATCTTCAGGAGTTAAAGAGTGAGCTAGATAAGCTCAAAAGCGAAATGGGAGAATTGAAAACATTGGCTTTGCAAAATACGATGTCTTCACTCCCCGACTGGATACCTACCAAAAAAGCCATGGAAATTCTATGTATTAAAAACCCACAAACTTTGCGCACCTGGGCGGCTCAAGGGTTAGTTACTCAGCAGCGAGGAGCAGATAGACGGAATTATTATCTAACACGAGAAGTTATGACTCTTCCTAATAGGCTAATTGGTGATCTGTTAACAATGTAAACCAGAAAAATGAAAGCTATCGGTTTTTGTATTTTTTGCTTTACAGTTGGCTTTATTGTCGGGGCCATGGCTTGTGCGGTGTTCGTATACTTTGTCATTCGGGAATTCATAAAACGGGTGTAATGAAAAAGGATAGCATGTACTATCACTCTTTGTTGGTTGCCGAAGCTAATAGGATACTGGAAAATCATGGGGTATCTGCTAAGCTAGAACAAGCAGCTTTGTCGCTGCAAACTAGCATAGTAATTAACACCAATGATCAAGATGAATTTGATCGGATCTGGCAAGCGGCAATAATCCTTGGGTTTAGCGCTTGGCAGATCCAAGAAATTCCGCTTGATGATCAAGGCAATGTTATAAAAAGAATGTGTATTTGCTTTGATAACAAGGATTATGATGAGGAAATACCTTTTTAGAATTGCCAACGATGAAAAGCAGAACCAACCAAATCACTAAGAACGTCATTTTTATGTGCGGGTTGTGTAAGATTTCCGTTTGGAGATCAAACACAATGGGTGTATTTGATTCAGTGGAAGCACTGAAAAAGATTTGGAACCTGGTCCAATCCAACAAAGTCACCATGGCAGATCTGAAAAAAGCAATTCAATCTAGCTATCGAAAATCACATGAAAGATTAGGGGCTTCTGATGTTCAGGGCTATACAAAAAAAGGTCGTTTTATCGCCATTGAAATCAAGGGCGAAAATGACACATTGAGCATTGAGCAACAGAACTTTCTAAAAGACGTCCATGATAAAGATGGATTGGCTTTAGTTGTTGCCGAAAATCCTAAAAAGGTGAAATTTACCGTTTGGGGTACTCAATCAATCCCAATCGTAGCTGAAGCTGATTTTTTGGATTTTATGAAAGTGAATGCTTAGTCAAGTATTCACTTTCATTTTTTTCATGTTGGTGGTTTTACTTGAAGTAATCTGATTTAGATAGCTTATCAGCTGATTTTTCTTTTTCCAGCTTGTTGTATTTCATCAGCGTTTGAATCTTCTTAATGCCAGTGACGGCCATTATGGTATCGATGGCAACGCTAGACTCAAAAGCATTAGTAATAAAGGTCCGTCGGGCCGTATGTGTAGAAACCCAATCGCATTTTGGCTTGGTAATTTCAACCATTTTGCCTTGCTTATTCTTGACCAAGGTTGTCATTTCTGTAATGCCAGCCCGATTAGCCAAAACTTTAATGTAACGGTTGGTAGTTTGGTCTTCGATAGTGATCTTAGGCATTTTTGCAAACTCCCTAAAGATGTTTTTTATCTTGTAATGCACTGGAATTAAAACCTTTATCGTTTTTCCTGATTTTTGGATAGAGTGTTCAATGTATTCCGATTCCCCTCGCTTTACAAACTTGTTGATTGACAATGTGGAAAAATCAGATACCCGAAGACCGGTATAACATCCAATTAAAAATCGGTAAAGCGCTATTTTTTCACCATCATCATTACAGGTGACATTTTCAAGTTTATTGAGCTCTTCCCGGGTAAAATAAACGTCTTCAATTTCGATGTCGCCAACGCTATAGGAAACTTGCGGCACCGGGTATTCATGCTTGCGGGCTACATTTAGCCAGGCATTGAGGATATTGATTCTTTTATCTACCGTGTTTTGATTATGGCCCTTGCTGTATAGCCAGAGGGTTAAGTCTTCAAAAAAATTCAACGTGAAGTGATGCCAATTCAGTACTTTGCTTTGAGTAGCTTGAAATTCAGAAAGTAGCTTTAGAAATGAGGAATGGCCCCGCAAAGTATTTTCGGTAAAATTTGGATCATTCCGCCGTTTTTCAATGAGCTGAGCAAAAAAATCAATAGGGGCCGTTGGCTTATCTTCAGCAACCACGTTTTTTTGTCGCTTACGTTTCCTGATCAACAGTTCATCCAATAGGCGGCCCATTTCTTCTTTTTCGGCTGCTTGGCGGGTGAACATGGATTTATAGTAGTATTCCTCAATCACATTGGCCATGCGGTCTAAAGTGGCGTTTGTGATTGCGGCCCTTGGCGCTTTAGGTAGGCACCGCTGATGGCTATCTTTCCAGTGTGCCGGATCTACCGTAAAAGGGGTGCAATACCTAAATTCTTGTTTGTTGTAGCGAAATACAAGGTAGATGTAAGTAGGGTTTTTCTGCTTGCTGTGTAAGTTGTAGCGTACCTTTTTCATACTTGTGTTATTTTATACGCTGGTTTTCCTTCAATAAACCGTTATTAAACAGCGTTAATTTACGTGTTCGAGTGGATAAAGTCCATGAAAACAAAAGTTTTTTTCAATAAAATTATGTTGGATGTTGTAGGTTTTGAATTCCTGTTGGGACCACTCATCAAGTTATAAGGCAACTGTATTTCAATGAATTATAAATTTTAAATTAAAAACGATTTATTTTTTACGCTACTCCAAATAACTTTTAATAGCTAGATATAGCTAAATATAACCTTCCTTACTTGCTTTTTTGGTTGTAAAACCCGTTTTTTGCATAAAAATTAGTTTATGCAGATTGCGGTCAAACACAAAACATCCTTCTCTAGGAACTGGAACGGTAAGTTATCGAAAGGTAACGGAGTTCGTGCTTTTACCACGATTCGGTTGCATAATCCTAAAAAATACTTTCAAGGTGCTATTCACTCAATCACTTTGAAAGGTGAAGAGCTTGGAGATGCCAAAGTTGAGCACGTTAAAACTATAATGCTTAGTAAGATAGATTCGTATACGGCGTGGCTGGATACGGGATATAATGCCGAAGGGACAAGGACCATGCTTAAAAACATGTATAAAAACATTGGGCTTGAAGATGATTTCCTTGTTGATGTAGTATTAATGATTTATGAGTAGTTTTTTAGCGTAAGTTTCATACCAATCCATTTAGAGAGCCGGGAATTTCCTGGCTCTTTTTTTTCAAAAAAAAACTTAATCAAAAATGGTATATTTAGTTATATTGTTTATCTTTGTAGGGAGATCGGGAAACAGAATAATATTCTCGAATTTTCAAACCATCTAAAATTGTAAACAATGGAAAACGTAATGGAACAAGAAGTTGAAGTAGTAGTATCTCGAATCAAGCTGAACAGGGTAAATCATGAATTCATGCACAAGGATGTTGATACATTCACAATACTGACTGACCACGAAAGCCCTGAGGAAATCACTGAGATAGAAGGGCAAATCGTACCTGATGGCATGGTTCAAAAAGTTGAGTTTATTGAAAAAAAATCAGTAGCTAACTTATATAACGGAATGGCAAAAGGGCAAGAATTTAAAAACCCTGGCAGCCTAAATCGGGTGGTGTTTAAAAGATTGGGCGTTGTTAATGCTATTTCATAAAATGTTGCCGGAAACGCGCAATGGCGGCGCACCTGTTTTGTACACAGGTTAGAGTAGGTTCGATTCCTTCTTCCGGCTCACAAATACCAAATAGGGCGCACGGGATGTGCATAGCTGCGAAGTGCGCCCGCCAGGTAAAATTTATTTTATATCGGGTTTTCTTAACTTAAAAAAGGTTGCAATGGATCTAAATAAAATATTCGAAGCCTTGATTGTGATTTTTTTCATTCTTCCTTTTGTAGGGTTTTTGATTTCAATAGTAGTCGATTATTTCACTTCAAAAAATGATCATGATGACTGAAAAAAAGTTCAATGAAATTGGCTTTTGGATCATTGTTGCAATTGTGCTACTGGTTTTTGTCCTCAAATAATGCCGTTGTGTTTGTGTTAGGTTAGAAATCGTGTATGGACGCTGAACATTTTCAGCGTCCATTTTCAGTGCTAATTTCCATTAATGACATAGCCTTGCAAGTATCGAAAGATAAGAGGCATCCAGAAGGATCTTGCAAAACAACTGGCGGGCGGCTTATGGCCTTGATTTGATGCGGCTGGTAACACGCGGATAAACATAAGTGACAACTACCTGCTCGCCTCTATGGAGGCGAGCACTTTTCTTCACAACTTAAATCTACTTAGTATGAATCGAATCGCATTATTGTTTTTTATGCTCTTTGCTATCTATATGCAGGCGCAAAGTAAAAAAGATAGCCTTGATTATGTACATACTCAATTGAGGACTTATAGTTTTGGGGTTATTCCGGCTGTAGAAATGTCTGATCATAATGTTTTTTCAGTAACTCATCTCGCAAATCCCATTGTACCGCCTGTTGCATGGAAAGTAGAATTCCCAAATGGATTTGAAGGGAGTATTGTTGTAACTATTCCGAATACCGATACCTCGGCTATAAAATCACATTTTATTTATCGTGGTGGTAAGCGGACTAAGCTAATCATCAAAAGAAAGTGATATGAATCCATTTTTTGCCCTAAGTGCGTACCCATTTTTGATTATACGCTAAATATAGGAAAATCTAAAGCATTGCCATTTTACTTTTATTTGCCATATAAGCGAATCAAAGGAAAAATGAAATGTCCAAGATATCATTCAATCAGTAGATAAACGATACAAAATCGAATCAATTTTTTAATCAATAACCAATCAATTTTATGGAAAAGGAAATTCTACGTAGATATCAAGTAGACCAATACACGCCAGCTGAAAAAGCTATCTATGATGCAATTCAGGAAGTCGAAAAGATGGGTGCAAGTCATGCTTTGACTGATATTGTTTTGATGCTGATTGAGGCTAAAGAATCACTACATGATTTTATTGATGAGCTTAATGGAGTACAGATTATACCATGATTAAAAATAATCAGTGATGCCACTTCAAAAAAAAGAAAAGTTATGAAAATCAAATTGCTAATTTTTTTATCTCTTCTCTGTTCATGTAGCAATTCAGTATCTAAAGTTTTACGGAATCCGGAAAAACTTCAGGCAGTTGGCCAAGTATGGCAGCAGCAGCACCCATGCATAAATGACACAACTTTAGTAGGATTCGATACTTTTTTTGTCGCTGTCAATTT
>JBBRGN010000292.1:0-5897 GCA_038240665.1 Chitinophagales bacterium | reverse complement strand
TTCAATTTTTTGCCATTGAGGTATTCCATCCTTAACCAAGTAGGTAGGGACAAAAGCAACACCCTCTTCTTCAAGGGAAGTGGCATCAGGAGGCATGGAACCGGGGCTTTTTCCCCCTATCTCTGCATGGTGCGCGCGATTGATCACATAACCAATCAGTTCGCCATCAGCAGTAAATACCCCGCTGAGCAAGGTGACATCAGGCAGATGAGAACCCCCATATTTTGGGTGGTTGGTAAGGACGACGTCGCCAGGATCTACCCTGATTTTTTCTAAAATTAACCGAGCACAAATCCCCAAACTACCTAAGTGAACCGGAATATGCGGCGCGTTCACCAACAATCGACCGCCTGGATCCAGCAAAGCACAAGAAAAATCTAGGCGTTCTTTCACGTTGACCGAAAAAGCGGTACGCTGAAGTTGTACCCCCATTTCCTCCGCTATACTGGTAAAACGGTTGGAAAAAAGTTCTAAATCAACGGCTTCTCGATGGGTTTGCGTGGCTGAGGTGTGTTCCGTTAAATGCAACTTACGAATAAGTGCATCTTGATTGTCTTGAATGGTCAATTCCCAGTCTAGGGCTATAAAAGCTGTGGAATTGGCTTGAAGAAGTACTGCAGGGCCGATGATGGCTTGGCCGGGCTTCATTTTTTCCCAATCAAAAATTTGCATATTCTCCGCGGCAAGAGGCGTTTGTTCTACCTGATGAGGCTGCGGGAAGGATTGGGCATGGCGGCGCGGAATAGGGTCGATTTTCTCTCCAATCGAAGCGCCGACTACCCGGATGCTTTCCAATTCTATTGTTCTGCCTTCTGGAAAATAGCCAAAAAGCTTTTCATAATCGGCACGAAAATCAGTTAAAACCCTCTCTCCGCTTTGATACGGGATTTCGAGTGCGCTATCCTGTCCTTGAAATCTTAAAAAAAGTAGGACTTCCCGAATCTCAATTTGCGCTGGAGAAAATCCCTCGGAAAGTAAGCTGGCGTTCACTTTTTTAGCAAGCGCCTCGATCCAACCGTCGAGGGCAGGGGCGGCTTCCGACCAAAGTTGCAGCACTTGTTGCCCTGCCATACGCTCAATACTGGCTTTGCCCATCCCGTAAGCGCTCAGTAGACCCGCATCAAAAGGCAAAATTATGGTATCAATGTCTAATAGTTGGGCAATTCTACAGGCGTGTAATCCGCCAGCACCACCAAAAGAAAGCAAAGGATACTCGGCAGGATTAAAACCACGGGCTCCGGAAATGCGGCGGATGGCGTCGGCCAGTTTTTCATCAGCAATGGTTTCTAAACCTTGCAGGATTTCAAGTAGATCATAGGTTTCGCCCGTACTGCGTAGAATGGTTTGTTGTAAGTTGATCAGCGCGCGTTTGGCAGCCTCCAAACGAATGGGGATGCCCATCGCTGCTGGATGCATTTTACCCAATAACAGGTTTACATCCGTAATGGTCAGCGGTCCGCCCGCGCCATAACAAGCTGGCCCAGGGAAAGCGCCGGCACTTTCTGGGCCGACACACAGTTTTTTATCAGCAAAAAAACAAATTGACCCGCCGCCTGCTGCCACTGTTTCAATGGCCAGCGCAGGGCTTTGCAATTCGATGTTGTTGATTTTGGTCGCAAAACGGTAATCAAATCGGCCTTCAAACCGAGCGGTATCGGTACTGGTTCCACCCATGTCAAGGGTCAATACTTGGCCAAAACCCAAGCGTTTTGCGATTTGAGTAGCACCTACGATTCCCCCTGCCGGGCCGCTCAACAAACTGTCTTTAGGAAAAAAATGCTGTTGCTTTACCAGTCCACCCGCGCTGGTCATGATGTGCAAGGAGGCTTGGGTATTGTCGTGCAACAAGATTTTTTGGATCCCGTCTAGGTAATCGTTTAAAATTGGTGCTAAGTAAGCGTTGACTACTGCCGTTTGAGCACGAGTAAGCAATTTGATGCTTGGCGAAAGCGCGTGGGATAAGGAGATAAAACGGATTCCCGCTGCGGCAAATGCCTCGCCCAGCGCCAATTCATGAACGGGGTTGCGGTAGCTGTGCAGTAAAGCGATGGCGATGGTTGAAAAACCCAAAATTTTCACTTCATCCACCAATCGATTGATCTCCTCGTTTGTTATTGCTTCTAGTACTTGGCCATCAGCAGCTAATCTTTCTTTAACTTCAAAAACTTCTTGGTACAGCAGTTGCGGAGGAGGGATATGCAATTGAAAAAGATCAGGCCGTTGTTGGGTACCGATGGCCAGCAAGTCGCCAAAACCTTGGGTAATCAACAGCGCCGTGGGAGCGCCCTTGCGCTCAAGTAGCGCATTGGTACCTTTGGTGAAACCCAATCGCAAGTCGATAGGAGGCAATGCTTGATCCAAGGCTGTATCGGTGATGAGTCTGATGGCCAAAATCGGAGCTTCTTCGTGAGCCGTTATCTCAAAGTCGACGGGCAGTTGAACGGGGAAAGGGTGATCCAGCTGTAGGGTCTGGCTGGTCATGTCTGCCGAGAGCACACGCCGAGGGCCAAGTTCTGGGTGTTGAGGAAGACGAATGGTGTAATTGGAGAAAATATTTCCGCAATTGGGCCAATTTTTTGAAAAAAAATAAGCGCCACGATTTTCACCAGCAGCAATTATCTGTCCTCTTAGACAGCTATTGCTGAGCACTTTAGCTCGTTTAATTGTTCCTTCTGGTGTTTGGGCTATGCAGTCGGTAAAGGTGCCGCCCGTATCAATCCATATTTCCCATTTCGATCTCATGTTGCCAAAAGTAAGGATAAAATTTATATTCATATCCAAGAGCCATCGTACAAAACAACACAAAACTGAAGTTGTCATCAAAAAGGTAGTTATCTAACGACAAAAAATAACATGCAAGAATCGGATCCTAACATTGCAGTCATTTACCAACAAGCCCAGCAGTACGATGCGATAGGCGATGTGTACAATGCGGTAAAGCTGTATCGCAGGCTCCTCAAGTTGGCACCAGATTGGTTGCCCCCTTACTTAAATTTGGCTGCCATCTACAAGTCGCGCCGGGAATGGAAACCGCTTTTGCATTATACCAAAAAAGCAGTGGCCTTGGATGCCAGCTTACAAGATGTGTGGTGGGATCTAGGTATTGCGGCTCAAGCATTGGGTAAAATGAGGTTGGCGCGTACGGTTTGGTCGAAATTTGGCAAAAAAAAGAATCAGAACAAACTGGTTTCCTTGCAGCTTAATCACAGCGGGATGTTTGAACTCATTTGGGCGACGGCCTTGGATTCGGTGCAGGCACAAATTAAAAGCGTACCCCACCCCGATAGCGGCTTGCATTTTCAGGATATTGTTTTGTTTGATCGCCAGGTAGTAGGTTATCAGGTAGCCAATCGACGGCGGTATCCCGTTTTCCCGGAGTTGGGTTTGGTCAAACGTTCTTTTTTTCGTACTTATTCTTGCATATTGGAATCGGAATTGCCAAAAGACATCCGATTGTTGGAAAAACTGTGCAAAGAATCAGCATTAGGTTTTGAAGTATGGTCGAACGCAGCACGCGCCAAGACGATTGCTGGGAAAAAAGAATATTTTGATGGTTCCTTATTTGCTGATGCACCCATGCCTTTGGTCGCCATTGCCGCCAAGCAAGCGCAAGAAGTGGAGGAAGTACTGGCCGCTTGGAGCGTCATTTCCCTCAAATCGTATACCCATTTTGAAGATCATGGATAAGTTAGGCGAGCAAAAATAATGATGGTAAACCCCTAACGCAATGCCTCCATTGCACCAACTTGGATTTCCACCTCGCCTTGGCCATTGAGCGCAGTCAATTCCACGTGGTGTATCTGGTTGATCCAATCTGCTTGGAAAGGTGCCTGGATTTTGATGTAATTATCGGTAAATCCAGCCATTAAGGTTTCTTTTTTATGCATTTCAAACAACACGGGGCGGGTTTGCCCCAGGTGTTGGGCATAAAAATGTCGTCGTTTTTTTTCACTTAAGATGGAAAGCATATCATTGCGTTCTCTGCGCAAGTTCATGGGTACTGCGCCTGGCATCTCTGCTGCTGGCGTATTGGCACGTTCGGAGTAAGTAAAAACGTGGAGATAAGAAACATCCAAATCGTTGATAAAATGGTAGGTTTCCAAGAAATCTTCTTGGGTTTCGCCAGGAAAACCTACTATTACGTCTACACCTATACAAGCGTGGGGGATTTGCTGTTTGATCCTCGCTACCCGATCGGCATACAATTCTCGAACATAACGCCGTCGCATCTCGCGTAATATCTTATTGCTTCCCGATTGCAAAGGGAGATGAAAATGAGGAACAAAACGAGCAGACTGCCCTACGAAATCAATGATTTCGTCAGTACACAAATTCGGTTCAATGGACGAAATCCTGAACCGAGAGATGTCCTCAACCCGATCGAGCTCTCGGATGAGGTCGATAAAGAGGGATTGTTTTTTAGGTGCCGTGCCTTCAATAACCTCCGTACCATTGCCAAAGTCGCCAATATTAACACCAGTTAGCACAATTTCTTTTACGCCGAGTGCGGCAATCTTGTTTGCGTTGGCTACCACATTGCTGATTTCGTCGCTGCGACTTGCGCCGCGCGCTTGCGGGATGGTGCAAAAAGAACATTTGTAATTGCAGCCATCTTGTACTTTAAGGAAGGAGCGGGTGCGATCGCCAAAAGAAAAGGATTCCACAAAATTTTTGGCTTCACTTACTGCTCCTGCCTGTACCATGCCTTTGCCTGGTGCTTTGGTTAGATCATCAATGTAGTCAAGGATGCGGAATTTTTCGGCAGCGCCAAGTACAAGATCTACACCAGGAATCTCCGCAATCTCTTGCGGTTTGAGTTGTGCATAACAACCTACTACTACAATAAACGCATTGGAGGAGGCCCGTAGTGCTTGCCGAACTACCTTGCGGCATTTACGGTCGGCAAAATCAGTCACCGAACAGGTATTGATGATGTAAATATCTGCCCCTTGTTCAAAAGGAACCTCGCCATAACCGGCATTTTCAAAAAGCCGAGCAATGGAGGATGTTTCGGAATAATTGAGCTTACAACCCAATGTATAGAATGCTACTGTGCGTGGTGTCGCCATATTGCCTCGTGTCAATTCGCTTAAAAGATGCAAAGATAAGGTATTTCAACCTTTTGTGTAGAAGAAGTACCCTTCTTTCTTAGTTCTTCATTATGAACTCAGATATGGCCACAAGCATAAATGAAGTTCCAGTTTTTTTTAAAAAATTACAAAAAACTGGAACGCGAAATCCCCCTTTCAACACTTTTATTCGAACGTTCACCCAATAATTTATCATTCACCTTTAATCTCAAAACCATGAAACCGTTACGCTTTTCAGCTTCCAATGTCCTAAATACCTTGTTTTTCTTTGCTTTCTTGACGAGTGCTTGCACCCTGTCAGCACAAGTTCAAGTGCCCGCATTCTACCTTACCCGTGAAATTCAAGCACCACAGGAAATAAAAATTCAACTTAACCAACAGCGTCAATTCATCAACGTACAAAAACTGCCTTTTGCCGTAGGTTTTACTTCCGTATCTGGTCGCCAGATCGTTCAAATTACTGGAGAAAGAGAACCAAACTTTCAACAATTACAAAACATTGACAACTACCTACGGGTCAAAAAATTTGTCATTGATCCCGGTATTTTTGCCTGCAATGAGGGGTTTGCTGCTTATGATGCCCGCAGCAAAGGACAGGTGACTCCTGTACGTGATCAAGGTGGTTGTGGAAGCTGCTGGGCTTTTGGAACCTTGGCTACCTACGAAACCAATTACTTAAAGGTTAACGGGGGTTCGGATAGCGGTTTGAACCTTTCTGAACAAGAAATTTTATCCTGTTCGGGCGGTGGCGACTGTACCGGCGGCATGTCCAACTTGGTATATCAATGGTTGGTAGATGGCAACAAT
>JBBRGN010000291.1:0-5956 GCA_038240665.1 Chitinophagales bacterium | reverse complement strand
CAAGCCAGCGAAGGCCGATTGACGATCCGCGATGCCAAGGGCTCGATCGTGTACCGCTTGAAAGCCAATTACAACTCCGGTTGGAATCAGGTGACCATCAAGCAAAGTGAATTGAAGGCCGCAGGAGTGTTGTATTACACCTTACAAACAGCGGAATTTATGGCGAGTAAAAAAATGATCGTTTTGGAATAACAAATTATTTAAGGAATATACTACTGCCGATGACCTTTATCAAGGACATCGGCAGTGCTTTTTTTGAATAGAGTTGGTGCGACGTTGAACTAATTGGGGTTTTTCAAAAAAGATGTTTTTCTCTTGCTTTTTTTTCTAACCTTGTTAGAATGGGTATCTGCTTCGTTCAATATCAACTTTTTTTCCTTGCTGTTCATTTATTTTGTCCTCCCTAGCGATGATAAGCACTCCAAAACAAGCCCCCCTCAAAAAAAAATCGCTATTTTTGAAATCAATCGCTACCGTTGCACCCACGCTTATAAACTTGTAAAAGGTGAACGGACTATCCCAATTTCGGCGTCTTAGTCATGATTTAAAAGTTCAATTTATGAAAAATGGGTATCTAGGTCTACTTCTGATCCTACTTTTTGCAGGATTTTTCTTTTCTTTCAAACCGCAAAAACAAGATAGACCCAACATTGTCTTTATCATGGCGGATGATCATGCTTATCAAGCGATCTCGGCATATAGTGATAAATTAATACAAACGCCCAATATCGACCGCATTGCGAAAGACGGTATGCTTTTTACCAATGCATGTGTCACCAACTCCATTTGTGCCCCATCGCGTGCAGTAATTCTTACGGGCAAACACAGCCACATCAATGGAAAAATCGACAATTATTTTCCTTTTGACACCAACAACATCACTTTTCCGCAAATATTAAAAGCCAATGGCTACCAGACGGCAATGTTTGGAAAGTTACATTTTGGGAATAACCCCAAGGGTTTTGATGAGTTCAAAATCCTTCCGGATCAGGGAAACTATTACAATCCGGACTTCATCACCAAAAAGGAAGGCAACATCAAGTTGATGGGTTATGTGACCGATCTCATTACCGACATGACCCTCAATTGGCTAAAAAACGACCGCGATCAGAAAAAACCCTTCTTTTTGGCTTATTTGCACAAGGCACCTCATCGGGAATGGCTTCCAGCCGAACGCCATTACCGGGAATTCATCAACCGCAAATTCCCGGAGCCTGAAACCCTTTTTGACAATTATGAAGGGCGAGGAAGGGCAGCTAAGGAACAGGAGATGAACCTACTTACTCACATGACCTGGGTGGGTGATTCAAAAATTTTTCCCGAAAATATGGATAAATTAGGCCTCAAAGATTTCCATGCCTCCGATCAACGCCTGTTCAATAATACGTCGGTAGATCGTATGAATCAAACCCAGCGCAAGGCCTGGGATGCAGTATATGGAAAAATGAATGCGGAATTCCTACTCAACTACCCTAAAATGTCTAAAGAAGACCAGATGCGCTGGCGCTACCAACGGTACATGCAGGATTATCTGGGCTGTATTGCGGCGGTAGATGAGGGGGTAGGCAAAGTGCTGGATTTTTTAAAAGAAAGTGGCCTCGACAAAAATACCATCGTGGTTTATACTTCTGATCAGGGTTTTTACCTGGGGGAACATGGCTGGTTTGACAAACGTTTTATTTTTGACGAATCCTTTAAAACGCCCCTTTTGGTTCAATGGCCCGGGGTTATTCAACCTGATTCTCGCAATTCCAAAATGGTGCAGAATCTGGATTTTGCACAGACTTTTTTGGAAGCTGCGGGCATCAAACCTCCTTCCGATATGCAAGGGGAAAGTCTGATTCCGCTTTTTAAAGGCAAGGGTAAAAATTTTAGAGATGCGGCTTATTACCATTATTACGAGTACCCCAGTGTGCACATGGTCAAGCGACATTATGGGATTGTGACGGAAAAGTACAAGTTGATCCATTTCTACTACGACATCGACGAATGGGAGCTGTACGACCGGATGAAGGATAAAAACGAGATGAAAAACGTGTACAATGATCCTGCGTACGCTAAAATAAGGGCTGAATTGCATAAAAAACTGGCCAAATTGCGGATCAAATACAAGGACTCTGAGGTGCTGGACAAAATGTACATCGAAAAATACAAGGAGTTGGAAACACAGGGGAAGATTTTCAAATAACTTGGCATGAGTAGTCCTGCTATTCCCCACAATAGAAATTTTTTTGACTACAACATGGTCTAGTCATTATTCTAGTTTTTTTATCCCTTTTACTGAATTAAATCTACACCGAGTACCTGTTTACAAATGACATTTAATGCCGAAACCTTTCCTTCAAAGTGAAAGGTCTGCTGCACATGTCGGTACGACTGGCCTTTTTTGAGCGCCAATGCGGGAGAGGAGGTTTCAAGCTCATAAAAAGCGCCCATTTGATCGCCTTTTTCATTGGGACCATCGTTATAGGTATTGACTACGTCGCCACGGAAAGGGTAGCGCTGATTTTCCCACATGGAGTTGACATAAGCGGTATCGCCTGCATAGCTAAAGCGGACTATGGTCAAGATGCCTTTTTTGGTATCGTAGCTACCCACAAAAGGCTTGACAATGGCGGGTGGAATACCAATTTTGCCCCGGGATTTGGCGTCGGCTTTAAAAAAAAGTACACTGTCTTTCTTCAGCAAGCGGTCGGCGGCTATTTTACCAAAATAAGAGTCGTTGACCTGGGACCTTCCGCCTTTTTTATAGGGCAACATGACGATTTGTGTTGGACTGGCTTTCATCATCCCCAACAACCAAATGGAAACGACGCCTTTGTTTTTACCCCAATCTTCGTGTCCTCTGTTGCTCAATAGGTTGTCGCTTTCGTAAGCTACCCATTTTACGGCGTTAAGTGGTATTTTCAACAATTCACTGGTTTCCTTTTCTGTCATCAAACGAATGCGGCGTTCAATTTTGAGATCGAAACGCGTACCAGCATAATTTTCAAGGCTGAAATTCTTGACAAACCGCGCCTGGGTATTGTCTTTTTCCACGACGGGGTAGGTCATGGTATCTATAGCTCCTGGTGTTTGCCAATGCGGCAAATCAAAAGGGTCGCCTTTTTTGAAGTACAAGCCATATTGCCCACCTTCTGGACCCAACCAAAACCGATCTTCCCCTCCGAAGGCGTTAATGTGCGGCTGATATTTGCCTTTTTTGATCAATTCGTGATTGATCCAACCGTAGCTGTTGCCATTCATTCCCGCTGCAGAGCTGGTCATCACCCGGCCTTGAAAAGCCGGAGCAAGCAGCACTTTCCGTTCGCCATCTTCAAGTAGAATGACTGGGGTGTGGGCTTTGAGTTGGTTGTAGTCTGCCGCAAAAGTGTCTTTTTCCACCTGGCTTTTGCTGGACTTGGGCGCATTTTGACAAGCTTGCAAAACGCAGGCCATCAGGGCTAAACAGAGGATTTTTTGCATAAGTATCTTTCTTGTGAACTGATGTTCTTCAAATATAAGAAAGTAATGGGACACTATAAATTCACATTTTCACACGATTCGCAACCGGTATTTTTCAATTAACAGAATGGGGCTTTTGCTAGATTAACTTGAGTATTGAATAAAGGAAGATTTAATGAGCTATTGCTAGAAGCAGTGATTCTAAAATACGCCAAGATAGGATCGCGATGATAAATATTGCAGCGGCTGATTTTAACCCGCCGATTTGATGTCAACTCTACATCCGAAGTGTTTAAGGTGCGACACATTTAGGAGGAGATGTTGAAAACGGAGTGGCTAGAGGCAGAAGAAGAACGGCGCGTTTCGGGTCACAGACCCTCCCGAGCATCTGTAGGTGCGCTTGGATTATCGGGGGTAGCTGAAACAGTTGATGCCAACGGGTCATCATCACCACCAGATTGCTCAAATGTTTCTATTCGCATGATCCGCACATTAAAGCAAAATTCGTATTTATGCTGCTTTTTTATTCTGTTAGTTTTTTCCAATACACTATTTTGTCTTCACCGTCTTGGTAAAACGCTCTGATTGTTGCCTCATGTTTATAATTTAGTTTGGCATAAAATTTTCTTGTTAGTTCGAATTCTGGAAGTCCAGAGGTTTCAACTATTAATATTCTATTTGAATTACCTTTGAGTAAATTTTCGACGTGGGCCATTAATTCAGCACCAATCCCCTGCCCTTGAAAATCTTTATGTATTGCTATTAAATAGAGATTGTAAGTGCCTGATGTCATTCGTTCTGGAGCGCAATAAACAACAGCAATGGGTTTATTGTCAATGTGTTTTGTCAACCAAATGTCTTGTGTCTTTTCATTTGTAAAAAAATCTGACGTCATTTCGTCTAAAAGGTCTGCTGGAAACAACTCCTTAGAGTCAATAACTGCTTTTAAAGAATCAAGGTCGCTTTTAATAATTTGTCTGATTCGGTTATTCATTTACTTTATTTCGTTTAAATGGCTGTCGTTATAAAAAAGTACTCAACGCATTGCGACTTTACGAAGTTCCGAAAAATAATGGCATCAAGCGAGATTTTTTTTGGCTGATTGAAAAGTCAGTCGGAATTGGAGTTGATTAGGGCATCCTGAAATTGCTACTAGCGAAAAAGGCTTTGTCAGGTGGGGAAAAGCATTCCGTAAGCCCGGAACCGCTGCCGATTGCAAAACAAATGTACAAGATAACAACCAAAAGCTTAACCGTTGCTTGTCAAGCCCGAACAAATGCTGCCATGTTGCTAATGATGATGATTACAACGTCCTGCCCCAATATTGCAAAACCCCATGTTAGCTGCTGCCTTTCTTTTCTGTGTCGTACGCTGCAATAATTTTATGAAGCATATCTGCAAAATTAAAGATGTCGTCAAGTGTTGTGATTTCATTTTTAATTTCTTTCTTTTGGTCGTCAATGAAAGCAAAATATTTCTTTCCGCCATTCAAATAAAGTCTGCAAATTGTCTTACGATTATTGTCGTCAAGTAAAATAGCAAAATAAGATTGAGCATCTCTAAATGCAATTCTACTTGAAGCAATTTTTTGTCGAAGAATTGTTTTTACAATCATAAAGCCTTCCAATTCTTCTGGTGTTGTGTCAACTTTACTGTCGTTTGCTGTCTCTGCTGCTAAAACTGCTTCTTGTTCTGTAGCTTTTTGCTCGTCTGCGTCTTCTTTCTTTAAAGCAGATTTCAAACGCTCAGTAATCAAATCATTGATGTATTGTTGAATTGATTTCTTTGTCAAAGCTGTGAACTGCTCCATAATCTTAGCAGTTAAAACTCCTGGGTAAGCCTGTTTTGCAAAATGCTTTACAAAGCCTTCTGTCGGATTTTGAAATTCAGTGTTGATGAACGTTTTAAGTTCGTTCATATATTTTAGTTCGCTGGCAGTATTTACGATGTTGTCAACGTCAAAATATGATTTGTGGAACTTCTTTAATTCTTCAATTTGGTTGTCTTTAATATCAGTTACGTTGAATTCCAAAAATGGCTTTTCGTCCATTTTGTTCTTTTCTACCAAGTCTGTATAAAACCTGTAAATGATACCATTTGATAAAAGTCCAAATTTTGCTTTTGTCGTATGGAAGTAGCGAAAAAGTTGTGAATTATGAACGTCCAAATTTTCACTCCAATGTTTGCACTCAACTAAAATTGAAGGTTGCCCGTTCATCATAATTGCGTAGTCAACCTTTTCACCTTTTTTAATTCCAATGTCTGCAACATATTCAGGAACTACTTCAAGAGGATTAAAAACGTCATAGCCCAATGCTTTGATGAATGGCATTAAGAACGCATTCTTTGTCGCCTCTTCGGTGCTGATTTGTGCTTTTAGTTTTTCAACTCTGTCGCCAAATTGTTTGATTTCATCTTTAAAGTCCATAAGTAAAATTTGATTTGATTTTTGTCTGGTTTGAAATTTAGTGTGTGTCCCACGAAGGTAGCAGCTAACGAACAGGGCTTTGTG
>JBBRGN010000290.1:0-5962 GCA_038240665.1 Chitinophagales bacterium | reverse complement strand
GGGATACTCGACCACTACGCTCCGCAATATCCGTGATATTTATGATAAACGTACTCAAGTAGCCTATGTGTTGGTGGTCGCATCCTATGGTTTGGTGGCGCTTGAAGCTTATGTAGATGCGCAATTACAAGATTTTGACCTCAATGAAGATTTAAGTTTTAAAATAAAACCCAAATTTCAACTCGACCCGCTATCTGGCCAGCCTGCGCCGGGGGTCGGACTGGTTTTTTACCTCAATAATCATAGCAAATACTCAACACCTAAGTTTAAATAACTACGCGCCATGGCGGAACAAAAAATCTTCAAAATCGGGATTGCAATGGCTGGAGCAGTCTCCGCTGGTGCCTACACCGGCGGGGTCATCGACTACCTCCTTGAAACGCTTGAAAAATGGCAAAAAGCCAAAAATAAAAACCACGAATTAGGTCCCGATCACCCCGATTATGACAAATCCGTACCCATGCACAATGTGCAGATCGAAGTGGTGGGCGGTTCTTCAGCAGGAGGGATGACCGCAGCCATCATGGCCTTGGGTTTGTTTGAAGGGATTCAACCCATCAATGAGCAGAACCCCAATAAAATCAACAATAAGCTATACGATTCCTGGGTCAACCTCAACGACAATGCCGGTGCGCCAACTTTGGAACAAATGTTGGGTTCTACCGATATCGAGCGCTTAGGGGAAGTTCAATCCTTGCTCAATTCCGATCCCATCGACGCCATTGCTGATCGTGCCATGGAATTAAGCGCCATCAAACCTTTGCCGCCTTATATTTCGCCTAATCTACAAGTCATTCTCACAATCACCAGTCTGCGGGGCGTGCCCATCTCGGTCAACTTTTTTGACAAAAATAAAGAAATTCAATCCCGCGATGGCATCACCTTGGATGACAAAAAGGAACAGCCCGCTCACCGCATGTACGTACACAAAGGAATTGCCCGATTTATGGTCAATCCTGCTCCAGATAAAATCAGCGATCACATTGTTGGGTTTAATCCTGAATTACTGCAACACCGACAATTATTAATGGATTGCGCCAAGGCAACCGGAGCTTTTCCCTTCGGTTTGCGCGCACGCCGGCTCAAAAACATCCACCTCAAATACGTCAAAGACATGGTGTACCAGATGTTTAGAACACCCAATGAAGATCCTGAAAAAATAATCAACGAAATCGACATCACCGCGGATGATGATCCATTTGATTTTGTGGCCGTTGATGGCGGCACCATCAACAACGAACCCTTTGGCGAAGTGATTCGGGCCATTGAGGAAAACTCGGAAGAAGATCAGTACGCGATCATCATGATTGATCCCTTCCCCAATTTTGCCAACGATAAAAGCCGGGTTTACAAGCAACCTTCTACGCTTTTGGACATTATACCCGCTCTTTTTGGCGCCATCCGTAGTCAGGCGATGGTCAAAGACCAAGATTTGTTGCAAGGCTTATCGGGCAACCATACCCGCCGGATGATCTTCCCCAAGCGCAAGGACGACAACTATCCGATTGCTTGTGGATCATTAGAAGGTTTTGGCGGTTTCTTTAGTCCTGCATTCCGGGAAATTGATTTCCAGCTGGGTCGATACAATTGCCAAAAGTTTTTGCGGAAGCACTTGAATGTGGCTTTGTCAGACATAAACAGGGTCAATATTTTTGATAAGTGGGAGATAGGAGATCCCTGTCACAACCGTTTTTTCATTCCTGATCAATCAGGAATAGGTTACGAAACTGGCTATTACCCCATCATTCCCGACATGGGAATTATCGACATGGCCAACGATGTTTTTAACGAACCCTACATGGATGATCCCATAAAGCCGAAGATCAAGCCTTCACAAATTTTCCGGTTGGATACCTTGATGCGCAACCGCTTCAAGGCGGTACTGGATGGCGTGTTTAAATTCAATACCTCCCCGGCCGATAAGTATTCACCTGAGGTACACGCTACTGTAGATGGCTTAATGGAAGGTTTTTACAACAAAGCGGAAAAACCGAAAGGGAACGTTTCTGGTCTATTTAGATTCGGAATCTGGGCTTGGCAAAATTTTGTTACCCGCTTTATAGCTCGTCGTATGACAAAAATGATCATCAAAACCATTTTATTGGATTTCAAAGAGCGGAATTTGCTCCAATAAGGAATGGGCACTAATAAATGATAAAAGAAAATGGGGCAAGTCAACATTGACTTGCCCCAGCTTGGGTGACTAACCGGGCTCGAACCGGCGACCTCCGGAACCACAAACCGGCGCTCTAACCAACTGAGCTATAATCACCATAATTAAGCTCTACAACCAGAAAAAGGGGTAAAAAACCGCCTTTTTCAAGAGTGACGCAAATATATAACATCTCCGGAGAACTTGTCAAGTATTATGAGAAAAAAATCAACGAGAACGATGAAAAAGACCGCGACGTCGGTTACGTTGTTCATAAAAGTAGCGGTCGTGTTTCCAAAGCACATACCTTAAACTGATGCCCGTTTGGCTATAAAAAGTATGTTCGCCTCCCGAAATATTGATGGCAGGTTTGAAATCGTAGGAAACATTGACCCGCCCGATCGTCAACTCCAATCCACCCATGAAATCAATTCCATAGGGATCTTTATAAGGTTTGGTGCCATCGGTGCGGGTAGGAACCCAACCGCGGTGAACGCCAAAACCACCGTACAAATTCAGACGGCGGGTGAGAATAGGTTGATGAAAAAGTGTCAAAAAAGTAAGGTCAACTTCATTTCGTTGCAAGCTGGATTGCAGCAAAACCTCCGCTGAAATCTTACGGTAAATGCGTTGCCGCAGGGTAAGTCCCCATTCCGTACCAATTCGCATACCAATGGCGGTGTTGTAGGATTGCCCAAAACCGGGCGACAAACACCCCAATAACAAGAGGGAAATGATGATTTTTTTCATGCCTTTGGTAACGATTCGTGAATAAATGGTAGTGCCCAAATTTAAAAAAAATTAACATTTCCCTTGGAATGTACCGCCGGATATCAACTCCATTAATCGAAATCAAAAAAGCTATCGTATTGATTTCTATGTCCAGCTTCTCGGATGGGTTCTTTCATGGGCTTATTGAGATCCAATACATTGTTCTCGTCCTTGGCTTGTAACAAAAGTGTCTCTTTGTCTTTTCCCAAAATTTTGGATACCCCGTTTTGCTCCCATTCTTCCAACATCCGCAACCCTTCTTCCTCAAAGATACCATTCTGTAAATCAATGGATTCCATGAATTTAGACGACATCTGCATGAAGTTTTCCATTTCCCCCACCTTGCTGGCCACATCCTGAGTGATGGCTTCCATGGCTGCGTCAAACATGGCGCGTTTATCGGGATCGCCGCTGAGAATGCTCATCGCCGAGCGCATGGCAGTGTTGGAGGCATGAATGGCTTTTTGTTCTTGTTCTTTCACCATGACTTGATCATCAATGTCTTCCATCAAGATCGAGGAGTTTTCACGCATTTTGGACAGTACCCGGTACAGGATTTCCATTTTATTGTACAGATCCTCCAAGCGTACATTGGATTCCTTAAGACGACCTGCCTTACGGGTTTTGAGGATCATGACATTCTCCTGGTTGCTGGTTTTGGCTTCGTTGGCCAATTCCAGGTTGCTTTGAATTTCTTTTTGGTTGTTGACAATGATCTCTTTGAGTTTTTGCATCTGACCGCGTAGTTTGTTGACCTGGCGTTTCAACTCAATAAGATTTTTTTGAAGATGATCCACGTAGCCTTTCAGGATAGCGATGGGATCAATCTGGATAAACCAACTGGTAATTTTTCGCATGACGCTTTTGTAGATGTACCAAATCAAATTCCGGCTGCGATTGTCAATAAAAACGTAGGCCAGCGCTGCCAGGGTGGACACCAGAATGGAAGCAGTAATCGAATCTCTGATCAACTCTCCTAAAATGGGCAGGATAGACAATATGCCAAGACCGGTTAAAAAACCAATGCCCAAAAGAAAAATAATCCCAGTTTTGCCCTCAGGGCGGTTCCAAAAAGATTTTGGCTTAAAAGAATCAGAGGAAGAATCGCTCATAATCAGTTGAGTATAATGACAAATAATTAATTTATTTCAAGTTCTGCTGCATCAACTCCGCATCATGTTGAATTTGCTGGACAATATAGGTGTAAGAAACATCAAAATCATTTTTGGTATTTTCAATGTGCTGCGCCGCCGCCTGAACTTCTTGATTGATGGCCGTTGCTTGTTGCTTTAGGGTCTCAATTTCCGTTTGCAGCGCTTTAATTTGGGCTTCTTTGTTTTTGATGTTTTCAACATAAGAACTCAATTCTGCCTTCTTCTGTTCAATCTGCTGATTTTGCTGATTGGACAAAGCTTCGCCGAATTTTTGCTTTTCCTGGCTTAGTACATTCAAATAATACTGCGCTGAAGCAACTAAAGTGGCCGCATTGGCTCCCATCGTTTTGGCCATAGCGTAAGCGGATTGAAAACGCGTGGCCTCGTCCATCGGCATTTCCTTGAGCGATTGCAAAGAATTGCGAAACTCCAAGTAATCAAAACCCTCCTGATTGGCTTTGTTGATGGCATCAAAAAGAACCGTCACAAATTTATCATTCAACTTACCACTGCTATCGCTACTTGGGGTTGTAGCAATAACCGGATTAGGTCTAACCGGTGCCGACTTGGTTCCGCCAGTGTTCGTAACGGGTTGTTTGACGTCATCCCCAGGGACAATGAACAGATCTTTTAGGTTTTTTAAAATACTCATAAGAATAATACGCTCAGGGTGAAACAATCGTTACTTTATTCCGACCAATGGGCGGGTTTGCTCTACAAAGAAAACTAAAAACGAGAAAAAGTCAAAGGACACTGTGTTTGCTTGTCAACTATTCTGATTAATAGGTCTTCCTTCGAAACGGGGAAAATGAGTTATGCCCACTATTTTTTCTATTTTTGCCCAAACCAATATGGAGTCCTTTATGCACAACACCATTCAAGTTGCTTCAGAAATTGGCGCACTGCGCCGGGTGATCGTTCACCGCCCCGATGAAGGCATTTCTCGGGTATCCCCCAAACGTTCGGAAGAATTGCTGTTTGACGACATCGTTTTTTTACCGCAAATGCAGGAAGAACACGATATTTTTACTGATGTGCTGCGCGCCTTTTTGGGCGATGAACAAGTCCTGGAAACCGAAAACTTGTTGCTCGAAGCTTTGCAACAAGTGAGACCGGAAGAGCGGGTTAAGCTGATCAATCACATTGGCGATTATGAAGAACTACCGCAAAGCGCCCGCGATCTACTGAGTAATTTGGACAACAAAGAATTGGCGCGGCTGCTGATCACTGGTTATTTGCCGCAAGAGGACTACATTTTTTTTGATCCCATTCCCAATTTCATTTTTACCCGCGATATCGCCGTAGTAGTCAACGACCATGTGGTGATTACCCGTGCTTCCAAAGAAGCTCGATTTAGGGAAAACTTGTTGACGCAATTTATTTTTGTTCACCACCCTATTTTTTCCAACCTACACCAGGAAGATCGACTGATCAACCTCAACGACCTGGATTTGTTCCCTGCATCGCGCCGCGGCGAGTACGTCTCCATCGAAGGGGGCGATATGATGATCCTCCACCCCGATTACCTGCTGATCGGTTGTAGCGAGCGCTCCACCGAGCATGGCATCAAATCATTGACCAAGGTCTTGTTTGAAAAAGGAGTGGTCAAAAATGTGGCACAAGTCAACATTCCCGACGACCGCTCATACATGCACATCGATACCGTTTTTACCCAAATTGATAAAAATCACATCGTCGCTTTTAAACCCTTGATCGTGGATGGCATCAGTTCTACAGTTGAAGTGCGCCGCCACGATGGATCAAATGTATTTTATCCTTCGGTTTACGAATTTATCCGCGCTGAAATCAACCCGGATATGCAATTCATCTACAGCGGCAACGGCGTATCACCGTATCAGGAGCGCGAACAATGGACCGATGGCTG
>JBBRGN010000289.1:0-6014 GCA_038240665.1 Chitinophagales bacterium | reverse complement strand
TACGTTTTTTAATCGAAAAAAATGTAACGTTTACCTAAACAGGAGCTTTAACATCCCACCGGATTTCCCCTCAAAAAAAATCCGTGTCCAATCCGTGCTTAATCCGTGTGCTAAAAATCATCACGGAACGCGATCAACCTCTAGCGAATACTTCCCCAATCGATTATCCTTCTGACCCCGCATTAAGCTCAACAAAAAAAGCGGTATCAAACTATGTGGTAATCGAAAAACCATTTCGGGCCACCATTGCCCCAACCAATTTACCCAAAAAGGCCAGTACAAATTAGCTGTCACCCGCGCCAATGCCGTAAGCCCTCCCCACACCGCCATGTACACATAACTCCAGTACGCCGCCCTTCGCGGACCAAAAATCAGTACGGCGGCAATAAAATCCAAGGTTCCAGCAATCAATAAAAAAAATTTAGCCTGAGCTTCCGTACAAACAAATACCCGCATCGTCATGGTAGTGAAAAAACCCGGCGTCGGATAATACCCTACCGCATATAGCCCATGCCCGATAAAAGTAGCGGCCACGGCTATTTTTGGCAACAACCAGGATTGAACCGCAGGATTTTCTTTTTTGTATAGCCATTGTACTAAAAAAATCGGAGTTGCCCATTGTAGGGTAAGTTCCAATAGTTGCCCGATTTGCCAAAATTGATCCCGCCAACTGGCTACTACCAAGAGCAGCATCACCGCAGCACCGATGATCAATAAAATACGCCGCAAACGCGGCGCTAACGGCAACGGCAAGGCCGCCATTGCACCAAAAGTAAGGAGTACGCCCACGCTGCGAATAAATAAACTCATCCCATTTTCGACCGCTGGATCGGTGACAAAGTCGCTCCAATTGTAACCAAACCTTTTGACTAAGCTGCTCATCAGGTTTTCATCCCAAAAAAGTGCGCGGTAAGGGACATCGCCAAAAAAATGTTGCCAGGCGCGGGCGCTGAAAAGGGTAAAAACGGCCACTTGCAGCCACAGCAAAGGCGAAAGGCGAAAAATGGGTTTGTTCAAAATGGAGCTTTTTAAAGCGCAGTCGTTCGGCGGTTTATTATTTTACCATATTATCCAAAATCAACTCCGCCAAATCGTAGACCATGACGTCATCTTGTTGGTCTTTGGCCTTAACGCCATCGGTGATCATGGTCATACAAAAAGGGCAATTGGCGGCAATGATACTGGCACCAGTTTCAAGCGCTTCTTCGGCCCGTTCTATATTGATGCGTTTGTTGCCCGGTTCATCTTCCTTAAACATTTGTGCGCCACCAGCTCCGCAGCAAAGCCCGTTGGTTTTGCAACGTTTCATTTCTACCAGTTGGGCATCCAAAGATTCCAACACCGCACGTGGCGCTTCGTATACGCCATTTACCCGGCCGATGTAACAAGAGTCGTGGTAGGTGATCTTTTTACCTTTAAAAACACCGCCTTCCAGCATTTTAATCCGCCCCTCGTTGATCAGCTCTTGCAACAATTGGGAATGGTGGACTACGGAATAATTTCCACCCAAGGCCGGGTATTCATTTTTTAAAGTATTGAAACAGTGCGGGCAAGCCGTTACGATTTTTTTGACGTTATAGGTATTCAGCGTTTGGATGTTTTGCAAAGCCAGCATCTGGTACACAAACTCATTGCCAGCGCGCCGAGCAGGATCTCCGGTACACATTTCCTCGTTTCCCAGAATGGCAAAGGACATGCCTACGGATTGCAAAATTTGAGCAAACGCTTTGGTCACCTTTTGTGCGCGGGCATCATAACTCCCCGCACAACCTACCCAAAACAAAATCTCCGGCTCTTGGCCTTCAGCGGCCATCTCGGCCATGGTATGTACTTTCATCTTTTCTTTTCTTTTTGCTATCATTCGTTGTTCCAAGCATCCCGATCGGCCGACATCGCCCATACTGCACCGTTGTTTTCCATGCTGTTGAACATGGGCAACCAATCGCTTGGCCCCTGGGATAGGGTGAGGATTTCGTAACGGCGCATTTTGAGTATTGGCTCCAGTGGATTGATCAAAATCGGACAAGCTTCTACACATGCATTACAAGTGGTGCAAGCATGGAGTTCTTCTGGCGTAATGGCATCAAAAAGTGATCTACCATCTTCAAAATTGTCTTTTGAAAGAGCTTGATTTTTATCTTTGGCGTACTGAGAATCACCAGATTTTATTTTTTCGCCCACCTCGCTCGCCCGATCGCGGATGTCCATGAGCACCTTGCGGGGGGACAATTTTTTACCAGTCAAGTTAGCTGGGCAAACCGCCGTACATCGACCACACTCGGTACAACTATAAGCATCCAGTATGTTTTTCCAACTCAAGGCAAATACATCGTTGGCCCCAAATTCTAAGCTATCGGCGCCGGGTACTTCGGTATTCTCGGTAGCAATACCCAACATGGATTTGACTTCGTTCATGATCTCGGGCATGTTTTCCATTTCGCCACGAGCATTCAATTTGGCATAATACGTGTTGGGGAAAGCCAGTAAAATGTGCAGGTGTTTGGAAAAGGGGAGGTAATTCAAAAAAGCAAAAACCACCAGCAAGTGTCCCCACCAACCAATGCGCTCCATGGCGTGCAGTATCCCGGGAGCAGTTCCCTCCCAAATAGGCGACAAAAATTGGCTAACCACAAATCCATATTCATTTTGATGGCGCGCCATGTCGGCACTGTTCATCAAAAAAATAAAGAAGATCAAAAAGATTTCCAGCACAAGGATCAAATTGGCATCTTTGGAAGGCCAACCTTTGAGTTCTGGTTTTTGAAAACGCGCAATGCGTAAAATGTTACGGCGGGCCAAGAAGGCGACCGTAGCGACCAAAGCCAATACCGAAAGGATTTCAATAAAGCTGATGACAAAGGTGTAAAATCCGCCCAGTCCATGAAAAAAGAAACGGTGTACACCAAAAAAACCGTCGATAAAAATTTCGATCAGTTCAACTTGGGTCATTAAAAAGGCCGCATAAATAAAAAAGTGCAATACGGCGGGCAACCAACGTTTGAACATCTTGGATTGGCCAAATGCCACCAAGAAAACATTGCGCCAACGTTGAGCGGTGTCGCCACTTACTTTTTCATCCTTACCCAATAGGATGTTGAGGCGAATTTGCCAAAAATTGCGCGCCGCGTACCCAACGGCCAGCAGAGCGACAATCAGAAAAAGTATTTGTTGAATCATAATGCTGGAATAGTTGTTTTAATTCAGCGAATTTTCGCTAAAATAAGCACTGAGAACTTCTTGACCAAACTACTGAGGAAAAAATTCTATTTTTGATTCTACAATTTAGTAATTCCAGCGAGAAAATGAAAATTCTAAACGAACGGCAAATTCTGCAAAAGGTAAAACGCCTGGCTATTCAGATTTTGGAAGGCAATTTGGAGGAAAAATCTCTGATTTTGGCGGGTGTGAACAATAAAGGCATGGCGTTTGCACAATTGATTTATGATCGACTGATTGGGATTACCGATATGCCGATACAGTTGATTAACATTCGGTTGAATCCGGCTGCTCCTCTAGATTCTCCTATCGAGGTCGATTTGCCAATTGAGGCGCTTCGAGATCAGGTGATTATTGTGGTGGATGATGTGGCCAATACGGGTCGCACGATTTTTTATGCTTGCAAACCTGCGCTTGAAACCTTGCCAAAAAAATTGGAGGTAGCGGTTTTGGTGGATCGACGGCACAAGGCTTTTCCGATTCGGGTGGATTATGTGGGTTTGTCATTGGCGACTACTTTGATGGAGAATATTGAGGTGCAGTTGATGGAGGGTGAGGAGATGGGGGCTTATCTCAATTAGGTTTTTGGGATTGTGTCCCGCAATTTTTTTTGATTGAATATGGATTTTGTGTAATAGATCGCTTCCGCGTTGATTTTTAGAACATGGATTGGAGACGGATTTTTTTGAGGGGAAATCCGGTGGGATATTAAAGCTCCTATCTAGGTAATCTTTATTTTTTTTCGATTAAAAAACGTAACCGAATATAAGATCCGTGTCTCATCCGTTCGATCCGGGTGCTAAAAAAAAGAAATAAGATTCCGGGTGCTAAAAAAATGAGACCCGAATCCAAAACTCGTGTCTCATCCTTTTATCTATTTGCTATTCAACCCAAAAAATTATTTTTTCTTCTTCTTAGCATCAGCTTCCTTCAATTGCTGCTGCTTCTGTTGCTCCTTCAACAAATTCTCGAAGCGCTCCCCAAAACCGCCTTTTTTCTTTGGCTTTTTTCGATTTTCCTCCAACTGTGCTTTGATCTTCGACTCATTGATAACGAAGTTTTTCGTTACCAGCGTTTGCCCGATGTTGAGCAGGTTACTAAAAAACATGTAAGAAGAAAGACCCGCCGCGGAGCTGTTGAAGAAACCCATGAACATGATCGGCATGATGTATTGAAGATACTGCATCCCCGGCTGAGCCGAGAAGTCCATGTTTTTGGAGTTGTACCAAGTGTAGACCAATGTAGACAGCGTCCAGAGTAACGCAAACAAACTCAAGTGATCGCCAAATCCAAAAGGGATGGAAAACGGCAATTGAAAAAACTCATCGTAGGAAGACAAGTCATTGGACCACCAAAACGACGCTTGTCGAAACTCAATTGAGGCCGGGAAAAACCGGTACAAAGCAATCCAGATTGGCATTTGGACAAACATGGGCAAACAAGCGCCGAGCGGGTTCACACCAAACTCTCGGTACACCTTCATGGTCTCTGCCTGCTGTTTTTGAGGATCGTCGGCATATTTTTCCTTCATCTTCTCCATCTCCGGTTTCAAGGCAGTCATTTTCGACTGCGAATAGATCATCCGGTAAGTGAGGGGATAAAGCAACAATTTAACGATTAGCGTCAACATCAGAATCACAATCCCTTTGCTGACAATCAACCACGACAACCAAGTAAAAATGGGTCGAACAACCCAGCGGTTGATGGTTCCTAAAATATTGTTGCCAAAAGGTACGATATCCTGTAAGCTGTGACCCATTGCCTGCAAGTTTTCAAACTTGTTGGGGCCAATGTAAAAATGCATCGCAAACTGGTCGTCTTTCCCGCCTTTGATGGGGATTTGCAGCAAAGTGTGCGCCTGTTTGAGGTTTTCATTTTCTGGCGACAAAGCCGTAACGCTCATTTTACCTGACTTAAACGGAACCGTTTCTGCCATTAAAGTGCTGTTGAAAAACTGGTTGGTATTGGCAATCCATTCCAAGGGTTTATTTTCTGCATCTTTTTCTACATATTCCTTGGTGGGTGAACAACGGCTGCTGTTTTTATCCACTGCCTTGAAGTTGATGGTGGCCAAGGTGCGTTCGTACTGGGTAGCTTTTTCGATGCGATCCAGGTATTCCAACCAGTTGAGGGTAATGGATTTCGCGCCCGATTGCAACACCTGATCCAAACCCTTTAACCCAATCTTGTAATCCAACTGGTAGGTATTGGGTTCAAGCGAATAGCGCTGTTCGAAGTATTTGCCCTCGCCAGCATCCGCGCGAAACACGATGCTATTGCCTTTTTTCTCCGCCTTAAAGTAAAGGTTGCCGCTGCGAATCGGTTCTGAAACACCGACAACGGGTAAAAAATATTCAAACCGATTGTTGGCGTCTTCCAGCAAGTTGAGTGGCGCCTGGTAATCTTGGCGTTTGTCATCTTGCAGCATCTTGAAGTATTTTTTCAACAAGACATTGCGAATGCGCCCGCCTTTGCTGGAAAAAGTAACCTTAATGAGGTCGTTTTCCAATACCAATTGTTCTTCTTTGCCACGTGCCGCAGCTGCAAAAGCACCATATTGAGCAGACAACTTTTTGAACTTAAGGGAGTCGGGGACAAGCGAAGCAGGGCTGTTGAGTTCGTCTGTTAGTTCGACCTCTTTGATCTTTGCCAAACTATCGGCAAGGTGTTCAACGCGGGTCAGTGAATCCTCGCGACGTTTTTCAGCGTCTACCTGTGCCTTCGAAGGACTAACCAGTTGTTGCCAAAGAATGAACAATAAAAAAATCAAGCTTAAACCAATAACGGTATTCCTATCC
>JBBRGN010000288.1:0-6050 GCA_038240665.1 Chitinophagales bacterium | reverse complement strand
TTGATGATACAATTTTACTTCATTGACAAAACCTATGGCGGGAATTTTGCTTTTTTTCAGTCCAGTTACCAGCTTGGTGAATAATTTTTTTTGATAAACAGAATCGGTAATGCCATAGCTTACCACTGGTAAATCATCGATGGTAAAACAAACCTGCTTTTTTTGGGCAGGAATCGTTAATGGCAAAAAAAGCAGGGGGATATAGGTCGAAAATTTCATGTTGCGGCATGTTTAGATAAAGTACTAAAAATTCTTCATCCCGGATATTTTGCTCAAAGTCTTCTGATCAACCTGATAGGTTCCAGAAATATAGCCTTCGATTTTTTCCTCTATTTTGGGTTCAGCAGCAGCAGCTTCGGCGCTGAGAAAATATGGAAATGAAAAATTTAAGGCCAGGTTATCATGGTCATTGACTTCAATGGTAGCGCCATTTTCACGGAGAAAAACAGCAGGTTTTTGATGCGTTTGTGACCATACTTTGGCTTGTTCAAATGCATGTGGCATACAAGTTCCCAAAGCAAAATGCCCCCCGGTATTGATGGTCAATTGCCGTTGGATGGAATCGATAGACTTGGTAATAAATGCTTCGTCTTGATAGCTGTACATGCACTCGGGTTGATTGGCATCAACCTTATTTTGCACATATTTAGGTGGAATCAACTCCTGAAAATCTTTCCCGAAATAGTTTTCTTCCATAAAAAATATCCAAACAACAGCCTGCTTATGCAAAGGCCATTGCAGTAATTTTTTTTGCACATTGAGCAGTATTTGCTCGCGTTCCACTGGTTCAGGATTGACAAACAACATGATATTGACCAGGTACTCCTCCCCTTCCAATGCGGTAATACCTACAGCTGTTTTGGGGCCTTCGCTTTTCTTCAAATGAGCTAATAGCGCTCGGCTAAGGTAGATGTCATTTTTTGCCGACTCATAGGTCTTTTTTACCATCCCTGCCGAGGTAGCGCCGTCAACTGTTTTGATGCGCCAAAGAAATATAAATTGGATGTCGGGATCCGTTTTATCCATTACACTCACTTTAAAATCACTGTAGTTGCTGGATATCCAGAGGTTTTCGGCGTATTTGGAACTTTGGACTAAAAACTGTCCGGGGAAGTTTTTATCCAGCCAGATTTGCGCCTCTTTGGAAGCTGTCGCTTTTTTTCCACAACCGAACAATGACCACATGAGCAGGATATTTAGAAAAAAAATGAATTTTTTCATAATGGATAAAACCTTTGATGCGGCATCAAAATACTGAAAAAAATGCAATTTAAATTTCTGCTTACCGCCCGTTCTCAAATCTTCAAATTTCAGCTTGCAATGTCACCATCAACCCCGTAACCAATGCGACATCTTCGGGGGTGGTCAACCAATTGACAAAAGCAGCACGAATCCCTTTTTTTCCTTGGTATACGGTAGGCGTCATAAACACCTGACCGCTAGCATTCAATCGATACAAGAAAGCTTGGACTTTAACTTGATTTTCGGCTCCGCTAAGGGTGAAGCAAACCGTATTCAAACGTACAGGAGCGAGTAACTCAAATGCTGGGTTTTGGTCTACAAATTGCCCCAACAATTGAGCGGAGGAAATGCAAGTTTCAACGATGTTCTGTATGCCTTTTTTTCCATAGGCCTGCAAAGAAAACCAGACGGGTAAAGCCCGCAAACGCCGCGAGTTCTCGGGCAAAAAATTTAAATAGCTAAAATTCTCTAAAGGATCACCGAGATAGGGTGCGTTTGAATTTTGAAAAGTTTCCACCTGGAATAAGTTGTGTTTTTCTTTTACAAAAAATACTGCGTTTTCATAGGGAACGTTTAACCATTTGTGGCCATCGATGGTAATGCTATCGGCATTTTCCCAACCGGCTAGCAGGTGTTTGTGCCCGGGCGAGAGCATGGCAAAAGCGCCAAATGCAGCATCAATATGCCACCAAAATTGGTACTTTCCTTTGAGTTGGGAGATCGCCGCAGCATCATCAAAATCAACAGTATTCACAGTGCCACCGCTAGAAATCAATATAAAAGGTTGGCCATTGAGTTCGGCTATTTTTGCTTCTAAATCCACGATATCAATGGCCTCTCGATTGCCCTCAAGCGTTTTTACTCGGATAAAATTATTGCTCCCTAAACCCAACATAGCCAGAGACTTAACCGCCGAAGAATGCGGGGTAGCCGTCAATACTTTAATGCCTTCAACAATACCTTCCTTAGCAATATCGCGCGCCATTAGCTTGCCTATCCATTGCCGGGCTACGGCCAAACATGTAAAATTGGAGATGGTGGCTCCGGTGACAAACCCTCCCAAGAAGTCTTTTGGCAGTTCAAAAAGCTCAAGGAGTAATTGCACCGTTTCCAATTCAATAACCGCAGAAATATCGCCTTGCGCGATGGTTCCCTGTGGATTTTGATCATAAATGGAAGTCAGCCAATCGCCTGCAATGGCGGCAGGCGTAGCTCCTCCAGTTACAAAACCCCAATACCGGGGGCCAGAAGAAGCCACCATGAGGGGTTCAAAACGCTGATTGAAATGCGCAAGGGCTTCAAGCGCGCCTACGCCTTCAAAGGCTAAGCTTGTTGGCGGTGTGCTCGGCGCTTTAACGGCGCTAGAACGGGTACTTAATTGTCGAAGGTATTGTACGCCCTGGGTTTTAACTGCCTCGAAAAGTTCATTGAGTTGCGTTAAATCTTGCTGGAGTTGTTGATTCATGTTGGAACGTTTGTTTGTGCGTAAATGAATGCTTAATTTTTTTGTACGTCTTGTATTAAATCAGCAAATGCTTGAATCAATTTTTGGACTTCGGCCAAAGTTGGCGCATGGAGGATTTCACCTGCTTGACTGACTTTGGTTTTGACAAAAGGGATCAACAATTGTGTGGATTCAGTCATTTCAGATTCTATGACTTGGAGTGTATCGAGCAGCGTGGCATGGCCTTTTTGTCCTTGGGAAGAGGCGGTGATAAGGGCAACTGGTTTGTGAGAAAAATCCATAGAGGAAACTGTCCAATCCAGCGCATTTTTCAGCGTTCCGGGTACCCCCATGGCATACTCCGGCGTACAGATGAGGACGCCATTGTGCGCGCGGATGATCTGTCGAAAAGCAATTACTGCGGAAGGAGGCGACTCGTTATCCAAATCGGGATTGAAATGAGGGAGGCTGGTTAGCCCTTGAAAAATGGTGACTTTAAAAATATCGGTACTTAAGTTACTGAATGCGTGAATCAAATTTAAGTTGCTGGAAAATTGTCGGGTACTGCCCGAAATGGCCAAGATGTTTTTTTTCAAAAAAGGCATAAATCGGGTTTTTAGTGGTTTTACAGGAACAGCTTTTAAAGAGAGGAAGTTCGAGCGAAACAAAAAAATTCGGAGAAAAAACCAAAGAGTTGATATCCATGATTGGCTAATTGGCCGAAAAGAAAAAAAACTCTATTTTGAGCTTCAAGTAATGAGACACTATAAATCACCATTGTATCAGCTATCCATCCATGCAACGAATTACCATTTTCTGCGGTTCCAGCAGCGGCTATGATGAACGCTATCACCGCCAAGCTATCCTACTTGGTCAAACCCTCGCCCATCAAGGCATTGAACTCGTTTATGGCGGCGCCAAAGTGGGCCTTATGGGAGCAGTGGCTAAAGGAGCATTGGAGGCCGGTGGAAAAGTCATCGGCGTACTCCCCAGTTTTCTACAAGCTAAAGAAATAGCGCACGCAGGTCTTACGGAATTGATATTGGTAGATAGCATGCACGAGCGCAAAACCAAAATGAATGAGCTTAGTGATGGCGTCATTGCCCTACCGGGTGGTTTTGGCACTCTAGAAGAGCTTTTTGAAATGCTAACTTGGGCACAGTTGGGTTTGCATCAAAAACCCATTGCTTTATTTAACATCAATGGATTTTACGACGACTTGCTGCATTTGCTGCAAAGAATGGAGGACCAAGGTTTTTTGAAGACCCAAAATCGGCAAATGCTTTTAGTCAGCGATAATATCATTGCGCTTTTAGAAAAAATGAACCAGTATGTAGCGCCGGTTTCGGGGAAGTGGATTACTAAAGACGAGGTTTGAATGCGAAATTTATTTCCGGTATTGCCCAACAATTTTTATGTTCAAGACATTGACATAATCAATTCTTTTTATCCAATATATTAACATGAAAAACCTAAGCATTCAAGAATATTTTTCACTCGGCTATATGTATTTATTGATTTTGGGAATCATCACCGATTCTATATTTTACAATTACCTTGGCATCAATATTTTGAATTATTCCAATATTTCTGATGTGTTGATTTCTCCCATTAATCTTATGATGAGCAATGTGATTTTAACAGCTACGTTTTTTTTCAGCCTGGGTTTAAGCTACCTTTACATTACCTACATTGTACCCAAAATGCAAAAGAAACTGGCCAAAGAGGAAGCTAAAACATTAAAGATCGAAACAGTCCCTTTTTTAGCAGTTTTTTGTCTTTGCCTTTTTCTAGGTTTAGGGATTGGTAGGGGAACAAAAAACAAAGCGCTCATTGAAAGTGGAAAAATAAAAATGACCCACCTTATTACTTTTAGTGATTCCAAACAAATTGAAGTGAAAATAATAGGCCAAAATACCGCTTTTGTTTTCTATGTTTTGAAAAATGGTAGATCGGTCATTGTGAGCCCAATTGGGAGTGGTATTCAACAAATTCAACGACTATCAAATAAATAAAACCCACTTAATCCGATGCTTACCATACGTACTTTAGCCACAATTTTTAGTTCTTTTTATTGCTTTGAATAAGGTTTTTGGGTAAGAAGCCATTGCTCCCTTAAAAATTACCTACCTCACCGGAGATGCTTATGTTTTTACCACTTATAATGCCTATCAAGGTACGCTGGTTCCTGCCAATGGAATGTACCTGGTTACCAATCAAGGAGTGGTTCTTTTTGATACTCCTTGGGACAGCACGCAATTTCAGCAGTTGCTGGATAGCATCAAAATCAAACATGGAAAGGATGTGGTCATGAGTGGCGGCCCTTAGGGCGGCTATCTAATTACGCGCTTTTAGATAGCCGCCCCAAGGGCCGCTGCGTGATTTGTGCCATTTTTTCTACCAAGATGGCTGCCCTAAGGGCATCAAGAAGGGGAATATGGTGAGTTTTTAATAATCGCAGCAATTTCCTTTAAACCGACCCTAAATGTTTATGCTGATAAAATCATGTGAAAAATGAGGCAGCCAAGCCCAAAATACACTCTAAGTTTCGCGAACGGATTTAGACACTACAAAAAAGAACATCTACCACACGTATACCGGGCCTGGTCAGGCGCTTCTACACCAAGCACGAAAAGCCCTTTTATTTTTCAATCGGATTTCCATGGGTCATTCCATCCTTTCTTTCTCCACTTTTAGTTCTTCACCTACTTCCTCTTGAACTTTAAAATGCGCCTGTACCAACCGGATCTCGCCATAAGTATAATCGTCACCTAGAGCCGACTTGATCTCCGCGAACAATGCATCGGGGTGATCCAGAATGCATTGCATGATCCAGTTGACCTTTTTTTCTTCCACCACCTGGAAAACATCCAACTTGCCTTGTTCTACATAATAGGACAGATGCCCCTCGATGGTGGAAGCCACTAGACTTCTTTCCAGGGCAATTTCCTCGATGGTTTTGCCTTCCTTAAACATTCCATAAGAGATGGATTTGGTGTCTGGTTTAACGGATTTGGTAGAGGGCAACAGCTCTTCTGGAAATTCAATCCCCGCGTTGGTAATTTGTTTGTCGGCCATGTATTGGCTGACAATGTCAACGATCGTTTTGCCAAATTTTTTGATTTTTATTCCGCCAATGCCTTTGATTTTTTTTAAGGCGGGCAAAGAATTGGGCAACACTGCGATGATGTCCATCAAGGGTTTGCGCTGTAGAATAAGATAAGGTTCTACTTCGTATTGGGATGCCAGTTCTTCTCGCCAATCAAACAATTTTTGATACAATACGGGGTGTGCCGTATGTTCTGCTTGTGCGGCGGTTTTGGATTTTTTATCGGGTTTGGCGGATAAAGCCTCGAAATCAATG
>JBBRGN010000287.1:0-6115 GCA_038240665.1 Chitinophagales bacterium | reverse complement strand
AACTGTGCCAGGGCGTTTGCGGATAGAAACCTTCTCATAATAACCAGATGGTTGACGTTTGTATACGTACTCTTCCCGGTGATAAGTCACGTCAATAAATGGCGGCTTAAACTCCATGAGTGGATCTAGGGTGGAAAAAATATCCTGCATACTACCGCCCTTCAAAGGAGGAAGAATCTCAAAAGAAATCAGCGTTTGGTCGCTGGCTTTTTCAAAATACTCGGTGACTTTCATTGTGTTTATCTTTTTGGGTATTGACTCAGTCCTTAGTTAAGTAGGTATTTATTAGGAACATTAGCAGGATGGTAGTCGATTCCAAAGTCAGCTTTTAATAAAATGGCTACCACTTCATAAACGTGTTGTTCCGATCTTTGAAATTGACGCAATAGCCTCATCATGGCATAACTGATGGGGTTTACTGCAGGAATAAAAGTCTCCCAATCGTAACCTTTGCCCCCAATGAGGCCTTTTACCGTTAAGGAAAGATCTGCTTTTTGTTCCGTCAAATATTGTAACACATCAATGGATTTATGGGCATCTTGATTTACCGTATGAAAAATCGGAGTTTGCCCTCCAAATCCGTAGCTGTCCGTCCCAGCTTTGGCGTTGATGTCGGCACCATGTTTTACCAATATTTTTGCACAAGACAAATGATTGTACTCCGCGCAAATATGTAGTAAAGTGACATCGTAAAGCGGCGCAAAGGTGCCACCACACGTGTACTTTTTTTGCAAAACCTGTTTGTCGGTGCTCAAAATGCCGTCCAATGCAGCAGCGTCATCCAAAAGCACAGCCAACAAAGCCTGATCCTCAGACGCCAAACCATAATCCACAAAAACCTGAATACAGGCTTTAAACAAGGGGCCGCGGGTATACATGTTGATCAAGTCAAAAATTAAAGGTTGGCCATTAACAACCGTATTGGGATCAACTCCATGTTTCAAACAATCTATAATGCCCTCAACAGAATGAAGTTCAAAATCAGTGCTGATTTTTTGTAAATAATCCATGCCGAAAGCGCTTGTAATTTTTTTTAAAATAGCTTCTACCAACTGTTTTGAAATTTAGTTTGGAACAACAAAGCTACAAATATTTGTTGTTTCAAACTTTGTACCTTTGGCTCGCTTTTTTTAGATTTCATTAAAGACTGCATAAAACCCAAACAAAACATCAATGGAGAATACCACATCCCCCCTTCCTATGTGGCGTGCCTACCTCACCTTGGTGGGTTTGGGACTCGTTTGGGGCACTTCTTTTATTTTGATCAAAAAAGGATTGAAGGTATTTGATCCCGCTCAGGTCGCTTGTTTGCGCATGTCGCTTTCGGCTTCGGCATTTATTCCTATGCTGGTATTTAACCGCAAACGCATGGAATGGGATCTCTTACCTTATCTTATTTTAGTGGGATTGACCAGCAGCGCTATACCCGCAATATTATTTGCTACGGCACAAACCCAAATTAGCAGTTCAACGGCGGGCATCCTCAACTCACTTACGCCCTTGTTTACGTTGGTAACTGGGGTATTGATTTTTGGCTCTAGAGCTTCTTGGATGCAGGTAATAGGGGTTTTGCTTGGATTAACGGGCGCTGCCTTTTTGATCCTTTATGGAAAAACGGCGGGCTCGCAGGGGAGTTATTTTTATGCGGGTTTGGTGGTGCTGGCTACGGTCTGCTATGCCATTGGAACCAATACCATTGGGACTAAGTTAAAAAAACTGAATTCATTGATCATCAGTTCAGCCTCCTTTGGGATAGTAGGGGTGCCGATGTTTTTTTATTTGCTATTGGGTACGGATTTTGTGCATCGCCTACAACATGTACCGCATGCTTGGGAGGCTTTGGGTTACGTTACTATACTTTCGTGGGTTGGTACTGTAATTTGTTCCATCATCTATTTTAAACTGATTCAAGATACCACGGCTATTTTTGGCTCCACTGTAGCCTACCTCATGCCGCTGATGGCGATGGTATGGGGCATAGCAGATGGCGAAACAGTGGGTTGGGCGCAGCTCATCGGGATGGGGTTAATTTTGAGCGGTGTGTATTTGACCAGGAAATGATACCAAAGTGCTGAATGCTCCCGCTTTCAGCACTTTGGTATCAAGGCAAAAAAATACTACTGCATTGCCTTGTACAGCACATCATGGATCCGTGGACGGATGTTTTTATCGTACAACTTCCGGTTTAAGCGGGTTGGATAAACCCGATTGCAGAAGAAAATAAACAGCAAATCATTTTTGGGATCGGCCCAGGTAAATGTTCCGGTATAACCAGAATGACCGAAGCTTTCGGCACTGGCATCTTTCGCATAGGAACTATTGGCTTTGCTCCATTCAATCAGGGGTTTGTCAAACCCAAGTCCGCGGTGGATCCCCTGATCACAATATTGGCAGCGGGTAAACTCGCGTAAGGCTTTTTCTTCAATGAATTTTTCCCCGCCATAACTGCCAAAATTGAGGTACATCTGCATCAATTTGGCCAAATCCCCGGCGGTACCAAACAAACCGGCATGACCAGAAACGCCGCCCAACATCGAAGCACCTTCATCATGCACTGTACCCAATAACTGAGCCATGCGGTAAAAAGTATCCCTCTCCGTAGGGATGATGCGGTCTTTTGGGAAAAAACGCAGCGGATTAAAAGTCAGCGAATAAGCGCCAAGTCGGCGATAAAACGTGCTTTTGATGTAATCTTCAAAGGCGATCCCAGTCTGCTGTTGTACAATACGCGGCATGGTGTAAAAAAAGAAATCGGAATACACATAGCCCGGCTTGGCATTCAAAGGAGATTTGTAAATCGATTGGTAGAGTTTGTTGTAATAATTCCGGTGGAGCCACAGGCGATCGGTAACGAACACGTTATAAGCCCGCGAAGAATCCTCCCGGAAACTGCGCGGTTTAAACTTGAAATCATTGATGCGGTTATTGTCCCAATGTCTTTGCCAAGGATAGCGGCTGTTGCCTTTTAGCGTTCCCCTCCAAAATGGAATCCAGGCCATCAAGCGCGCGGTATGGGTGAGGATATTGCGCATTTTTAGATCCGCTTTGTTGCTGCCTTTGGTTTCGGGTAAATATTTTTCCAGCGGCGCATCGATATCAAATTTTCCTTCGCCGTACCATTTCATCAACACCGGAAGCCCCGTACTGATTTTTGTAACCGAGGCAAAATCGTAGATGTCACTCAGTAGTACTGGCTGTTGGGGTTCGAAAGTGTGGTATCCAAACGCTTGTTGGTAGATCACTTTGCCATCTTTCGCCACCAAAACCTGAGCGCCAGGATAGGCACGATCCTTAATACCCTCGCGAACGATAGCAGCGATGCTGTCTTGGATCATGCGGTTGTTCATCCCTACCCATTCCGCCGGAGCGTAACCAAGCCGCCCCGAAGCATTGGCTTCCAAACCGGCTCCGGCTAGGTAGTTGGAACTCAGATTTAGGGTCAGTTTGCTATTGGTAGTGGTACCGCCAAAAATCAATTGAGCCGCCAACGACTGTCCTTCGGGGGTGCCTATTTCTACAATCAACCCAGTACTTTTTTCTAAAATTGGCAAGGCTTGAAGTTGTTTTTTGGCATTAAAAATCACCGTGATGGTCGGTATTTTGGCAATCAATGCTTGAAAAAACAATTGTTGTTGCTGCGGTAAAGCCATGGTGCTGTCTTCGGAAATACCTACCACCATCAAGTTGAATTGCTGTCGCATTTTGGCAACCCATTCGTCGGCTTGCAGGGTGGTGGCGTCAATAGGCATTTTTAAGGTAGCTACTGCGGAATAACGACCTAAGTAATCAGAAAATACCGAAAGATCGCCCGTGCCAGCATTTAAATATGCAATTCGGAGGGTATCCAATCGTTGCAGCGGGAGCAACTGACCCTCATTGCGCAGCAATACCAAATCGGCTAAAGCTTCCCGATAACTCCATGATCTGAACGATTGTTGGCCAAAAATGGAATGAAATACACTAAAACAAAAAAGTAATACGACGAATGTTTGGCGACGCATAAGGATTTGGTATTTTCGATGAATTTAGTATTCGCATTAAACATCTCAACATGCAAAACGGTACAGCCAAATTATTAAAAATCCTCCTTCTGGCGGCAATTTTGTTCCCTTTAGCGGCAAATGCGCAGACCTTGACCAAAAAACAGCAAGAGGCCTTAGACAAATTGGTGCGCCTTTCGCCCGTTTTTTCCAAAATCTTTACCGGTTTTGCGTTGTATGACCCTGCTACAAAAGTTAATTTGTACCAGAAGGATGCGGATAAATATTACACCCCTGCTTCAAACACCAAGATAGTAACCCTCTATACCGGACTAAAAATATTGGGAGATAGCTTACCCGTGTTGAGGTATAGCCAACAAGCGCCGTTTACGGTGGTTCAGGGATTGGGTTATCCGCTGTTGTTTCATCCAGATTTTGTTCAAGCACAGGATCCCAAACCCCTCGATTTTTTAAATAAAATACAGGGTCCGCTCGCTTTTTCAACCGAAAACTTCCAAGATGGCCATTTTGGCGATGGATGGAATTGGGAAGATTATCAGTACAGCTACCAGGCTGAAAAGGCGTCTTTGCCTTTGTATGGTAATTTGGTTCGGTTCCAAATTGATTCCATGCAGCAGGAATGGAAAGCCTTTCCCCGATTTTTTTTACCCTCCTTAAATTACGATGCCTACATCGCCGGTGCTGAACCAGATCTTCAACGCGAGGAAGAGGGAACCTTGTTTCACTACAATTCAGCTTGTCTAAAACCGAAAAAAACCTTGAAGTTTGAATTGCCTTATAATTACAGCCCCCAAATAGCGGCAGATGTATTGGCAGATACGCTTAAGCGCAAGATTCAACTTTGGACCAATAGCACAGCTCAAAGCAGCAGTCTAATACCGGTAGCCCAGGATCAACTGACTTCCGGAATGGGCGAAGCGGCGGAAAAGCTCAATCAAACTCCCAACTTTAGTCCCAATTGGAAAACACTGTCTGTCCCCATGGCTGATACTTTATTGCGGCTATTTATGCAGGAAAGTGATAATTTTTTGGCCGAACAACTCTTGCTGATGAGTTCAGCCAAACAATTGGGTTATCTAAAAACAGCCGACTTGATCGATTATGCTTTGAAAAATTTATTGAAAGACTTACCTGACACCCCAGTGTGGATGGATGGATCAGGATTGTCGCGCCAAAATCTGTTTTCACCGCGTGATTTGGTCGTGATTTTGGAAAAATTGTACCGGGAATATCCACAGAAACGACTTTTTAGTTTGTTCCCAGCGGGCGGGGTATCAGGAACCATCAAAAATTGGTATCCAGGAAAAAAAGGAGTACCCTATGTTTTTGCTAAAACGGGCACCCTATCCAACAACAATTGTTTGAGCGGATATCTCCGAACCAATTCAGGGCGAATTCTTATTTTTAGTTTTATGCACAACCATTACTTGGGTGGGGCATCTCCAATACGCCAGGAAATGCAAAAAGTACTGGAATGGATGCGGGATAATCTTTGATTTACACCTTACTGCGTTTCTTTTTTTTGCCAAAAATCAAGCGCCGTGAAATCAAAAAACAGCCTAAAATGATCAGCAATAAAAGTACGCCGCTAGAAAATTTTGGATAAGGCAAACTGAGTAATCCAAATCCAATGGCGTACCCATAGTTGCTGAACATCGCAGCTGGGCTCGCCCATTCGGGTTCGCTGGGGAGTTTGACCATCTGGTGGGTAACGTAAACTAAATATAATGCCGGTCCTAGCGTGCAAATGACCAAGAGAATGCGTCGAGCTATGTTCATTTTTCTGATATTTGAGGTGCTTTCCAAAGCGAATGTAATGGGAAAAAACGATTCAGATCTACAAGTACTATAAAAAACGATTATGCAAAAACTGAAAGCAATACCTACTCTGGTGGAGATCCGTGAAACGCTGATCGGCATTCAGGGTCTCATCCACCGTACGCCAGTGATGACCTGTCAGAGTATTGATCAAATGGCCGGTGCTCAGCTCTTTTTTAAATGCGAAAACTTTCAAAAAGCAGGTGCTTTTAAAATGCGTGGTGCGGCCAGCGCTGCCTTGCGACTTACCGAAGCGGAAAAAGAAAAAGGAGTGGTGACGCATTCTTCGGGTAATC
>JBBRGN010000286.1:0-6179 GCA_038240665.1 Chitinophagales bacterium | reverse complement strand
CATTGTCACTTGAAAAGAATCACTTTTCAAAAACGCCATGCGGAAAGCAATCCCTGGAGAAAATAGGATAAAAAGGAAAACTGCACTAAAGGCAATACTCATAAAGTTTATTCAGGATCGGTGGTCTTATTCAGTGTTTTTGTCTTAGAAATTTTAAAGGTTTTTCCATCAATACTTACCGTACCGCTATAACCATTGCGAGCACCAGCGATGGCTGCTTTCATCAACTCTTTGGCGGTTGTTTTATCCGCCAACATTTTTTTTATGTCGTTGTCTAATGGCGCATCCATGACTTTTATATTTTTTAGAAGCGTTATTGCGATTAAAATTACCACTTTTTTAAATCCTTGTTCAAATTTTATCCAAATTTATCGCTTCAATAAAACTGCTCAACTGCAAATTTGGTTTCTTTTGAACAGTTTATTTGTAAAAGTGCGTTTTTAGCGTACTTGATTCCCAAACAAACGCTTAACTTTCTGGAAATACTAAACGCATCATGCTATACGATAACCACAATCGGTTAATCAATTATGTTCGACTAGCAGTGACCGACCGCTGCAACCTGCGCTGTTTTTACTGTATGCCAGAAGAAGGCATCAAATACGTCGCCAAACAAGAACTACTCAGCTACGAAGAAATGCTGCGGGTGACCCGTTTATTGGTAGGCATGGGCATCGAGAAAGTACGCATTACCGGCGGTGAACCTTTTGTACGAAGGGATATGATGGATTTTTTGCGCGCCATTAGTCAACTGGAAGGCTTGCGCAAAATCAACATCACCACCAACGGAACCCTTACCACACCCTTTGTACCCGAACTCAAAGCGCTGGGAATCAATTCCATCAACCTGAGTTTGGATACTTTGGATGAAAAACGCTTTTTTGAAATCACCCGCCGCGATGTATTTCGGGAAGTGATGGATTGTTTTTATGCGTTGGTGGGCAATGGAATTGATACCAAGATCAACGCCGTGGTGATGGACGGTCAAAACATCGACGACCTGATCCCGATGGCGCTTTTGACCAAGGATTATCCGGTCAGTGTACGTTTTATTGAGGAAATGCCTTTTAATGGAGAGGGCAACCATTATCCGGTTTTACGCTGGCATCACCGCGCTATTTTGGAGCATTTACAAAGCCATTTTCCCAATATTGAAAAAATTCCTGACCCCCCACATTCTACGGCTTACCATTATCAAATCCCTGGTCATCAGGGAAATATCGGCATCATCGCCGCTTATAGTCGCACGTTTTGTGGCACTTGCAACCGCATTCGGCTCACGCCGCAAGGCGGCTTAAAGACTTGTTTGTACGATGAAGGCGTTTTCAACGTGCGCGATCTCCTACGTGCGGGTGCCAGCGATGTCCAAATCCAAGATACTTTTTTAGAAGCCTTGGGGAATCGTGCTCGCGACGGATGGGAAGCGGAAAAAAGTCGTAAATTTGGGGCGCCCATTAGCGAATCCATGTCGACTATAGGAGGATAGGTAAAAGCCAGAGGCGTCAACAACATGAAGGAAAAGTCCAAACCTAAGAAGAATACTGCGCCGGCAGGGGCGCAACCAACCAATAAGTTGCCCGCAGAAAAGAAAAAAACGGAGCAAAAAAAGGTGGAAAAAAAAGCGCCTGCACCTAAGTCTACGGCAAAAAAAGCAGCACCCAAACCAGCGGTAGCTGAAGAAAAACCAGCACCACAAAAAGAGAAGGCCAGCACCCCTACTAAGGTAGTAGCCAAAACAACCCCACCTACGCCGCCTAAAAAAACGGAAAAGCCTACTAAAACCCTTGCCAAAACCACGGTAGAAAAAAAATCCAACGGCATAGTTGTCGTAAAGGAAAATACTGGCGCTCAACCGCCAGCCAGAATAGGGAAGGTCAAAGTAAAAAAAGCCGCGGATTCAGCAGCGGGTTTACCAGCGGTGTACCATGCACTCGGTCATGCGGCTACCTACATGCGCTGGGGCGAAGCAAGCAAAACCATGTTTAAAGTCAACCAAAAAGGCGGTTTTGATTGCCCTGGTTGCGCCTGGCCCGACCCCGACGATGATCGTTCCAAACTAGGTGAATACTGCGAAAATGGCATCAAAGCCATCGCCGAAGAAGCACAAAAGAAAAAAATTACTGCCGACTTTTTTGCACAGCACAGCATCACCGAGCTGCAAACTTGGTCGGATTTTGAATTGGGTAAAGCTGGTCGATTGGCCGAACCCATGTGGCGTGCCGCTGGCGAAGACCATTACAAACCCATCTCTTGGGATGCTGCTTTTCAGCTCATTGGCAAAGAACTCAACCAATTGGATTCACCCAACGAAGCCATCTTCTATACTTCCGGTCGCACCAGCAATGAAGCAGCTTTTTTGTACCAATTGTTTGCGCGGGAATATGGTACCAACAATCTTCCTGATTGCTCCAACATGTGCCACGAATCTACTGGCGTTGCTTTGAATGCGGTGCTGGGCATCGGCAAAGGAACCGTCACCCTAGATGATTTCAACCAAGCGGATCTGGTCATCATCATGGGGCAAAATCCCGGCACGAACCACCCTCGTATGCTGACCGCCCTAGAGAAATGCAAGGAAAACGGCGGCAAAATCATCGCCATAAATCCCTTAAAAGAGGCCGGATTGGTAAAGTTTAAAAACCCGCAACGCTTGGGTAAAATGCTTGGAAGCGGCACCCCGTTAGCGGATTTGTACCTCCAGGTCAAAATAAACGAAGATGTGGCGCTCCTGAAGGCCATCATGTCGATCTTGTTGTACGAAGAAAAAAAACGCCTAGGTTCAGTTTTTGATATGGACTTTGTGGTGGAAAAAACCGAAGGCTACGAAGCATTTGCCGAGCATCTGCAAAAATTCGATTTCAACGATCTGGAAGCAGCTTGCGGCGTGAAACGCTCCGAAATAAAAAAGGCAGCCAAGCTGATTCAAAAAAGTACTAAAATCATTGTCTGTTGGGCAATGGGACTCACCCAACACGAGAATGGCGTCGACAACATCCAGGAAGTAGTGAACCTTTTGTTACTCAAAGGCAGCATCGGCAAACCCGGTGCGGGGCTTTGTCCTGTACGCGGACACAGCAACGTACAGGGCGATCGCACCATGGGCATCTGGGAAAGCCCCAAAAAGGAATTCCTAGATCAACTACAAAAGGTATTTGGTTTCAACCCACCCCGCAAAAAAGGCTACGCCACGGTGGAAGCGATTCAGGCCATGTACCACGGCGAGGCCAAAGTATTCATGGGCATGGGAGGTAATTTTGTATCCGCTGCACCAGATACCGAAGTTACCGCTAAGGCACTACGCCAATGCCAACTCACCGTCAACGTATCCACCAAACTCAACCGTAGCCACCGTGTTTCCGGTAGACAGGCCTTGATTCTGCCTTGCCAGGGACGTACCGATACAGATTTACAAGCCGGAGGCGAGCAGTTTGTCAGTACCGAAAACTCGATGGGCGTAGTACAATCTTCACAAGGTGTACTCAAACCCTGTTCTAGTTTGCTCCTCAGCGAACCCGCCATTGTGGCCGGAATTGCGCAAGCTACCCTCGGCGCGCGCAGCCAAGTGGACTGGGCAGCTATGATCGACAACTACGATCTGATCCGCGATCGCATCGCAGAAGTAATCCCAGGATTTGACGATTACAACCGCAAAGTGCGTGAGCCTGGCGGTTTTTACCTCCCCAATGGTCCGCGCGAACAGGATTTTTCAAAAGCCAAAGGCGGAAAGGCGCATTTTACGCTCAACGAGCTTCCCAAATGGAAATTGGCTGCCGATCAATACCTGATGATGACCATCCGGAGCCATGATCAGTTCAATACCACCATTTATGGCCTCGACGATCGCTACCGCGGCATTTACCGCGATCGACGAGTGGTCATGATGAACCGCAAAGACCTGGAAGCGGCAAAAATTAAACCGGGGCAGTGGGTAGACCTCATCAGCGAATACGATGGTCAAACGCGAATTGCGCCCAAGTTCATGGCGGTCGCTTATGATATTCCCCAGCAGTGCATCGCCACTTATTTTCCCGAAGCCAACGTGTTGATTCCGGTCACCAAATTTGCCCGGGGCAGTAAAACGCCGATCTCCAAATCCGTGGTGGTTAAGATCAGCGTGTAACCAAAAAAACGCTCCAATGAAACTGATCTCCGTCCAAGAGGCTACTGATATTGTTTTGGCGCATCCGCTTGATTTTGGCAATGAAACCATCCCCCTGGCTGAAGCTACCGGAAGAGTGCTTGCCGAAGGCCTTTACGCCGACCGCGATTTTCCGCCTTTTGATCGGGTGACGATGGATGGCATTGCAATTGCTTACGCCGCTTTTGCCGAGGGTCGGCGCGTTTTCCCCATTGCTGGCATCCAAGCCGCTGGTCAGGAACCCCTTACCCTGGAAAACCCTGATCAATGCATTGAAATCATGACCGGCGCGGTGCTTCCCCTCGGTACGGATACCGTCATCCGCTATGAAGACGTAACCCTCAACGACGGGCAAGCACAGGTCAACATCGAGACCATTGCTGAAAAGCAAAACATCCACCAACGCGGTAAAGACCGTCGCCACGGGGATCTAATTGTACCGCCGCATCGCATCCTGTCGCCCGCTGAAATTGGCGTAGCCGCCACCATCGGTAAGGCTCAAATTCAAGTAAAAAAGCTGCCACGCGTGCTCATCATCTCCACCGGGGATGAGATCGTGGACATCCACGAAACCCCGCTGGCGCACCAGATCCGCTCCTCCAATACTTACGCCATCAGCGCGGCGCTCCAACCCATGGGCGTACACGCCGACCGGGTACACCTTCACGATAACCCCGATCAACTGCTCCTCGAACTGGCCGCTGTGCTGGAACAATACCAAATGGTGATTCTAAGCGGCGGCGTATCAGAGGGGAAGTTTGATTATGTACCACGGGTATTGACCGAGTTGGGCGTCACCAAGCATTTTCACAAAGTCGCGCAGCGCCCTGGCAAACCCTTCTGGTTTGGCACTTATCACGATCGTTGCGCCATTTTTGCTTTACCTGGCAACCCCGTTTCAGCCTTTATGAGCAGTACCCGATATTGCCGTCCCTGGTTGCGACAGTGTTTGGGTTTGCTGCCCATCACGCCAGCTTATGCCAAATTGGCCAGCGCAGTAAGCTTTGATGCGCCGCTGACTTACTTTTTACAAGTACAATTGGAAAATACCCCCGATGGAAGTTGGGTTGCGCACCCGGTAGCGGGCGGCGGCTCTGGAGACCTGGCCAACATGAGTGATGCCACCGGTTTTTTGGAATTACCGCCTGGGAAAAAGGAGTTTTTACCCGGCGAGGTGTATCCTTTGGTAGTCTACCGATTGAATGGCTGAGATCAAAATGAGCAATGATAAATTATGAATGATCAGGGCATGGAGTTTTCACATTTGGACGCGGCGGGCAATCCGCTGATGGTCAATGTAGGGGAAAAGGCGATTACCTTGCGCAGCGCTCGCGCCCGCGCCACCGTGGTGCTTGGCGAGGCAGTTCTCCAACAATTGCTTCAGGGCGGCGAACTGCATTCTAAAAAAGGCCCCGTTTTTCAAACCGCCATCATTGCCGGGATCATGGCCGCCAAAAAAACGGGGGAGCTGATTCCCCTTTGTCATCCCCTAGGGCTCGACAATTGTCAAATCAGCATCCAGCTCAATGAGCAGCAGGAGGTCATCATCGATTGCACCGCTTCGCTAACGGCTAAAACCGGCGTGGAAATGGAAGCACTCACCGGTGTCAGCATCGCTGCGCTCACCATTTATGACATGTGCAAAGCGCTCTCCCATGATATCCTCATCAAAGAGATTCAATTGATGGAAAAAACGGGCGGTAAGCGGGATTTTAAGCGGGGGTAAGTATTTTTCAGAACATGTTCATTTGATGGATTTTACGCGCTGTCTCGTCCTGAAATTACCTTACACGTAAAAGTCATCATACAAATGTAGTTGGTTAACTTCAGGGCACCGATCGGTTTTCTACATTTCAATACCCAGCGGCAAAAAAATCCATTTAATTTTTTTGCTGCTAAGGGTGTTGAAATTGTGGGAAAGCAAGGTTTGCACCATTTAACTAATCGTCTGACTCACCAATTCTTCGGACATTACCGAGACTTTTTTGTAATAAGTCTTCCATCTGCGCTTGAGCGCTCCAGTACCTTGATGAGCCTCATT
>JBBRGN010000285.1:0-6185 GCA_038240665.1 Chitinophagales bacterium | reverse complement strand
ACGAAATTTTTGGTCAACGCAGCGAAGGCAAAGGCGATGAAAGTCTGGCCAAATACGGCTTAGGCGTAAGTGTAAAATTGAAAAAAGATACCTTCCAGAAAGTCAATGTGATGCCCAATCACCACAAAATAGCGCGGCAATGGTCATTTTCTGATAACTTTTACTGCGATTCCGACGCCTCGATCCACGGTCACCACTGGATGCTGGGTGTAGTCCCCAACGAATGGGTAGAAGCCAATTCCAGCTCCGACGGTGCTTTCAAAACCTTTTCCTCCGCACCCGGTCGCCGTTTTCCTAAATCCAGCGGAGCAATGGATCCCGAAGACTACAATGAAATCGGCGGACTCTGGGAAGCGCTGGAACGCAACAAAGTCTCCTTCTACAACTTTGGCGAGGGCAACGAATACGCGGGGGTATCCGAAGAATGGGATCACCTGGAGTTTGGCGCGCGTCAACCAGTTATTTTTCCTTTGCAAAAAGCGGTGTATGACCGCACCTCACGTTTCTACGCCGGTTTTGACATGGACGTTCCTGATCAATTACGCATCGACCAATTTGAAAAAGAATTCAGTGAAAAATGGCTAAGCGGCAAAGAAACCATGCCCCAATTGATCGCTATGCAACTGCCCAATGACCACAGCGCGGGCGCACGTCAGGATGCGGGCTATGCCTCCGATCACGCGTACATGGCCGACAACGATTTGGCCTTGGGTCGCCTATTGGAATTTTTGTCCAAAACCCCTTATTGGAAAAACACGCTGGTCATCGTCACCGAGGATGACCCACAAGGCGGTGTTGACCACATAGACGCACACCGCTCGGTGTTGATGATGGCTGGGCCGTATGTAAAACGCGGTTATGCTTCGCACGCCCACGGCAATTTTGGTTCGCTGCTGAAGGTGATCTACAACGTATTGAACATCCCGTATGTCAATCATTACGACCAAACGGCTTCCTTGTTGCAAGATTTTTTCACCCCTACGCCGGATCTAACCCCTTACCAATACGTGATTCCAGATACGCGGATTTTCGAGACCAAAAAAGCCATGGAGGCTTATGAAAAACGTTTCCAGTGGTCGGAAAAAATGCGAAAAAACAAACCCAAAATGGACGATGAAGAAGAGCAACGGCGGAAATTTTATCAGGAGCATTGAGGGAGTGATGAATAGGGGCTGGTTCAGGGCAAACCCATTAAAATTGGAGGAAAAATCACAAAATGGTGCAAAATCCTCCAACCCCGATCCCGGAAAGGGCAACATCTTCAGCAATTTCCGGCGAAGAAATGCACGTATTTTTAAACGCTCAGCATGGTCATGTTAGTAAATCAAAACTCCTGAAAAATGGGGATTCTAGATTGTAGTTCCAAACCGAACGGGTACGTGTACACTTTAAACCGGAAATTGCTGGAACGCAGCAGGGCAATGACCAATTTTATTGAGGAGTAGATGCATACGTAAAAATGAACGATACATAAAATAAGGCGACCGCAACGATCGCCTTATTTTTTTTCACCAGTCGTATTAATTCTTTCCAACAGTCGGCCAGTTTCCATCTGCCTTGTTGATGTAGCCAGATTTGTCTTCGCTCCAGGTGTCTTGTACCTTATGGTTGTAGTTGAGGTAAAGTTTTCCATCCACCACCGACCAGGCGCTAGGGTCTATCTTCACGGCATAGCCCTTGGACACCCCGTAAGCGCAATAACCGCCGTATTCAGGCACGTATTTTTTAGGATCTTTCTTGAAGGTGTTCAGATGTGCCTGGGAGGCAAACTGGTACACTGCATTTTCATGCTTGAACTTGATTTCCTCTGAGCCTTTCACTGGCTTATGGTCTTCAAAATATGCCACAGGGTCGTAACCTTGAATGGCCAACAGATTTCTGTCTACATTTACTTTAGAAGAGTTTTGGGCAGAAAGCGCGAAGCTTGCACTGAACAATACGAGTACTAAAATGGATTGCAACAAGTTTTTCATTTTTTTGATTTGGAAGGATAACGTCTATCAACCCACTTTTGGTTGTCCTGGTTGAGCTAAAAGCCTTGTAAATGTTGTGCCGCGGACGGATTAACAATTCCTTAAAAGCCCACAATGTGCTAATTTTGAAGCATTAAACAATTGCACCTAAAATGAAGCAAATCTGGTGTTTTGAAGAGATTGACTTGTTCCATATTTTATGTCCTTACAAATATGCCTACCATTAGCTTACCCAACAAACAATGGCCAGTTTAATCGCAACTTCCTGTAAATCTGTTGCTTTGATGATGAACGAACTCGAGCGCGAAGGAAAACTGAAGCAGGAAACCGGGAAATTTTGGATCCTCGATTTTTCGATTTTTGATTAGACCTAAGAGAATAGTCGCCAGTGGAAAATCTTTACCGAGGTAACAATTCAGTGGGCAATTCATGTGCCCTTTTATGGCATCAATTGTTCACAAAAAAGCACCCTATACTGCCCTATTTACCAACAATACCATAAAACCCGTGCCCCACTTCAATGGTGCTATTGACGAACCGATTCTTAAAATGCTTTAGGTAGAGTCCCCTAGCTAGTAACCCCACACCGAAGGCTTTTCTAATTTAACCTCTTGTTTATAATGCCCTCAAAATCGGCACATTAAAAGCTGTTTTGACCTCCCATTCCATAAACTTAAGCTATCTTCGCAACCGGGCGCATTACCCAAGCTCGACGATTTTTTGCCTAACACCCAATGCCATGACTACCGATCAATTCACCACTGAATTTGAAAACATCCGCGGACAAATACAATCTTACATCCTGCGCATCACCGCTTGTATCGAAGACGCAGAAGATATTGTGCAAGAAACTTACCTTAAGGCTTTTGAAAAATTGAGCACTTTTCGCGGCGAATCCAGCTTGAAAACTTGGTTGTTTAGCATTGCTTCTAATTTGGCGAAGGACAACCTGCGCGCGCAAAAACGCTGGACGCCCGATGTAACTGATATTTGCAAAGCCAAAGCATTGACCGATCCCCACTATTTTCCTGAGGTGATGCAGATCCATGCTACTTCCCCACAAGGTCAATTTGAAATCAAGGAACACATCACTTTTTGTCTGACCTGCATCTCCAAATCCTTGCCCTTGGAACAGCAGATTTGTATTTTTTTAAAGGAAGTCTACGAATTTAAAGTGGCCGAAATTGCCGAGATCATTAACAATACCGAGGCGATGGTGAAATACTACCTGCACACCGGACGATCCAAAATGATCCTGATTTTTGACAACCGCTGTGCTTTGATCAATAAGGAAGGAACCTGTCACCAGTGTTCGGAACTGAACGGCATTTTTAATCCCAAACAAAATTTCCAGGAGGAACTGATGAAAATTGAGCTGGCCAAAGCCGCCGAAAATACCGATAAAGAACTGCTCTTGGATCTGCGCATGAATATCGTAAAGAGCGTAGATCCTTTTCATTCCAACGGAGCGGATCTACAACTCCATCATATTGAGTACAATAGAAAGGCAATGGAGTAAAATTAAAAAATAATGCCCTTCTACCCTATCGTTTTACAACGCTGCTTCGTCAAAAAGTCATTCATCAACCAACTTGCAATACAAAACCTAATTTCACCATGTCTACCAACGGAAAAGCAACTACCATCAAAACTACTTTTAGCCGAGAAACTGCCGTAAACACGCAGATTCATGCCGATGCCAGTGTCATCTGGGCTTTGTTAACCAACGCTGCGGAGTATCCGCGTTGGAATTCCACCGTTACTTCATTGGAAGGTAAGATCCAACTGGTCGAAACCATTCGTTTGAAATCGTATTTGGATGACAAACGGGTTTTTAAATTGAAAATCAAGGAATGGGTTGCCAACCAGAAACTGGTTTGGGGCGATGCCATGGGATCCAGGGTTTTTACTTTAACCGACCATGGCGATGGTACTGTCGCTTTTTCAATGACCGAAAAAATCGGAGGCTTGATGTTTCCCTTGTTCGCCCGTTTTATCCCACCATTTGACGAGTCTTTTGAAAAATTTGCTGCCGATTTGAAAAAAGAAGCGGAAGCGGTCATGGGAGAGAAATAAAAGAAAGGGGAAATTATCTCCAAAGATGATTTTTCATTTTTCAAAAAAACGGCTAGGCAAATAAGGATGGTCTGGCCGTTTTTTTTAAACCCCTCACCGGCAACCATTTAAAAAATTCCTACTAAACGGATACAAAATAAATTTGCTTTTGATAAGTGTGCATATTATATTTAAAATTACAATAAAAATATTTATCAAAACCTGCTATTTATCATGTGGACAAGATCTTATACCATCACTACAACTGCTGTCACCAAAGAACAAATGTGAAAACTCTTCGCGGATGTCAACCACTGGCATACCTGGGACGAAGGCATTGATTACGCCAAAATGGATGGCGCATTTGAACAAGGCAACCATTTTTTTCTTAAACCAAAAGGCAGTGGGCAAGTAAAAATTGAATGGGTAGAAATAGAGGAGTATAAAAAATTTGTAGATTTAACCCGGTTTCCTTTGGCTAAGATGTATGGCGAACACCTACTGGAAGAAACTCCGGCTGGGCTAAAAATCACTACCACCATGAAAGTAAAAGGAGTTTTGTCCTTTTTGTGGATAAAATTGGTCGCGCAAGGAATTGTGGATGCTTTACCTCAAGAAATGCCACTTCAAGTGCAAGCTGCTCGCCTATTGTGAGCAATCTGCCGGCGGCTAAAGTGCTCAAGATGAAAGATGAAAACAATACATTTCAGGTAGAAAAGGCGGAAGATAGCTCAGGTTTTTTGTTGTGGCAAGTGACCAATTTGTGGCAACGAGAAATCAAGAAAGCCCTTGAGCAACATGACTTGACGCATTCGCAATATGTACTCCTGGCCAGCATTCATTGGTTGACCTTAAACCGCCAGGATGTTACGCAAATTCTGTTGTCGTCTCATACCAAAATCGATCCCATGACCACTTCTACGGTTTTGAGGACACTACAGGGAAAAGGCTTGATACAACGCCACGAGCATGCCACCGATACCCGTGCTAAAACGGTGGCACTCACCGAAAATGGCATCGCCGTGGTCAAGCAAGCGGTTATTGCTGTTGAGGCTTTTGATCAACGTTTTTTTGCTACGCTGGGCGCAAATACTGCTGTCTTCAATGCGCAATTGCTCTTGTTACTGGGGCAGGTAAGCGAAAAAAGCAATGACCTCTAAACAAGTAGAATTTACTTGTTTAAAAATATAAATACCTATTTATGCTTGCTCTTCTGGGTTTTGCTACGATTGCCGTTTTTTTGATCCTGATCATGCCCAAAAGATTATCGGTGATCACTGCTTTGGTTTTGGTGCCATTGATTTTGGCTATGGATCCCCACGGAAAAGCACTAAGCTATGGGTTGTTGGAAATGGAAATTTGATTTTCTCCTTTGCGAATATTACCTTCATTAGTATTTAAATCACCAGCCTAAAACCGCCTTATGTCCGTCACATCTACTCCTCAACGCAATGGAGCTGCCATCTATTTATTGCTCACATTGGCTTTTAGCTCGGTTTTCTATTTTCTGATCATCCATACTGGTAAACTAGGCAGCGGGTTTGGGTTATACGTCAACGGGTTGATGTGGTGCCCAGGGTTGGCGGGCATCACCACCACCTTGTTGTTGAAGAGGGATCTTTCCTCATTGGGTTGGCAGTGGGGCAATTCTCGGTACCAACTGTGGAGTTACCTTGTCCCGATTATTTACGCGCTAATTGCCTATCTGATCATTTGGACGGTCGGTTGGGGTGGTTTTTACAACGTGGAATTTGTGAAGCAGATTTCCAGTTCCTTTGGTTTTGATGCGCTGCCCAGTTGGTTGGTGATTGTCCTTTACTTTATTATTGGAGGGGTATACGGCTTGCCTCGTAGCATCTCTTCAGCCTTGGGTGAAGAGATTGGCTGGCGTGGTTTTTTGGTGCCTGAATTGGCAAAAAAATTGAATTATAACCAAACCTCCATCCTTTCTGGGTTGATCTGGTCGCTTTGGCATTATCCCATCCTCATTTTTGCTGATTACAACAGCGGTACGCCGGCTTGGTATGGCTTAACTTGTTTTACCACTTTGGTGGTTGCGATGAGTTTTGTCTACACTTGGTTTCGCTTAAAATCCAATAGCCTTTGGACAGCCGTTTTGTTGCACGCTACGCATAACTTGTACATCCAAAACATCTT
>JBBRGN010000284.1:0-6193 GCA_038240665.1 Chitinophagales bacterium | reverse complement strand
GATGGTATATTCGTTTTCAGTTTCCCACCAATTGCCTTCAAACTCTCCAGTATCAACGGTTTTGGGTACTTGTCCCTTTGGTGCTGTGGCATAAGCATAGTTATAATAACCCTGTTTCAAAGGCACATTGACTATATAGCTCCTGGTCGCGTCATTGTAAGTCATTTTAAATGAAGGCTGGAGTTGCCAATCACTCAATTTTCCGACCAAATAAACATCTTCGTTTTCTAAAGCTTGATTGCTGGCCAAGGAAAAGAGCACTTGTGCATAATCCGAGGACAAGTCGTTGTTAAATGGATCGCGGGAATCAGCTTGTAATCGGTAAAGACTCGTCGTGTTTTTGTTCAGTTGGTTGGTATCGACCGTGTTGGGTAGGAGATTTGTACCGTTTGTACGTACGGTACTTTGGTAAGTATTGGCAACTGCTTGGTCTCTGTTTTCGATGACAAAATAGCCGTCAATGTCTGAAAACTGAAAATAAGGTTCAAAAGTTCTGGATTTGTCCCTTCCCAAACCTACTTCAATTTGGTCATCCAATCGATCTACTGTTTGCATTTTTAGGGAAGGCAAAAAATAGCTGCGCATATCCAAATAACGGAATTCTTTACCACCCGGGAATACGATTTTGTCTTGATAATCAAACTGTGCAATGCCTGGGCGTATGAAATTGGGGGGAATACCCACGATGGCGTTGTCCCATCTTCCATTTTGAAGGATGGTTGCCCGTAGCTCGGTAATGGGGTTTCTAATGGCAAATTTATCGATCGCCACATCAAAATCGATTTCGTGATGCGTACGAAACTTATCCGGGTTGACGGGGCGGGTAAAATTTGTTGAAACTTGTACCCTCGGGTCGATCACTACAAATCTTCGGGTGATGATGGGCGATTCTTCTCTTGAATCCTCGTAAACCACCAGTACATAATTCCCTGACTTGCTAATAGCGGTGCTTTCGTTGGGCAAAGTCAGTCGGTAATGGGTAAAATTGGAGATGGTGCGGAAGGAAAATTGGTAATCCCGGATTAAATCTTGGGCAAAACCATTGACGTATTCCATATCCGAGAGGGTAGTAGGCTTCCAATCGGCATCGCACTGAATGATTCGGTAGTAGTAGTATTTGGTTTTTTTCTGAAAATCATCAAATTCCAATTCCAAACGGGTATTGCCTTCTAACTGAAGGATCGGCATGGTGAGGTAAAAACCTTCCACCGTAAAGGTAACCGTATGGATGTTGTCTTTGTAGATGTGGTCTTCGTAGAAAATATTGCTTGCGCGTTGGGCGGATAAAAGCAAGGGTAAAGTGAACAGCAGACAAAGGACTAACCGCATGTTTTTTTGTTGCAAAAATAGCATAAAGTTTGGACAAAAACACGCCTACTCCCCAAACCCCTTGGCTTTGCTGCTCCATTTGGAATTTTTCAACCTAAACCGCCAAGGACGCGCCGCCCAATCTTCACCATCATAAGCAATACCTACGCGGGTACTGGCAATGATTTGATCATCGGGAATGTTTTCTAAGGGCTCTTCAATCCAGATGGTAGCTGCTGGCTCGATCAGCGAATATCCGGAGTAGCTGGTATGTAAACCTAGCGCTTTTCCCACATTGCCTGGGCCGGCACCCAGTGCGGGTTTTAATTGTTTCATTCCTTTGCGTTCCAGCATCAATTGGGTATTGAAAACGGGCTCGACGGCCCTAATCAATACGGCGTGCGGCGTTCCTTGTGGCCCAGTGACCACGTTGAACATTTGATGAATGCCGTAGCAAAGATAGACATAGGCATGGCCACCAGGATAGTACATGATGTGCGTACGCTGCGTATTCCGGTTGGCGAAGGCATGACTGGCTCGGTCTTCAGGCCCTTGATAAGCCTCGGTTTCTACAATTCGCCCAACGGTTTTTCCATCCAAAAAATCAGTTACCAAGTATTTGCCGATCAAATCCTTGCTGATTTGTACTACGTCGTCGCGTAGATAAAACGACCAGGGAAGGCGTTTGCCTTTCTGGTCGTCATATTGCTCAATTGTCCCCATTTGAACGTAGCTATATTTAATAATTCCTTAGCGTGTACTGTAATTCGGCGCTTCTTTGGTAATCGTTACGTTATGGGGGTGACTTTCTTTAACCCCAGCAGCAGTGATTTTTACAAATTGGGCATTGGCTTGGAGCATTTCTACTTTGGCTGCGCCGCAATACCCCATACCTGCGCGCAATCCGCCGATGTATTGAACCATCACTTCTGACAAGGTACCTTTATAAGGCACGCGTCCTTCGATACCTTCCGGCACCAATTTTTTGATATCGTCTTCTACATCTTGGAAGTAACGATCTTTGGAGCCGATTTGCATAGCGCCCAAAGATCCCATTCCGCGGTACACTTTGAATTTGCGACCTTCCATAAGGATGGTTTCGCCGGGGGCTTCTTCAACCCCTGCAAACAACCCGCCAGCCATTATCGAACTGGCTCCGGCGGCCAGCGCCTTGACGATGTCTCCGGTATAGCGAATACCGCCGTCGCCGATAATAGGTACGCCGGTGTGTTTGATCGCTTGATAGGCATCGTTGATGGCGGTAAGTTGTGGTACTCCTACGCCCGCCACTATACGGGTGGTACAAATACTACCTGGGCCTACGCCCACTTTTACGGCATCAACGCCAGCTTCAACCAGCGCTAGAGCGCCGGCACCACTGGCTACGTTGCCGCCAATTATTTGTAAATCAGGGTACTGTTTTTTGACCATCCTTACTGCGTTCAACACGCCCAAAGAGTGGCCGTGCGCCGTATCAATTGCGATTACGTCGACGCCTACATGTATCAGGGCTTCAACACGCTCCATCAAATCGTTGGTTACGCCCACGGCAGCTCCCACGACCAAACGGCCAAACGTATCTTTGCAAGAAAGTGGGTAATTGATCACTTTCATGATGTCTTTGTAGGTAATCAAACCCACCAACACTTTATTGTCGTCGACAACTGGTAATTTTTCGATCTTATTGCGCTGAAGAATCTCGCGGGCTTGATAGAGCGTTGTACCAGCAGGAGCAGTAACCAGATTTTTAGTAGTCATCAGATCCTGAACAGGTTGGTCGAGTTCAGTTTCAAAACGCAGATCCCGATTGGTCAAAATACCTACTAAGCGGTTATCATGATCTACGATTGGAATACCGCCAATTTTGAAACGTTCCATCAACTGAAGCGCATCTCCGATATTGGCGTCCCGGGTCAAGGTTACGGGATCAATGATCATGCCGCTTTCCGAACGTTTTACCATGCGTACTTGATCAGCCTGTTCCGCGATGGTCATGTTTTTATGAATCATCCCGATTCCGCCTTGACGGGCAATAGCGATGGCTAGTTTTGCCTCTGTTACCGTATCCATAGCTGCAGAAACGATTGGCACGTTGATGCGAATTGACCGAGTTAGCTGAGTGGAAATATCGACTTCGCGAGGAAGGACTTCCGAGAAGGCTGGGACCAAAAGCACGTCATCAAAAGTGAGGGCTTCACCCAGGAATTTGTTTTGAGTGGTAGTTTTTTGCGTTTCCATTTGCAAAATTACGGAAAAGCAGAAAAAAAGAAAGGAGCGCTTCGAGTTTTTATTTCTCAAGGCTTGGAGAAGCCATTTTCAATCCCTAGTTTTGATCAATGTTAAGCATTTTTAGTGATGATCATTTTATGCGGGAAGCCCTCAAGGAGGCGCATGCTGCCTACCAAGCCGGGGAAATTCCAGTGGGCGCTATTGTCGTTTGTGAGAACCGTATCATCGCTCGCGGGCGCAATGCTACTGAACTGTTACGCGATGTAACGGCACATGCTGAAATCCTGGCCATAACCGCCGCCGCCAATTTTTTAAACAGTAAGTATTTGACAGGCTGCACTTTATATGTCACCCTAGAGCCCTGTGTGATGTGTGCAGGCGCGATTTTTTGGTCGCAATTGGATCGATTGGTCTTTGGAGCAGCTGATGAAAAAAGGGGTTTTTTGCGTTTTGGTAAGGAGCTGCTGCACCCCAAAACAAAAACCGAATACGGGGTTTTACATCAAGAATGCAGCGAATTGCTCAAGCAGTTTTTTCAAGAAAAAAGATAGGGAATGCAGCAAATAAAAAATGTGTTAAAATTGAAAAATAAATTATTCTAAGGCTCCGCAAGTCCTAAAAAAATTAACATCTCGGGATTTTTGCCCCCCAGCAATTTAAAATCCCGTTAAACTTGCTGGTCAAGCTAGCTTATCTGGCATGGTTTCCCTTATTTTTCCTCCAAAAAAAGTCTGTTATGAAAAAGATCTATTTTTGGAGCTTGCTTTTTCTGCTGTTGCAATCCTGTGGTCCTCGTCTTTCTTTCTTTTCCCAGTCGCTTTATGACCAATACCGTTGGAATGATGAGGCGCTAAAAAAAATTCAATTCTATCTTTCAGAGGATTTGGTACTTCGCCGCAATGCGGCTCAATCAGATACCGAGATCAGGGGAGGCAATATTCGCATCATTGATGGTCAACGGGTAGAAGAAGTCGTTATTCCGCGGGCTACGCCTGGCGTATTTTTGTTTAGCCCAAAAGCCAACAACTTTGCAATAAGTTTTGAAAGTGGTTCGGAATTGCGTTATTTGATGTTTGGCCCCAACCCCAAAGCGGGCGAAAGGTACATGTTGCTGGCCAAAGATTGGGCCCATTACGATGGCAAGGTAACCTATGATGGCAAAGAATACAACGTCGATAATAGCCAAGCGTTTACTGGACTTATGGTTAATTTAAGTAAAATTCAACAAGTATCGATCAAAAGCCGGGTGGCAGGCGGACGCAGATTATAGCCGAAAAAAATGGGTCTTTATTCCAAATCGAAATAAAGACCCATCCTTTTTTGAAGAGTACAATTGGCTGTTTCCTTAGTTTTTCATCACTTTGATGGCTTCATAGTTATTTATCCCGCCAGTAAAGCTCAAAATATACAATCCGATGGGCAATTCGCTTACCGGAATCTGAAATTGATTGAGTCCGATGTTGACTTCAATGGGTTGTTGATATACCAAGCGCCCATTGGTATCAAATAAGCGAACTTGTACTTTTTCATTAAGAATAGAACGGATGAACAACTTCATTTCATCCTTAGCTGGAGAAGGGTACACTCGAACCGCAAAATCTAACCGTGTGCTTAGATCGTCAGGAGTGGGATCGGGGAACAATTGCAGTTTGGGAATAATGACTTTATTGAATAGGGGAGTACTCCAAGACATCTTCACTGCTGCCTGTCCGCCGCTTTCATAATATTCTAATTTGATGTTGTAGCGTTTGCCGCCTTCCAGTTTTATTTTGCCATTGACTTCGGTAATAGCCTGATTAACCCACTGATCGATTATCAATTTGTCGTTGATCCAAAGCCTGACCCCATCATCAGAAGCCAAATAGAAAGTATATTCATCGGTGTAAGGTGCCAAGATTTGTCCTGACCAACGTGCGGCAAATAAATCGATTTTTAAGCGGGTTATGTCGGGTGAAAATTCAAAACCCCAGTCAAAGTCAATCACCGTATCAACTCTACTCAAGGCTATTGGGTTTTTATAAACTGACCCATCATTCAATGCTAACGTGTTAACAGCTTGGAAATACCTGCCTTTCAAGCCAGAACCATTGCCGATGCTCAAATTTTTGGTATCGTACTTAGCCAGGAAATCGTTTTGCTCCCCGGCCAGAAAAGTATAAATCGGTTCTTTTTGGCCATTTCCCCAACTGTTAAAGCCATACAACTTAGGGTTGTTAATTTGACTAACTGGCGCGGTTATCACCCGACGTATACCTTCTACGCTGGTTACGGTTGCTGGAGTTTTTAGACGCTGCCCGTCCACGTTGATATTGATACCGCTGGGTTCGGTGCGGACGATAAAACTGATTTTTTTGGGTAAAATATCGCGGACGACTGTCCTTACCAACCCTTGTTTGTCCTTCACAGTACAGGTCAATCGGTACAAAACATTTTCCGAAGTTTCGCCTAAGCGCGGGATGACGTAAAATCCCTTCTGAATGCCAAACGTTTCATCCAATGCTGGGTGATCATGATCTTCATGGTGGAAATCAACCCGCCAACTAAAAGCATCGGCAAATAGCTTACCGTCTTCTAAGTCAATAGCAGAAGCATTAAAAAAAATCGTATCGCCACCGCGGTATTTCCAACTGGGATCAGGTGAAAGTATGTTGAGGGT